>CAZTKE010000023.1:0-16798 GCA_964614055.1 uncultured Desulfovibrionales bacterium | reverse complement strand
GGGCAAGAAAACGCACGAGCCTCTCGTTAAAAGCATCAAAAAGGATCAGGCGGATGAAATCCACATCCAACGTCGAGGAACCGTTATTTTATCCAGATCATGTTTTCCATTCTCTTTTTGTCTCTGTCCCGGCGGTAGGAATAGAACCACTCGGGCAGGCTGTAAGTGCAAAGATCCAGGCCGAAGATGTTTTCTTTGGGCAGCCCGGCTGCAAGCAGCTGATCCCGGGTTAGATTCCACAGGTGCATGCTTTTATCCCCGGGGTGAAAATAGTTGCCAAAGGACTCAGGCCAATGCTCGGAAAAGTCGTGGAAGCGGGCCCGGGCCGGACCCAGGCTCGGGCCGCGTACGGCCAGGATATCCTCGGGAGCCAGATCGTAGCGGGCACAGAATTTTTTTATTCCGTTTGTGGGGAATCCGGCCCGGTTCCCCCTCCATCCGCAGTGCAGGGCCAGGATGTATTTCCCGGATTTGTGGGCGGCCATTATCGGTTGGCAGTCCGCGGTCCTTATTACCAGCGCTTGCCCGGGAGTGGACGCGGCCATTCCGTCCGCTTCTGTGCTTTCGTTGTCCTTTTGCGGTTCAAAGACAATATCCGTCCCGTGTACTTGAGTAAGCATCAGTCGCAGAGAGGGAGTCTCCAGGGTATGATTTTCTGCGGGGCGCAGGCGGGTGCCGAAGGCGCATCCCACACTTGGCAGGCCGGGGAAGGAAAAGGGGATAATCGCGGGCATCTAAGTTATGCTCCTTGTCCTGGTTTCGGTTATTACATACTGCACCGGCCGATCCCAGGGTTCGGCCGGGAGTTGGGGCGCGATCTGGAATTCGTAGGCCAGGCCGATAAGCAAAGGCAGGGGGTATTCACCTAGAAAGCGGTCGTAGTAACCGCCGCCAAACCCCAGGCGGTATCCATGCAGGTCAAAGGCCACCCCGGGAAGTATGAGGGCTTTTGTTTTCCCGCAGTCAAAGGCGGGACAGTCCCGGATACACGGCTCCTGAATCCCGAATTTGCCCTTCCTAAGCTCTTTTTTGTCCCGGATAAGGAAAAAATCCATTTTTCCCGGTTCATTTTCCCGGCAGCAGGGAAGCAGGGGGTAGGCGCCAATGTGCAGGAGGTGTTCAAAAAGGGGCCAGGTATCCACCTCGTTTCTGACCGGGAGGTACAGGCCGACAAAGTCCCCGGGGGCGAAGGCGCAGAGCGTAAGCGTTTTTTTGATAATCTCCCGGCTCTTTGCCTTGACCTCCTCCGGGGCCATGTCCTGTCTGCGCCGGATAAATTTCCGGCGTAAATCTTCTTTTTCCCTGTTCAAGATTTCCCTTTTCAACTTTCCGGAGCAAGATGTTCGGAAATATTGTTTTTTGCCAGCATAACGGTTAGTCGGGCAAGATGAATAGCGCCTTGGTAAATAATCGGATTTCCCGGCCTGATCCTTTTTTCTCCAATACCCTGCAGAATAAGGGCAATCGGCCGGGATTTCAAGTCGCTGCCGCCCGGGCGGGGCGGGCGGATATTTAAAAGGTATTGTCTCCGGAAAATGAAAATTCTGAATCTTGAAGGTCGCCATCTGGTTCAAGCCTGGCGCGAACAGGGGCATGAAGTATTGAGCATAGGCCCGGATGCGGCCTGTGATGTGCAGGTGGACAGGGTCTTTTCCCTGAAACGTCTGTGGGCGGTTTTAAGGGATTTTTCCTTTTTCCCGGACCTTGTCTTCTGGAACGATAACTGCCGGCCTCCGTCGGTTGTCGGTTTCGAGACTTTGCCCTGCCCGTGCGTAGGCTTTTCCATAGATCAATACTGCAATCCATGGCATGTTCCGTACAGTGCCGCTTTTGACCTGATGCTGGTCGCCCAGAAGGACTATCTGGATTTTTTTGGCCGGCAGGCTGTCCATGCGCAGCCGAGATGGTTCCCTTTGTTCTGCAATCCGCAACGGGATCGGGATATGGGCGAACCCCGGGATATCCCTGTCGGCTTTGTAGGTACCCAGGACCCGCCGCTTAATCCGGAAAGAAAACCTTTTTTACGCGGTTTTAAGGATCAGCTACCTTTGCATATTGCCAGCGGCGACTACGTCCCGGTTTTCAACCGCAGCCGGATTGTCCTCAATCAGAGCGCGGCCGGGGAACTGAATTTCCGCATCTTCCAGGCCGCGGCCTGCGGTGCGGCAGTACTCACCGAAGAGAGCGGCAACGGGCTGTTTGAGTTGTTTGAGCCGGGCCGGGACATATTTGTCTATCCCCGGGGGAACGTCCAGGCCGCGCTCCGAGTTGCCGCGCGTCTTTTAAAGCATCCGGAAAGGATCTCGAAAGTAGCTGGAGCCGGAAGAGACAAGGTGCACAAGCGGCATTCCGCCCCGGTCCGGGCCGGGGAAGTGTTTTCCATCTGCCGGAAAATGCTCGCGGACAGATCCTTTCAAAAAAGGGTGGACAATAAAGCCGTAGTAAGCCGGGAGCTGGCCAAGGCGTATATTTTTCTGGGCACGGACAGTCATCTGCCGCTACCTCCCAAGCTGCGGGAGTTTTATCTGGATACGGCCCGCAGGTACCAGAAGGCTTTTTCCGGATAGAAAATCCACACTAAGCGTCCGGGAGCCCGTGATTCAATGGCTTGTCCATTTACCTTCCTCTGCCTGGTAACGCGGATGGTTCTCGTTCGGCCCCGGCTGTTGACATTAGGTGTGGAATAAATCAGTTTTCCGGGCACGTCCCGGTTTGTAAAAAAAATGCTGTGCGCCGGGGGGGATAATATGTTTGGATAAAAACGTTGGGAGAGCAGGGATGGATAAAAAACAGGCAGTTATGCGGGGAATAATAATGGGCGGTTCCATCGGGCTGATTGCCGGATGGTTCGGCATGAATCCGCCCCGGGCGCTTTTGCTGGGCCTGGTCTGCGGGCTTTTGGCCGGAGTGACCAAGGCCCTGGTGGACAAGAAAAAGGATCAGTAGTTTTCCAGAAAGGATCCGGTTACCGAGGCCGGATCCTTTTGTATTTCCTCCGGAGTGCCGCTGGCTACTATCTCTCCCCCGTATTCCCCCCCTCCGGGGCCGAGATCCAGGATATGATCCGCACTGTAGACCACATCCAGATTGTGTTCGATAACAATGACCGTGGCCCCCTTGTCCACAAGCTGGTTTAAGACCTGGATCAGCTTGCCCACCTCGTGCATGTGCAGACCGGTGGTGGGCTCGTCCAGGATATACAGCGTTCCCGGCAGGCTGCGCTTGCCCAGTTCCCGGGATATCTTTATCCGCTGCGCCTCCCCTCCGGAAAGCGTGGTCGCGGGCTGGCCCAGCTTTATGTATTCCAGGCCGACCTGCTCCAGTATGCCCAGCCTGCGTTTCAGGGAGGGATAGTTGCTGAAAAACTCCTTTGCCTGGCGCACGGTCAGGTCCAGGACATCGGAGATGTTCTTGCCCTTGTATTCTATCTCCAGGGTCTCCCGGTTGTATCGTTTTCCCTTGCAGGTCTCGCAGGTTATGTACACGTCGGGCAAAAAATGCATTTCCACCCGTATCTGTCCGTCCCCGCCGCAGGCCTCGCATCTCCCGCCCCGGACGTTGAAGCTGAAGCGGCCCGGCTGATATCCCCGCTTTCTGGCCTCCTTGGTCCCGGAGAATATTTTTCTGATCTCGTCAAAGACCTTGGTGTAGGTGGCCGGATTGGAGCGCGGGGTCCTGCCTATGGGGCTCTGATCGATGGAGATCACTTTCTCGATCTGCTCCTTGCCTTCCAGCCCGCGGATGGTTCCCGGATTGTCCACCCGGATCCCCTGACGCAGGGCCAGATGCTTGTACAGGGAATCCACCACCAGGGAACTCTTCCCGGATCCGGAAACACCGGTGACCACGTTCAGGCATCCCAGCGGGATGCGGCAGTCCAGGTTTTTTAAGTTGTTGGTACTTACTTTGCTGAGTGTAAGATGTCCGGAAGGCGTCCTTCTTGTCTCCGGTCTGGGGATGTTCAGTTCACCGCGCATGTATTTTCCGGTCAGGGAGTCCGGGGCGGCCAGAAGTCCCTGCACGCTTCCGGAATAGGTTATTTCCCCGCCCAGGGCCCCGGAACCGGGTCCGAGCTCGATTACATGCTCCGCGCTGCGGATGGTGGCCTGGTCATGCTCGACCACGAGGACTGTGTTCCCCCGTTCGCGCAGGCTGCTCAAAGCCGTGAGCAGGCGGTGGTTGTCCCTGGGATGCAGGCCGATGCTGGGCTCGTCAAGCACATAGGTTACCCCGACCAGACCGGATCCCAGCTGCCCGGCCAGGCGGATGCGTTGCGCCTCTCCCCCGGAGAGGGTGGACATGCTCCGGGCCAGATTGAGATAATCCAGCCCTACACGGGAGAGGAACTCCAGCCTGTGTCTGAGTTCAGCCACCAGCGGATCGGCTATGCGGGCGGTTAGTCCTTTAAACTCAAGCCCGGATACCCATTTCAGGGCCTTGTCCACAGACATATTCACAAATTCGGAAATGTTGATATCCCGGACATATACAGCCAGGGCCTCCGGTTTGAGGCGCGTTCCAGCGCACTCCGGGCAGGGATGGCTCTGTCGGAAGCGGGCCAATTCGTCTCTCCAGGCAAATCCCAGATCAAAACCCTGCTCCAGGATAGCCACTATCCCTTCCCAGTCCAGGTCCGGATCACCGTAAAAGAGTACTTCCAGGGCCTTGGAAGAGTAGTCATTGAGAGGGGTGTCCGGATCAAAACCGTATTTATCTCCCACTTCCCGCAGCCGGGGCAGGAATTTTTCCAGATTCTTTTTCTTTTTAAAGGGAATGATCGCTCCGTCTCTGAGGCTCAGGCCGTGATTGGGGGCGATCAGGCGCGGCTCAAAGTATTCCACGCTTCCTATGCCCGAACAATGGGGGCAGGCCCCCTGCGGGCTGTTAAAGGAAAAGAGCTGGGGGGAGGGACGGGGAAGGGATATCCCGCAGTCCGGACAGACAGCGGCCGTGCTCAAAAAAAGCTCTTCCCCGTCCATTATCTTTACCCGGATGCGCCCCTGACCCAGGGAAAGGGCCAGTTCCACGGAATCAGCCAGGCGCCTGCGGATGTTCGGCTTATTTACCAGGCGGTCCACAACCAGATCTATATCGTGTTTTTTCTTGGGGTCCGGGTCGGGAAGGGGGTCCAGGGAGACAATCTCCCCGTCCAGGCGGATGCGGACGAATCCCTGGGACTTGACTTTTTTCAGCAGTTCTTTGTGTGCCCCTTTTTTGTTTTCCACAAGCGGGGACAGAATCATGTATTTCTCTTTTTCTCCCAAGGCCAGGATGCGGTCTATGATCTGGTCCTCGGTCTGGGCCCGGACAGGCAGATTGCAATTTGGACAGTACGGGGTCCCCAGGCGGGCGAAGAAAACGCGCAAAAAGTCGTAGACTTCGGTAACCGTGCCCACGGTGGATCTGGGATTCTTGGCAATGGACTGCTGCTCCAGGGATATGGCCGGGGACAGGCCCTGGATGTTCTCCACTTCCGGTTTGTCCATCTGGGGCAGGAATTGCCGGGCATACGTGGACAGGGATTCCACATATCTGCGCTGTCCCTCGGCGTAGATTATGTCAAAGGCCAGGGTGGACTTGCCCGATCCGGATGGACCGCAGACTACGATCAGACGGTTGTGCGGGATCTCAAGGTCCAGGTCCTTCAGGTTGTGATGCCTGGCTCCCTTGATGCTTATGTGCTCCATTTCAGGCGGGGTCCGTGTCTTTTTTTAGTTTAAGGTAAAAGGTGGTTCCTTTTTCCGGCGTGGATTCGAACCAGACTTTGCCCCCCAGGTATTCCTCGGAAAGGAGGCGGATGCTGTAGGTACCCAGGCCCCTGGACTTACCCTTGGTGGAAAAGGATCGCTTGAAAATCTGGGACTGGGTTTCTTCGGGCATGTGTGTGGAGTTGTGCACCCAGAACAAGACTTCCTTGTTTTCTTCTTTTGTTCCCATTGTAACCGTTTCCCCGGTTGCGGAAGCTTCCAGGGCATTTTTGAGCATGTTCTCCAGAACCCGGGAGAGTAATTTGGGGTCGGTCACAAAGAGGGTGTTTTCCTCCGCCGGCAGGATCCGGATTTCCTTGCCCTCGGCCGCCAAGTGCTCGGAATAAACTCTTTTGATGTTCGTAAGAAATGTATCCGCTTGCAACTGTTCCGGGTGCACCTGGAGATCTTTTTTTTCCGCGGCCATTATGTCCTTTTGGGCCTGGATCTGCTCCACGGTTGTCCGGCATTGTTTTTCCGCCATTTTAGCCAGTTCTTGGTTGTCCTCGCTCGTCTGCTCGCCAAGCACCTGCATAATACCCTGTATACTTCCCGCGCTGTTCAAAATGTCGTGGAAGAATATGCGCTCCAGTACTTCCCGCCTTTTTTCGTGGCTGATATCGGTTATATGAAAAACGGAAAAGTCGTATCCTCCAGCTGTAAACGGTGTGGCGCTCACCCTGAGGTCCAGGGCTTCCTTGCTGCTGCCCTCCTGGCGAAGTATGCGGCATTCCTGGAGCTCCTTGTTCCCATGCAGGCTGCTCAAAATGGCCTTGGCCGCACCGCAGTAGCGGCAGAAAGGAGTGGTCCCGCAACCGGACTGGCTTTTCAGGGCGTGGATGCATCCCAGGATTTCCCCCGGCCGAAGACCGGTGAGTTCTTCCGCGCTTTTACGGGCGATTTTTTGCAGGGGGTGGTTGCCCAGAACCAGTTGGCGCTTATCGTTCAAGACCATGATGATGTCCGGAACGGCGTCCAGAACGGGACGGATGGTGTCCGATCTTAAGAAAGTCTCTCTTTGCTTGGCAATGGTCTCCGGACTGTCTGTTTCAGCCGGGGCGAATTCGGTATTTGCGGCGGTGTTCATATTTCTTGGTCCGTTTTATATGGGATTTGGAATCGATCCAAACAAATACTAAGAACAAAGTCCCGGATGTGCAAGGGGTAACTTGGTCCGGGCCCGTCCATTTGACCGGACCCCGGATAAGGGGTAATTTTTAAAGCTGTTTTTAGCATTTTTCGGGCTTTACCGTTATACTTGTTTATAAAGGGCGTATTTGATGACCAGGAGAAAATATATTGTAAACGGGCAGGTGCAGGGAGTGGGCTTTCGGCCTTTTGTCTATCGCACCGCCGCCTCCCTGGGCCTGACCGGTTTTGTCCGGAACACGTCGGAAGGGGTCAAGATCGAGGTGCAGGGGAAAGACGGGGATGTACGCGCTTTTTCCCGGGCCCTTAAACACGATCTCCCTCCTCTGGCCCGGATTATCCGCCTGCAGGAAAAGGATATCCCTTTTGACCCGAAAGAAGAGGAGTTCAGGATTTGCGGAAGCGCCGGGGAGAAAAAGCATCAGGTGCTTATCAGCCCGGATGTCTGTACTTGCGCGGACTGTCAGCACGAACTCTTCGACCCGCGTGATCCGCGTTATCTATATCCTTTCATAAATTGCACCAATTGCGGCCCCCGCTACACCATAACCCGCTGTATCCCCTATGACCGGTCCGGGACCTCCATGGCCTGTTTTCCCATGTGTCCGACCTGCGGGAAGGAATACACGGATCCCATGCACAGGCGTTTTCACGCCCAGCCCAATGCCTGCCCGCAGTGCGGACCGCATATTTGGCTGACAGACGCAAACGGAGGGGATATTTCCGCCCGAAAGCAGGCCGCAGAGGACGCAGCCGAGCTTTTGCTTGCCGGAAACATTTTGGCCGTAAAGGGGCTGGGCGGATTTCATCTGGCCTGCGATGCTGCAAGCGACCGGGCCGTGAAGCTTTTGCGCCGGCGCAAGAACCGCCCGGGCAAGTCCCTGGCAGTGATGGTGGAGAGGGTGTCCGACGCTAAAGAGCTGGCCTGGATAAGCGGGGAGGAAAAGGAGCTTTTGGCTTCCGTCCAAAGGCCGATAGTGGTTTTGGAAAAAAAGGATACACCGCATTTGAGTCCGGATATAGCGCCGGATACCAGCAGTGTGGGTATTATGCTCCCCTACACCCCGCTGCATTTTATCCTGCTTAACCTCATAAAATCCCGTATGCAGAGCCACTCCAGGGTCCCGGCCCTGGTCATGACTTCGGGTAATGCCAGCTCCGAGCCCATTGCCCTGGGCAACAGGGAGGCCTTGAATCGCCTCGGGAATATAGCCGACTATTTTTTGCTGCACAACAGGGATATACTGGTCCGCTGCGACGATTCCGTGGTCTATACCCGCTCCCCCGAGCCCGGCTTTTATCGTCGGGCGCGCGGATATACCCCTACTCCGATTTTTCTGGCCGCCTCCGGGGACATGGTCATGGGAACCGGGCCGGAGCTAAAGAACACCCTGTGTCTGACCAAGGGGGACCAGGCCTTTGTTTCCCAGCATGTCGGAGACCTTAAGAACCTTAAGAGCTTTGAGTTCTATCAGGAAATGTTCGAACACCTGCGCGGCATTCTGCAGGTGGAGCCCAGAGTGATTGTCCGGGATCTACATCCGGACTATCTGAGTTCCCGCTTTGCCGCGGACCAGGATGTGTGCCCGGTATACACCCTGCAGCACCATTTCGCCCATATCCATGCGGTCATGGCCGAGAATCGCTTTCAGGGAGCCTGCCTGGGTCTGGCCCTGGACGGGACCGGATTGGGCACGGACGGGAGTATTTGGGGCGGGGAACTCTTGTTTGTGGACAACCGCAGACTGGAGCACAAAAGGCTGGGATCTTTCCGGCCCCTCCCCCTTCCGGGAGGGGAAAAAGCGGTCCTGGAGCCGTGGCGGCTGGTAAGGGCCTATCTGCATAACCTGGGAATGGATGTCCCGGTGCCCTGGGAAAAGGATCTGGAGAGGGAAGAGGAGGTGCTTTTGCGCATCCTTAAAAAGGGGATAAACTGCCCCTTAAGCTCAAGCTGCGGCCGTCTTTTTGATGCGGTGTCCGCGCTTTTGGGCCTGACCCGGGAGATCGATTACGAGGGGCAGGCGGCCATGCGTCTGGAAAAGATCCAGGACCCGTCCGAAGAGGGGTGTTACTCCGCTTCCTTTACCCGGGAGGACGGTTTTCTTTATTTCAACAGTCCGGAATTATTTGCCGCCGCAGCCGAGGATGTGCGGCAAAAAAAGGACAAGGGGGTTATAAGCCGCAGATTCCATTTGGGACTGGCCAGAGGATTGGCTGACTGGGCAGCAGAGGCTGCCGCGGACACCGGGATTAAAGACGTGGCCTTAAGCGGGGGGGTAATGCAGAACCTGACCCTTTTAAGCCTGCTGGTCGACAGCCTGCGACACCGGGGGCTGCACCCGATGGTCCATTCTTTGCTTCCCGCCAATGACGGATGCATCTCCCTGGGGCAGGCCGTGTACGGCCAGCGCCTGCTGCAATTGGGTCTGGACGGGCAAAAGGACTAAAAAAGCGCCTGTCCCGGCCGCTTGATAAGAAATATTTTTCGCCTGGATGGACCCGGATGCCCAATACTTTGGTCATAAATTTGACGCGCTTTGGCGATCTTTTGCAGACGCAGCCCCTTTTGACTCATCTGAAGCAAAAAGGGCGCTTAACCGGCTTGGTGTGTCTGGAGAATTTCGCCCCTGCAGCCGGTTTGTTGCGCGATCTGGATCATGTGTATCCCCTGCCGGGAGCGCTATTTCTCCGGGAAACGGATCGCTCCTGGGTCCGGGCGGTCAGCGCGTTCCGGGAATGGACAGGCGCCCTGCAGGGCGATATGCACTGGGACGGACTGGTCAATCTGACTTCCTCCTTAAGCGCCAAAATCCTGGCCCGATCCTTGCCGATTAAGGATAAACACGGCTTCTGCGTGGACGAATTCGGATTCGGGAGCTTTTCCAACAAATGGTCCATATTTCTGGAGGCCTCCGCCGGATTCCGGGGGAGCAGTCCGTTTAATGTGGCGGATATTTTTTTGCGCACGGCCGGAGCAAAAACCGAGGCGGATTTTGAACTTAAATCCCCCCCGCAGGATAAAAAAGAACGCATGGGGCGGGTCCTGGCCGGCAAAGCACCTCCCGGATGCCGGGGGTATGTGGCTTTTCAGCTCGGAGCCAGCGCCCGGGAGAGGAGATGGCCCACAGCAAGTTTTTCCGAGCTGGGAGGGCTTTTATGGGAAAGACTCGGCCTGTGTCCGGTTCTTTTAGGCTCGGCTTCCGAAAAAGATCTCGCCCGGCAATACCGGGAGAAAACCTCGGCCCCGTGCCTGGACCTGGTCGGGGAGACAGGGTTGGTGGATTTGGCCGCGGTCCTAACGCATACCCTCCTTTTGGTAACCAACGACACCGGGACCATGCATCTTGCCGCCGGGCTAAAACGTCCGGTGGCCGCTTTTTACCTGGCCACGGCCCAACCCTGGGACACCGCCCCCTACCGGGAGGGAATGCTCTGCCTGGAGCCGGATATAGAGTGTCATCCCTGCGGCTTTAACAACTCCTGCGAGCGGGAATTTGCCTGCAGGGGAGTTATTCCCGCCGGGAAAGTATTCGATATGGTTCGGGCCTATTTAGAGCATGGAAAGTGGCCGGTTTATCCCGGTTCAGAGGCCCGGGCCTGGGTTACCGTCCGCAAATCGGGATTCATGGACCTGAAGAGCAGGTCCGCGGGCGGGGAAAGCGACCGCAGTAAGTGGATGCGCATACAAAAACGGGCTTTTTCCGCCTTTCTTGAGGGGGAAGTACCCGATGCAAGCGGTTTGGTCCGGCCTTCCAAGGAATTTTCCGAGTTACTTACACGGGAGGCCCGGGAATTGCGTTCCCTTTTTGAGCTGGTCCGCACCCGGGGGGAGATGCTTGTCCGTTCCCCGCGGCCGGCTGTGCACAAGAAATTCATGGCCGATTGGTTCCGGGTGGGGCGTATGCTGGAACAGAGCAAAATATTTCCTACCTTGGCCTTGCTGTGGAAGGTGCATTCCCAGGATGCCGGGCGGGACATGGACGAATTTTTGGATGTCTGTAAGAGCTACGAACGTCTTTTGTCCTTTTTTGGCACTGAATTTGAATAAAGTTGGCTGAGCGGATGATAAAGGCAAATTATACAGGAGGAAAGGATATGATTATCATCGACGGTCAGCAAAGCGATGTCCGAATCAGTAATTTTGACAATCTGGAGGACATTCTGGTCAAGATCATGGAGGACGGTGGTATTGAAAACCGGGTGGTCACGGATGTCCTGGTGAACAATGAAAATTTTTCCGAGATTTACCCGCACCAGGCCGAGGATATGGAAACCGAGGAAATCGAGAGCCTGGAGATAAAGACGGTTTCCGCTTCCAGCATGGCCGTGAACATAACCCGGGAACTGTACAAGGTCTTAAATCTCATGAGCAAGGGAGGAGGACAGGTTGCCGAGCTTTTTCGGGTGGCGGACGATGCCGAGGCCCTGGATATGTATCAGGACCTTTTGGAAGTCACCCGGGATTTTCTGGGGATGGTCGGCACACTGCGCGATCAGTTCCGACTCCGGCCGGATCAGGAATTCGAGGGCAAGGTGCAGAGGTTGTCCGAGCTTTTTTCCGAGATGATAGATGTCCAGGAAAACGAAGACTATGTCCTTCTGTCCGATTTGATCGAATATGAATACCTGCCGCATGTCGAGGAATGGAAGGGTGTGGTCGCGGGACTTCGCAAGCAGCTCAAGCAGGTGGTGCAGGATGAACGTAATGAATAGGCCGCATATATCCGAACTGGACGAGGTTTACGAACTCCAGGTCCGGGAACTTTCCTGTATGCAGGAGGAAGATATTGCCGGGGCCATGGAGATCGCCCGGGAGAGGGATGCAAAGCTGCGCAATAATTTCCCTTCGGAATTGCATGAAAGCCAGTCCCGGGAACTGGTGGATAAGATAAAAAAGCTCCAGGAGCTTCAGAGCCAAATTTCCGGTATGGCCAAAAAACTGCGCGACGACCTGGAGGACGAATTGATCCGGGTTCGTTCGGAGAGCACCCGTTTCAGCGGTTACAAACAGGCCTCCAGGCGTACCCCGCTTACCAACAGGTTCAGCAAGCACGGCTGATTGACGCTAAAATCTTTATATGGCCCGTTACCGCCCGGTTCCCGGAAAATATTTTCCGGGAACCGGGCTTTTTATCGCCCAGAACGTATCCGTTGTTTGCCTTAAAGGCTCTGCGGCAAAAGGATCAAGGCAATGAAATGCACATAAAACGCCCAAGAGCCGGCCGAAAGCGGTTTGGAAGTGGATAAAAACAAATTTGCCCTTGATTTTTAAAGCAAATAAGAGCAAAAAGGGCTTCCGGAATAAGAAATCCAAGCATTATAAAGATCAGCCGTTTTCGTTTTGATCCGCAGCTTTGTTCACTGCGGTATTTGTAGACAAGTCAGACTGCTAAGCATGTTTTAAATGCCTCTGCCCGCCTTTTGGGGTCCGGATTTTCGCCGTAGTCTATTTTGCAGCTCTGTATTCCCGGCGAATAAGGGCTCGGGAACGGGGGCGGCCGGGCCGGAAAGGGCCGGGGATGAAAGAGGCTTGTTTGGAGGGGTGGTTTTTTTAACTCAAAAGCTGCAAAGGATAGGGGAAAAATGGCACAAAGAGAACAATGGGGAACTCGGATCGGCTTTATTCTGGCTGCGGTTGGTTCGGCCATAGGCCTTGGGAATATCTGGCGCTTTCCGTATATGGCCTATGAAAACGGGGGCGGGGCTTTTTTGATCCCGTATTTTTGCGCCATGATAACCGCCGGAATTCCCATAATCATCCTGGAGTTCGGGATCGGGCACAAGTATCGCGGTGCGGCTCCCAAGGCATTTTCCCGGATTTCCAAGAAAATGGAATGGCTGGGATGGTGGCAGGTCCTGGTTTCCTTCGTAATAGCCATCTATTACGTGGCGGTTATCGGCTGGGCCATGGATTATTTCTATCTGGCCTTCTCCCAGGGCTGGGGAACCGATACCAAGGGCTTTTTCTTCGGGGAGTTCCTCGGGCTCACCGGGGGGGCCCTGGAGTGGGGCAGCATTCAGATGCATATCTTTATCCCGGTGGTCATAGCCTGGCTTTTGACCTGGCTGGTCCTTTTCACCGGGGTGCGCAAGGGTATCGAAGTGGCCAACAAGATATTCATGCCCCTTTTATTCCTCATGGTTTTGCTCATAGTGGGACGGTCCGTAACCCTTCCCGGAGCGGCCGAAGGCCTGCAGTGGCTGTTCCGTCCCGACTTCAGCAAAATACTTGATTACCAGGTCTGGGCCAATGCATACGGGCAGATTTTCTTTACCCTGAGCGTGGGCTTTGCCATTATGATCACCTATTCCAGCTATCTCCCCAAGGATTCGGACATGAACAATAACGGATTCATGACCGTCTTCATCAACTGCGGGTTCAGCATCCTGGCCGGGATCATGATGTTCGGCGTGCTGGGCTATATGGCCGCCCAGCAGGGCGTGGACATAAGCAAGGTGGCCGGAGCGGGAGTGGGACTGGCTTTTGTCACCCTGCCCAAGGCGATAAACATGCTCCCGGCCCCGGTGTTTTTCGGGACCCTGTTTTTCGCCGCCCTGGTTTTCGCCGGCCTGAGTTCTTTTATATCCATAAACGAGGCCTGCTGCGCGGCGCTTATCGATAAATTCGGCTGGAGCCGGAAGTTCACTGTCAGCCTGTATACGGTCATTGGCTTTTTGGCCAGCCTTATCTTTGTCACCGGCGGCGGTCTTTACGCCCTGGATATTGTTGATCATTTCGTCAACAATTTCGGCATCGTATTCTGTGCTTTGATCGAGGTTATCTTCCTGGGCTGGTTCTTTAAGACGGATACCTTGAGAGAGCATGTGAACAAGACCTCGGAATTTGCAGTCGGCTCCTGGTGGACGATATTCCTTAAGGTCGTAACCCCCATAGTCCTGGGCTACATGGCCATAGCCAATCTGATAGGGGATATCGGCAATCCCTACGGCGGTTATCCCATGCAGGCGCTTCTGCTTTTGGGCTGGGCGGTTATTATCGGCATCTTTGTCCTTTCTTTCTTCCTGCAGCTTCCCAAGACCCGGGAGTCTGAACTGGACAAATTCTTGAACGATTAACTTTAAGGGAGTCTTAGATATGACTGCTGGAGCCATAGTGATGATGATAATCGGATTGGGTGTGACCTGGGGCGGTGCGGCCGTATGTCTTTGGATCGCGGCCAAAAAGCGCCAAGTCTGATTCTCGATCAAGGGATAAAAACGAAAACGGGCCCGGAAAGATAAGTCTTTCCGGGCCCGTTTGATTTTTGAATTCGGGTTGTGCCCTCTGCACCGGGCCGGGAGTATGTTTGGCTCTCCGACACAGCGTATGGATTTTTATGTTTTCAGGCTGCGTTCAGGGATTTTTCTATAAGTTCGGTTGCCCGGCGGGCCAACTCTCCTACCTCCGGCTTGGTGATCTGGTCGTCCGCTCCTACGGCGTGCCCCTTGTGCCGGAGTTTTTCGCTTATAAGCGAGGAAAAGAGGATGACCGGAACATTTTTTAGCTCCGGGTCTTCCTTGATGTTTCGGGTCAGGCTGAAGCCGTCCATGGTGGGCATCTCAATGTCGGAAATAATGATATTCAGATAGCCGCTGATCGGCTTTCCATCCTTTTTCGCCTTGTCCTGTATCTCTTGTATGCTCTCCCATGCTTCCTCTCCGTGAGTCTTTTCCAATACTCTGAATCCGGCCTGCTGCAGCATGCCCGTAAGCATTTTGCGCAAAAGGGAGGAGTCATCCACAACCAGAGCGGTGTATTCCTTTTCGCTGTAGTCCCCCAGATCCTCGTTTTGTTTCAGGGAGGAGTCCGGGTGTATCTCACCCACGATTTTTTCCAGGTCCACCAGAAAGATTATTCTCTCTTCTATCCGGACCACTCCGATTACCGAGTGATCGCTGAAGCGGGATACGTATTCTCCGGGAGGCTCCACATCTTTCCAGCTTACGCGGTGAATCCGGTTCACCCCGGAAACCAGAAACCCGTTTACTATGCCGTTGAATTCAGTAACTATTACTTTTGAATCCGGGTTGGTGATCCTGGGCTTGCCCAACCACAGACTGAGATCCACCAGGGGGATCACCCCGGAGCGCTGCTTGAACGCACCCAGTACCGCGGGATGGGGCATATTGGGCATTTCCGTGATTTTTTGGGGTCTTCTTATGATTTCCAGGACCTTGGCCACGTTGACACCGTAATAGCCGCGGTATTCGCCGTTTTTATTCTCGTCTATGAAGAACTCCACGATCTCCAGTTCGTTGGTCCCGGATTCGAGCAGAATGTTGGTTTGATCCATGCAGGCTCCTTATCCTCCAATGGCTTGGATGACTTTTCGGATTATTTCTCCCGGGGTGGAGGCCCCGGCGGTGACCCCGACTTTTGAGTGTCCTTTCAGATCGCCGGGACTCAGTTCCTCTGCGGTTTCCACGTGCCGGCAGGGTATGTCCTGGTCCCGAACCACCTGAACCAGCCTGCGGGTGTTTCCGCTGATTCTACCGCCGATAATTATCATGAAATCAACCCGCCTGGCAATGCCTATTGCTTCCAGCTGCCTGTTGCGGGTTGCCTCGCAGATGGTTTCCGCCACCCTCAGATTGCCGCCGAGGACCAGGGAAAGCTTGTTTTGCAGGGCGCGGAATTGATTTTTGTCCTGAGTGGTCTGGGCGGTGAGCAGGTAGGATTTGTCCGGGCGGATGTGGTTCATATCCAGATTATCTTCGTTCTCTATGATCGTCCAGTTTCCCCGGGCATGGCTTATAAGTCCCTTTACTTCCGGATGATCCGCTTTTCCAAACAGAAGGAGATGGTTGTCCCGGCTTAAACTGGCTATCGCCTCCTGGGCCTTTTTGACCTTGGGGCAGGTGGCATCCACTACTTCCGCGCCTATGCGCAGCAGTCTTTTTTCCCTGTCCCGGGGTATGCCGTGGGCCCGGATGACCACCAGGTCCCCGGGTCGGGCCTCATCCACGTCCTCCAGGACGGCCACGCCTTTATTCTCGTAGTCCTTCAGCACCTGGGGGTTGTGGATTATCGGTCCCAGTGTGCATATCCTTTTTTTGTTGTTTTCCTGCAGGGCCTGGTCCAGTTTTTTAAGGGCCAGGCTGACCCCCATGCAGAAACCGGCGGTGTCCGCGAGGATTATTTCTTTTTTATTCCCGTGCATATTCGGCTCCAGCGCATGCGGATAAGTTTATGCGGGTTTGTTGGAGTTCCCGGACAAGCACCAAAACCTCCTCCCACGTGCGGCACCCACAGATCCTTTTGCGAAATGAGCCCGCTCCGGGTATGTCCCGGATTATCCTGGGGCCCAGAGTGCGCAGTTTGAGAAGGCCCCCGCCTCCCGGGTCGTATTTTTGGTATGCGGCTACCAGGTCCTCAAGGACCGCGGTCATGTCCGGCACAGGGGAAGTTTCTTTTTCCCTCCGGAGCATGTTCCGGTAACGGGTGAACACCAGGGGATCCTGCAGGGCACCCCGGGCGAACATTACCGCGTCCGCCCCGGTGAGCTCAAGACATCTTACCGCATCAGAGGCGGTGAACAGGTCCCCGCTGGCAATCAGGGGAATGGTCAGTCTTTTTTGGAGTTCCGTGAGGGCTTCCCATTCCGCCTTGCCGGAGAATTTCTGTGCCGCATACCTGGGATGCAGGGTTATCCAACCCGCTCCCATTTCTTCCAGGCGCAGGGCTATATCCAGGTAGTTTCTGCTTTCCTTGTCCCAGCCGAGTCTGAGTTTGAAACCGGCTTTTCCTTGTCCGGCCGCGTCTATGAACTCCCCGGCCACGCGGAGCAGAAGCTGGGGATGCATGAGTAGGGCGGCTCCGGAGCCGGTCTTGGTAACTTTTTTTATCGCGCATCCGCAGTTGAGATCGAAAAAGGAAAACCCTTTTTCCCGCAGGCCGCGGG
>CAZTKE010000022.1:15515-16816 GCA_964614055.1 uncultured Desulfovibrionales bacterium | reverse complement strand
AGGTCATCCATCCACGCCACCGGGCAGCTCGCCGATCCCACAAGACCGTGGGACTTCATGCATACCCCTCAGACGTAGAAATCGCCCTCGAACTGATTAATCTGCTCCATGGCGTTAAATTCGCTCTTTTCGCAAGACTCGAACATCACCCCCCTGCCCAGCATGAAGACGCTGACCTCGTCGCCCTTTTTAACACCCACATTTGCAAGCCGCATGGCATTGTAAACTGTCTCGCAGTCGTTCGTGGTAATAACAAAGAGCACCTTCATCACGACTTCCTTTTATTTTAAAATCCGTCCCAATCAAATGCCCAATTCTTTCAACTCCAGACCCTTTTCCCGGCAGGCGGCCAGCAGTACTTCCTGCTCCACAAACCAACCTTCTTTTTGGGCCATAGCGGCCAATTCCCGCGTCTGGTGTAATGAAAACCTCTCCGGCTCCATCTCCCGGCTGCCCTTCCACTCCGGAAGTATATCCTCAACTTTACGGACAGCCTCTTTGTCCGGAAAAAAACCTCCCTCGCGGCCACTTTTCCGGGCCATATCCTCGAATATGCTCAACCCATCCATGTCCACATCCCCGAAATGCACCCAAGCGCAATCGACAGGCAGGGCTCTCAGCCATGATACGAGCAGGCGCGAGGAATATCCTCCGCAATAAATCAACAATCCATCATCCAGACCTATTTGCCTGAACGGCTCCAGATTCTCGCAAGTAACCACCCGGCGGATCGCTTCAAAATCAAAATCTTCCGGGCCTGCGCTCCCGAGGGGGTCAATCAGAACCGAGCCGGCCACGTATGTAACCTCGGCCAGATCCAGTCCTGTTTCCCGATGCGGACACGGGGAAAAGGCCTTCAGTTCCAGCCTGCCCCGGGACGGAACACCCGCCAGCCATATGTTTTTCAGGACCGCGACCCGCCCGATATGCTTGGAATCTCCGAACAGTTCAGCGCTAGCCTGCTGCATGAGTCCGGAAGAAATGCAACTTTTCCCGGTCTCGATCGCCCGGAGCAAGCGCAGGCATTCATCCGCGCGGGAACTTACGGCGATATCCAGGCCGAGCCTAGTGGCAATTTTTTGGGCGTCCGCCTGCTTCCGGAGTTCCTTGGGACAATGGGTCTCGATTAACTCAAGCAATGTTTCCGGGTCCAAAAGTTCCACCCGGCTGCTCTTTTTCTCCGCTATTCCAGCCCGGACCAACTTATCAAAATACGCACTGAATGGTCTCGTGCCCTGCTCCAAAAGAGCCTGCCAGGCCGAGCACAGTTTGAGCACGTCTTTTTTGCCGTGACTGTTCAT
>CAZTKE010000022.1:0-15415 GCA_964614055.1 uncultured Desulfovibrionales bacterium | reverse complement strand
GAGCCTGCCAGGCCGAGCACAGTTTGAGCACGTCTTTTTTGCCGTGACTGTTCATAAATGTCCCTCGCTCATCATCTCCGAGTTTTCTTCCTGTCCGTGATACACGCTGACCTGGGTCACCCCTTCGGAAAGAGGGGAAAGCATGTGGCAAAGCGATCCAGGCACCCCGACCACCCGGGGAAGGGCCACCAACAGCTGGCAATGGACCTGCTCCAGAAGGCCGCGTATGGTTTTAAGCGATTCGTCATCAAGGCGTTCTGCCTCGTCCAGGGCCATCATCAATACTCCCTGCCCCTGCCCGGCGCCGTGCTCTTTTCCAAAATAAAAAAGAAGGCTCAGGCAAATGGCCAAGTTCATACCCAGCCCCTCGCCTCCGGAAAGCCCGCCGGTCCGGTTCTCTCCGGACTCATCCTCAACTTCGTACCCGATGCGGATATAACTGCGGTAATCCAGAATCTCCTCCTCGGCCAGCTTGGTCCGGCCGTAGCGGTAGATGGTATTTTGGATGTCGGCTATGAATTCCTGCACGGAAACGCTTCCGTCCAGCTGAAACAGATTCATCTGTTTCCCGCGCAGTTTTTTAAGCCCCTCGTAGGCCTGGTTGGTATCCCGGCGGAGCGAAATGCGCCGTATCCGCCCGAAACGAAGTCCGGAAAGGATACGGTTGACCCCGGAAATTTTGCGGTCCAACTGATGAATCTCCTGGTCCACTCCGGTTCTGATCTGCTCCACGTAGTTGCGAATCCTGCCCTCTATCCTGCCCAGCTCCGTGCGCAATTCGCGCAGGGTGTTTTCCTGATCCTCCAATGTGACATCCTGGGGAAGTAGATTGGTAAGCATGTCCGCGACCACCGTCTCCTGATCGCTATCCCGGGCAACGCGTATCTCCTGTTCCTCGGCCAATGCCCTTATCTCCCCGTCCAGCTCGCGGCAGAGCCTTTCCCATTCGCTTTCGGCCGTTATCTTTTCTTTTTCCGTGGCCCGCATCTCCGGAACCGGCTCCCGGGGATAGAACCAGGAAAATTTTTGCAAGGCTTCGTCCCGCTTCTTAGCCGCCTCCGCGGCTTTTTGCTCCAGCCGGGTTATGCTCTTAGCCAAATCAGACAATTCGGTGTTGCAGCCGCCTTCTTCGCCCAATTTGCGATCCCGTACCAGACGCTTTCTCTTTATTTCTTCCTGAATGCGCTTTATCTCCCGTTCCAATTCTTCGGCCCGGCTGAAATCGATTTTTCCCTCCAGTATCTCCCTGGGCTCCTCGTCTTCCAGGGCCTGCATCTTGTTTTGCAGCCTGGCCTCCTCCGCTGCGTGCTCCTCATACTCCTTTTGCAGCGTCTTTATATCCTGCTTTAGCTTGGAAACGGTCCTCTCCAATTCGCGCTTTTCCGCCTGCTGGTTATCCAGAGTCTTCTGCGCGCGTTCAATCCCTTCACGCTCTTTTTCAAGCTCTTTTAAAACGCCCTTGAAATCAAAGGCGCCCGCCGACGCATTGACGTTGTCCACGGCCGACCTTTGTAGGCGCAATGTTTTGGCCCGGCCTTCCAGTTCCCGCACTTCTGCGTCCAGGCGCTTGAACTCGTTTTCCACGTCTTTGTCCAAATACGCGGGCCACGCGGACAAAAGACCGTCTATCAAATCAATAATAAAGTTCAGCTCCTTTTCCCTTCCTTCGCTATCCCCTGCTTCCTGCCTCAGATTTTCCATTTCCCGGTTTATTTCGCGCATCTGCTCCGCACGCGCCTCCACTCCAAGCAGGACCGGACCGTGCGGCGAATACCAGCCAAGACCGCCGGTCCCGGCGATTGTTCCCTCCTCGGTTTGGGCCGCAACACCGCAATCAGCCAGCTTGCTCTTTTCCGGATCGACTATCAAAAAGGGATCACCGCCCTTGGCCAGATCTTGCACCTCGCTTCCTTTGGCCGGCTCCAGCGCGCCAATAAAAGGACCGAGCGCAGCCTGCTGCTTTTCCGCCGTTTTCAGGTCCAGATGCTCGAAACGGGCGGCATAGGGAACGCCGTAGCCGTCTTCCACCAGGCGGGCGGCACCCTGCGGCAGGGGCGGACGGCCTTTTTTTAGCTCCTCCATATCCCCGGTCAATTTTTCCAGACGCTTGTGCAACTCCTGGCGTCTTCCCCATTCCTCCCTGATAAACCCTTGACGCTTCTTCTTTTCTTCATCAAGCCGTGCATATTCAAAGCCGGATTCCTTTTCCGGAGCAAAATACCGTTTCAAACTGTCCGCCTTTTCAAGCGCGTCCGAATACGCGTCCAGGCGCTTTTGTGCGGCGTCCCGCTCGCGGCGCAAATGCTTTAGAGAACAAAATCGCTCCCACTCGGTGCGAAACTCGCGCCTGAGCTGTTCCCATTCCTCCTTGTTTCGCACGGTCCGCCCAAAAAGTTCGGCGCATTGTTTAAGAGCCGCGCAAAGCTCTTCCCATTGCCCGGCCTCCCGGCTGAGACGCTTTTCCCTCTCCCGGGCAGCAGCCAGATATTCCTTGAGTTCGGCTATTTCGGTTTCCATCCGGCCCGTTTTTTCCCGAGCGGAGCCAAGCTCATCTTCAGACCGCTTCAGCCCGTCTTCGGCCTTTTGCTTTTGCTCCCGCTTCTCAGGCAAGGCGCCCGCCGCCTCCGTGTACGCCCGGTAATGTTCCAACCTGCGGTTCAGATCCGATTTTCTGCCCAAAAACTTGTCCCGTTGGGCTTCCAGGGACTCCAATTCCTTTTCCAGCCCGGCCAATTCCTCGCGCAATGCGCCCAATCTCTTTTTGCCTTCTTCTTCGCGTTTTTGCTGCTCCGTGAGATCGGCCCGCAGTTTATCATGCGCGGACACGCTCAAGACCGCATCCATGCCCAGCGCCCGAAACCTCTCCCGGTCCAGGTTTTTTAGAAGCCCTTCCAGCCGCCTTCGCTTATCCCGGACCCACTCCAGGCGCTTGAGCTTTTGCTCGATTTCCCGCCTGTTCTGCATCAAGGATTCCACATGGGAAAAGCTCAATTTTTTCTTTTTCTTCTCCGAGCAAAGCATCCGTTCCAGAAACTTGTGCAGGCGATCCATGCGCGGCCGGCTGACCTGCTGCCACAGAGCGCCGAAGAGTTCCTTACCCGCGTTTTTGGCGGACAGGTCCATGGGAAACAAGCCGTTTTCAAAAAGAAAACGGTGATAAGCCTCCACGCTTTCAAAATCGCGGACCAAAGCCAGAGGTGACGAGGCGAGCACGTTTTTCTGAAGCTCACGGCGGTCGGGGCAGATGCGTCCTGTTTCCTCATCCAGGAAAAATCCGCTTTCCGGCTCTATCCCCTCCAGGACAAACGGCTGCAATTCCACGCCCACCCCGCTCGGCTTGACCCGCATGCGCACACCTACCGCGCCCACGTTCTCGTGCCCGGTTATTTGCAGGCATATCCAGGCTATCCGGCCCCGCAGCTGTCCGGCCAGATCACGTTCGCTGTGCCCGGAGGCGGCATTCAGATTTATGTGCCGCAAATGGCAGATAAAAACCGTCTGCACCGCATCCAGAAGCGTGGTTTTGCCCACGGCGTTGTTCCCGGACAGAATGGTCATCCTCGGATGCAGCAAAACGTCCGCGTGTGGAAAGTAGCGGTACCCGAAGAGCATGAGCCGGCTTACGTTTATTTCCTCTAGGGCGAACAATTTTTCAGGACTGTTCATCGTCTTCTCCGGATGCGCTTTCTTCCTCGTACTCCCCATCGCTTTCCGCCCCGCCCCACAAGCCGGCCGCGATTTCTTCCAGGTTCACGTCTCCCGGCCTTTTATTCTCGGCCAGGGCGTATCTGGCCAAATCCCAGAACCGCTGCAAACCGGGCAGGCGGTATATCTCCAGGCTTTCCCATCCGGCGCGCATGTTCGGGGCGAGCTCTATGCAGCGGATGCGATGCAAATCGTCCAGACCGGAACGCATCCACTTTTTGAGGTTGTTTTTCTGCTCCTTTTGCTCCTGGCGGGTCTTTATGCCCTTTTGCACCGGATTGAACACCGCCACGAGCATATTGAAGTCAAAACTGCCGTACAGGGTTTCGTGCACTTTCCGCGCCCGGACGTGATCCATGCTCTCCATGCCCTGGCTCATGAAATACCAGGCCAGATAGAGGCCCATGAAAGTAGCTCCCCTTTTGAGCCTGACCGTGGATACCGCGGACGAGGCCGATTGCAGGTAGTAAAAAGTCTCGCCGCCGAACTCGCTGGCCACTACCCTGTAGCCCAGAAAAGAAAAAAATTCCCGCCACAAGTCGAGATTAAATTCAAAATAGCGGAAAATCCCGCCACAGCGATCATCCAGGCAACATCCCGCCTGGAGCTTGTGCACGATCGCCCTGGCCTTGGCCTCGTCGCGTTCCAAAAGCTCGTGGATATTGCCGGGAAACTCGCTTTCAGCCTGATTTATATTTATTCCAAACTCGGACATCCCACCTCCGGGTTATTTTTTAAAAAGCAACAATGGAGCCACGAAAATATTCTCCCCCAGGGCGAACCAGTCCCCGTCTCCGGCGCGGGCCCGGACCTCGGGTCGCCACTGCGGCCAATCACAAAGCAGATACCACAGGGCCAGAAGGCGATTATCATTCGCCTGCGGCATTTCCGCCCACAGCCCGTCCAGCCATTCCTGCAAGGAAACCCCGTTTTCGGGGACTTTCTCCCAGCTTCGCCTGGCCGTTCGCAAAAATTCTTCCTTCCATTCTGTCTCCAGCCCGCGGATTTCTTCCGGCACGTATTCCCTAAGGGCCGCAAGCGCTTCTTTGTCCATGTATTCCGGAGGGTCTTTTCGGTTCGCCTCCCAGTCGATCACAACGGCATTCAATCTGGGCTTTTCCGGCAAGGGAATGCGCACCGGAGAAGACAGGGCCTGGCGCAGTATCTCCATCTGCATGGCGCACAAACGGTCCCGGGCGGACAGATTGCCGATGAGCGATTGGTAACTGACACACTGATCTATGAAATCCACAATATGCACCAGAAGCTGCTCCACCCGCTGACTGACGGCCTGCAGAAAATCAAGCCCCTGATCGGCCAGGGCCAGCATGGACCGATCATCCAAATATTTTTGCCTGCATGAAACAAGCAGTTTCTCCAGAACCGCGAAAGAAGAGCCTTCCTGAATGGCCTCCATGATTTCCTCGACATATTCCCGATTGGTGCGGATCATATCCAGGGCCTTGTCCATCTCCTCCTGGTCGCTGCCCCCGGCCAGTCTCTTGATCTCCGCCTCCAGGGCCAAAACGCCCTCCTCGATGCCCTCCAGCTTATGTTCGATCGCCTCCCGACTCATACCCAAAAGACTGTGCTGCAAAGTCTTGCGCAGCTCCTCGCGGTTGCCTTGGTCCACCGCGCTTTTCAGGGTAACGTAGGCCGCGTTTATGTGCGTGCATAAATCCTCGGTTCCGTATTGCACGTCCTCGACCAGGTCCCGGGCCAGATTCCGGCCCAAACGGGTCAGGCAGTATTCGTGCCCGGAATGCGGAGAAATCGCGTTTCGCAGCAGATGAAAGCGCATCAAGCGGTCGATTATGGTCCGCGGCTCCGGCGCGTCTTCATCCATATCCAATTTTCTTACGCACCTGGCAAGCTGAATGCGAAGTTCCCGGTCCGATATAGTCTGTTGGTCCCCGCTTTTTTCCCAGCGCCACAGCCAGCCAAGCGCGACCAGGTGCAGGGGCTCCAATTTAAGTCCTTTCGGGAAACGGGTCAGCACCTGACGGAGCTGAAAGATAAAATCCTCCGTGCCTGTTTCCTCTCCAAACACCGTTTCCCTGCTCATCCAATCCCCGCCAATCTAACTGCCGTTTCCATCTTCAAACAAATACCCGGAACCGCGCACGCTTTTGATATATTCCGGATTCTTGGGATCGGCCTCGAAATACTTGCGTAGCCTGGCGATAAACGCATCCACGGTCCGGGTTTCGATATTCGTGTTCGTCCGCCACACGTTTTTAAGGAGTTCCTTGCGGGAGAGAACCTCTCCCTTGTGCTGCATCAGGTACTGCAACACATTGGCCTCGCTCACTGTAAGCCGGAACTTTTCCCCGGCCCCGGTTTGCACCTCCCGGGTATGGAAATCAATGCTTTTGTCCCCGAGCCGGGCCCGGGACTTTTCCTCTCCGGGGTCCCCGTACCACTGCTTGCGGGTGAGCATGCCCTCCACCCGGAGCAGGAACTCGGCCAGGTGAAAGGGCTTGGTCAAATAGTCGTCCGCTCCGATCTCCAGACCCCGGATGCGATCCTGAGCGCTGGTCCGGGCGGTGAGAATCAAAATGGGCAAACGGGCGTTTTCCTCCCGGACCCGGGCGGCCACTTCAAAGCCGTCCACGCGGGGGAGCATTATATCCAGAACTATCAGGTCAAAATCCTCACGGGAAATAATGTCCAGTGCCTCCCGGCCGTCCCCGGCCAGAACCACAAGGTAACCCTCCTGCTCCAGATTGAATTTCAGCCCCCGAGCCAGACTGTCCTCGTCCTCAACCAGAAGTATCCTGCTGCCTTTAATCGCCTCCATTTTCCGCCTCCCGGGCCTTTAACCTCTGACTCATCTTGATAAGCCCTTTTAGATAGCGTTTTTTCCGGGTGGGATAACGGGGCAGCTCCAGACGAAATGAAGCCCCCTTGCTCCAATAGCGCGGGGCCACGCAAATATCTCCGCCGTGATAGCGCATTATCTGCTTGGCCCAGTACAGCCCCAATCCCGTGCCTTTTATGTTCGCAGCGTCACTCCGGTTGATGCGGTAGAATTTATCAAAGACATACTTGGCCTCGCTCCTGGGAACCCCGATGCCCCGGTCCGTATAATTAAGGACAAACCGGGACTTATCGCAGGAAACAGTGATGGATATTTGCACCGGACCATCGCTGTACTTGATGCTGTTATCCACCAGATTATCCAAGACAATCCGGAGCGCCTTGCGGTCCACAACACACTGGCAGCAGGCCTGTCCGGAGAGAACCACTGCCCCGGGTGAAAGCTTGAATTGCTCGATAAGTTCGCCAACCATGTCCTCGATCAGATCCTGCATGTTGACCACTTCAAAGGCATGGGCGATCTGTTTCTGCTCCAGGGCCGGAATTTTCAGGATCGCGCTTATAAGGTCGCTTAGTCGGTTACAATCCTCAAGCATCATGTCCACGAACGGTTTGTATTCCTTGCGGGAAAGGTCCCGGGCCTGCAGGGTCTCCAGATGCAGCTGGATGGCTGCAAGCGGAGATTTGAGTTCATGGGTCACATTGGCGATGAAATTATCATACAATTGCGACATCTTGAATTGTACGCTCAGACGGTGAAAAAGAAGTGACATGCCCACGGCTATGGCCACCAGCAGGATAAGCCCCCCTATCAGGGCCAGCAGGTTGTGCGCCGCAAAATTCAGCTGCGGAGAAAACTTTTCCCCCATTTCATTTATAAGCATGTAACTGGAGATATACCAATATATCCACAGGCCGAGCAAAATAAGCCAGGCCATTTGCACGGCCACGAAAATAAAGATGTGGTATTTGAAGGAATGTCGATATCTCATGTCTTCCTGACCGCTCCTTTTACCCGGGCGGGCTTTTTTACATTTTTTTTACACAAGAGATGATTACACACAGGGACAAAAGATTTATGTTTAATAATGAAAGCCGGATGGTTGATCAATCGGGCTGTCTGAATGCTCCGATCCTGTAAGCGGATCGAAGTGCACCTAAAACAGGGTAAACGGCTTTCACTTATTCAGATACCCTGAACACTCCAAACGATCAACACATCCAAAACTGCATGGAGAAACTATGTACACAAGCAATATGCCTTCACTCAAGCTAGGCAGGCAGACCGTCCCCCTCCCCATTGTTCAGGGCGGAATGGGCGTGGGAATTTCCGGATCATCCCTGGCATCCGCAGTGGCTGAAGAAGGCGGGCTGGGGGTTATTTCCGGTGTTGTTCTCGGACTCCTTCACCGCGACCCGGACTCCACTCTGCGCGAAGCCAATATTGCTGAGCTGCGCTCCGAGATCAGGGCCGCCCGGGAAAAGACATCCGGAATGCTCGGGGTTAACCTCATGGTTGCGGCTACTGATTACGAGGATCTTTTGCAGGCCGCCCTAGAGGAAGACATAAACGCCGTTTTCATGGGCGCCGGGCTGCCAACCATTTTTTCGGACAAGACCACCCCGCAGATGATGCGGGATAGCGGCAAGGCTTTCGTGCCCATAATCTCCTCGGCCAAGGCGGCCCGGGTCATTCTAAAATACTGGAAGAAGCACTTGGGTTTTCTGCCGGACGGCTTCGTCCTGGAAGGCCCCAAGGCCGGCGGCCATCTAGGCTTCAAAACGGAAGAAATACAGGACCCGAATTTCGCCCTGGAAAACCTCCTCCCGCAGGTCCTGAAGGTAGTAAAGCCGTTTGAACGGGAAACAGGCCGGGACATCCCGGTCATTGTCGCCGGAGGAGTGTATACCGGAGGGGACATCGCCCACTTTCTGGAGATGGGTGCAGGCGGAGTGCAGATGGGCACCCGTTTCGTGGCCACCGAGGAATGCGATGCGGCGGACGAATTCAAGCAGGCCTTTGTCCGGGCACAAAAGGACGACCTGACCATAATAAAAAGCCCGGTGGGCCTGCCCGGCAGGGCAATAAAAGGGCCTTTCCTGGAAAGTGTACGGCGCGGGGAAAAGCAGCCCTTCAAGTGCCCCTGGCACTGCCTGCGGACCTGTGACTACACCAAATCCCCTTACTGCATATCCAAGGCCCTGGTTCAGGCCAGAAAGGGCAACCTGAATCACGGTTTTGCATTTGCCGGGGCCAATGCCTGGCGGGTGGACCGGATCATGACCGTAAGGGAACTAATGCATACCCTGGCCCGGGAATACGCGGAAAGCGAACAAAACAGTCGTGAGCACCAGGCGGCCTCTTTTTAGAGACGCCTCTTACAAAACCCCCAAGAACTCAAGGCCGTCCCGGATCAGAAACAGGGCAAAAAGAAACAGGGCCGCACCCAGAAAACGCATAAGGACAAGGTAGCCCCGACCGGAGAAAAAATTCCTGGATCTTCCGGCCAGAACGGCCAAGGCGGTTTTGGACCCGACAATGCAGGCGTAAAAGCCGCCCAGAAAGGCTGCCGGGGACAAAAGCCCGGACTCGGCAGCAAGGACCGTGGTCGGTCCGCCGACCGTGAACCAGAAAATATACACATGGGGGTTGGCAAAATTGGTCAACACCCCCTTTTTTATTGAAGCCGGCGCGACCCGCATATCCGGAAGGGCAAGCGGCCGGACCCGGAAGCATTCATACCCGAGAAAGGCAACCACCGCCGCCCCGGCAATGGATATCCCGCCCATAAATACAGGATGGGTCTTGATCCAGGCCACGCCCATTATCGCCAGGACAAGGACCGGGAGATCGGTCAGAAGCGGAGAAAAAGCCACCTTGACCCCTTCTTTTGTCCCGTGACTGAAACTCTGCTTCAAAACCAGGGCCAGAAGCGGCCCCGGGGAAAGGCCGGCACCCAGCCCCAGAGCCGCGCCCGCGCCCAGATAGCCGAGAACATCGTATTCCATAAACTCTTTTCTCCGGGTAGGAACCACCCGATTACCGGGGTAAAGAACCGTTTCGCCCCGCCTGCGGGGGTGGCGGAAACGCGGAGCATAAGCCCGCAAACAAAGCAAAAAGGCCCGGTATTTCCCGGGCCTTACGTTTATCAGGGCCTATCAGCCGTCAATAGGCCCCGTCATATTCCAGGTCCGCAAAATCAAGCTGATGTGAGAATTTCTTATACACCCAGGCTTGATAAATCAAGACCACGGGGACAAAGACCAAGGCCACCCCGAGCATAATTTTCAAGGTAAGGGGGCTGGAGGAGGAATTATGAATCGTTAGACTGTAGACCGGATTCAGGCTGGAAGGAAGCAGAGCCGGATAAATCCCGGCCATCCCGATCATGGCTGTTCCCATTATGGTCAGGGCGGAAGCCCCCCAGGCCTTCGCCCATTTGCCGGCGGAAATAAAAATCCGGGTCAGGACCAGACCGAACAGGGGCAGGACCAGAATCAGCCAAAGCACG
This sequence comes from uncultured Desulfovibrionales bacterium, assembly GCA_964614055.1. Lineage (GTDB taxonomy): Bacteria > Desulfobacterota > Desulfovibrionia > Desulfovibrionales > Desulfonatronovibrionaceae > CAYNNQ01. The sequence continues at coordinate 5,378 of CAZTKE010000022.1, read as the reverse complement.
GGGAATGCCAGGTAATTATCGTAAACCCGGGTGAACACGGCGGTCAAAAGCAAAAACAAAACCGCGAACCCGGCCGAGGCAAACCAAAGCCTGCCGGCCATACGCCCGGCCCGGTCCCGCAGCTCGCCCATGCTGCGCACAGCCAGCCACAGGCAGCCGTGAACGAGAAAAAGAAGGACAAACAGCGCCCCTCCGGCCAGTCCATACGGATTGAGCAGGGTCAAAATCGAGCCCTGAAAGACACCGTCCGCGTCAATGGGGATGCCCATGAATATATTGGCAAAAGCCACCCCCAAAAGCAGAGCGGGCAAGAAACTGCCCAGAACAAGCGCCCAGTCCCAAATTCTCCTCCAGGCCGGGGAATCGACCTTATTTCTGAATTCAAAGGCCACTCCGCGAAGTATAAGTGCGAAAAGCAAAAGCATGAGTGCGGTGTACATTCCGCTGAACATGACCGCGTAGGCGGCGGGAAAAGCGGCGAAAGTCACTCCTCCGGCGGTTATGAGCCAGACCTCGTTTCCGTCCCAAAACGGCCCCATGGCATTGTAAACTATGCGCCGCTCTTTTTCTCCGCGGGCCAGAAAGGGCATCATGCTGCCCAGGCCGAGATCGAATCCGTCCAGAACAAAATACAGCCCCCACAAAATAGCCCATATGACAAACCATGTGCTCTCAAGCATCATCCATCCTCCTTACACGACTGATTGCGGGCCCTTGCGGCCGTATTTAAAAAGCAAAAAGATCCCCACCGCTCCGAGCAGCGCATAGATAAGGGTGAGCGCTAGCAGAGAGAACCCCACCTGCCCCGGACCGACCGGGGAAACGGCCTCGGAGGTGCGCATCACGCCGTAAACTATCCACGGCTGCCTACCGACTTCGGCCACCACCCACCCGGCCTGGATCGCGATATAGGGGAGGGGAATGGCCCAGACCAAAGATTTGAGGAGCAGGGGATGCTCCTCCGGGGACTTGCGCCAGAACCAGGCCAGCGCGGCCAGCACCGGAAACAGAAAGCCGAGGGCGATCATTATCCGAAAAGACCAGTAAGTAAGCGATACCGGCGGGCGGTTTTTTTCCGGTATATCCCGGAGTCCGGTGACTTCCGCCGCCGGGTCGTGGTAGGCGAGAAGACTGAGTCCGCCGGGTATGGGCAGGGCCTGAACCAGATTGCGCTCGTTTTCCGGGTCCGGAATTGCAAAAAGATATTGCGGGGCATGCGTTCTTGTTTCCCAATGCGACTCCATGGCCGCCAGCTTGGCCGGCTGAACCCGGGCCACCTCGCCGCCGTGAATGTGTCCCTGCACGATGACCACCACGGAAAAAATCAATGTGAATCCGGCGGCCATACGCACGGACTTGCGGAAGAAATCGACTTCGTTTTTGCGCAAAAGATGGTAGGCGCTGATGCCCAGGACGAAAAATCCGGACAAAAGATAAGCCCCGCTCAGGGTATGAATTATCTGCTGCCAGGCGAATCCGTTACTCACCACCGCGGCGAAGCTATCCAACTCGGCCCGGCCGTTGCGCAGCACATAGCCGACCGGATTCTGCATGAACCCATTGGCCAGAAGGATCCAGACCGCGGACAGGCTGGAAGCGAAAGCCACGGCCCAGATACTCGCGGCGTGTGCCTTTGGAGACAGTTTATTCCAGCCGAAAACCCATACCGCTATGAACGTGGATTCCAGAAAAAAAGCGGCCGTTGCCTCGATAGCCAAAAGGGAACCGAATATATCCCCTACATACTTGGAATATTCCGACCAGTTCGTTCCGAACTGAAACTCCAGGGTAATCCCGGTGACAATCCCCAGGGCGAAATTTATCAAAAAAAGCTTGCCCCAGAACTTGGCCATGCGTTTGTAGGTTTCATCTCCGCTTTTCACATACCTCGTCTCCATAACGGCCACCAGAATGGACAATCCCAAGGTTAGGGGGACGAAAATAAAATGAAACATGGTGGCCACGGCAAATTGGAGCCTGGACAATAAAAGCGCATCCATAAAAACCTCCTTAAAACAGTCGAAAATCCCGATCCACAGGGCTCCTTCCAATACCAGCACCTTCAAACTAATAGTAACTATTCCTAACTATAGCCAGTGTCAATAACCCCGGGGCAAAAACGGAAACCTTAAAATGCTGGCGGACAAATATCCGGAATTGTCCCGAGCGGTCACGGGCGGGGAAGTGGAAAAAGGCAAAAGCGGAAGCCGCCCGGGCCGGACTCTACCGCCTGGACAAGCGGGGGGGGCTACTCCGGGCATTGTTTAGGCAGCTATGATGACCATCGAAAAGTTTCTTATCACAATCGGCCTGTTAACGACGCACAAAAAGTCACGCCCGGGGCTCAACACACCAACGAAAGAGCGCTATTTGCGAGCCCGGACCAGCCTGACCGATGCGGAACTTGACGGTGCGAAAATGCCAAAAGCCAAGCTGATTCAGGTGTATTTAGAGATAACTTCCCGCTTCCTTTAAAAGCGTCGTATGGAAGAAGCTGATTTAAGGGGGGCCAAGAGTGGCTTCTTTGCAGGCTTCAGCGGTGGCCATGTGAGCGAAGCCCGGATAAACGGCATGAAGTATTCCGAGGGCTCCTCCGACAACGAATGCCTGATGATGTATAGGCAATAATAAAGTTTGCCTTGACGTCTCCCGGCATCGCGGGGCAATTCCAATATTTTGGAATGAAAAGTTAAGCTCACAACTGTTTTTGAAATTCTCAGCAAAAAAACACCCCGCTCATGAGAGGTAAAAATGAATAAACGCACTCGCGTAACATGTTTATTGCTATTGGCAACGGCAGCATTCATGCTCATGGTCGAACCGCCCTTGCACGCGGAAGACGAGATCATGCCGAAGCAATTCGTCAGTTTGAAGGAAGTAGTCCCCGACATCGAGATCGACCTGCGCTACTACACGGGCAAAAATTTCATCGGGGAAAGAATAGACGGCTATCACGCCGACAAGGCCCTTATGACCGAAAAGGCGGCAAAAGCCCTTAAAAAGGTCCAAGACGATCTTGGCCATTTCGGCTTGTCGCTTAAAATATTCGACGCTTACCGCCCGCAGCGGGCCGTGGATCATTTCGTGCGCTGGGCCGGGGACGTTAACGACACCAGGATGAAAACCGTTTTTTATCCGGGGGTAAGCAAAGAACATCTGTTTGAGAAAGGCTACATCGCCGCCAAATCAAGCCACAGCCGGGGCGGCACCGTGGATTTGACCATAGTGCCCGAAAACACGTCCCCTCTGGCGGACGGACTGGACATGGGCTCCGGATTTGATCTTTTCTCCAAAAAATCCTGGCCGGGCAGCATGGCTGTCACGGCGCAAGCCCGGGCAAACAGGATGCTTTTGCAAACCCTGATGAAAAAACACGGCTTTGTACCTTACTCAAAGGAATGGTGGCATTTTACTTACAAGGATGAACCATTCCCGGACACTTATTTCGATTTTCCAATAGAATAAGTTTTTTACTTGAATTCAGGAGACCATAAGCATGCATTAACCCCTCAACAGGTCGTTCAAAAACCGAAAAGGGCAAGGCGACAAAAAGTTCAAGGTCACAGCGTACTTACCCGTGGTTAAGAGTTTGAGCTTACCTCCGCTTTGCAGCCGTTGGGAAATTTGGGCCGGCCTGATAAATATGCTTCTCCTTTTCATGTAATTTTCTGAATTCCGGGAGGGACATCGCCGCGAAAAAAATCCGTTCGGGCTTTTATTCACGGGATTTTTAAACTTCGTGTTGCCCATAAAAGTGGGTGAACCGAAAATAAAAAAGAGTCGGTCCGGGGAGACTCCGTGGTTCACAGCCTCTGTGACATATCTCCGGCGAATCGATGCGGTTATTCTTCAGACGGAAGCCTTTTTATCTTTTTTCTCAAGCCCTCCCGGCTTATGCCCAGCATCTTGGCCGCCTGGGTCTTATTGCCGTCCGTGGCTTCCAGGGCCCTTTGGATCAGCTTTTTTTCATGCTCGGCCAGACTGCTGAAGCCGTTCAGTCCCAAGTCAGATTCGACTTTATCTATGTCCATCGGCTGCTTCGGATCAAAAACCGATTGCGCCGCCTCCGCATCCGCGCTTTCATGTCCTACAATCCAGGGAGAAAGATCCTCCGGTTTTACCTCCGAGGAATAGGAAAGCGCCACCAAGCGCTCCACCTCGTTTTCCAGCTCGCGGACATTACCGGGCCAGGAATAACTCATGAGCGCATCCATCGCCTCCGGGCGGACTTTCATGACCGGCCTGCCCATGCTCCGGCAGTGCACGGCCAGAAATTTCTTCAGCAGAAGGGGAAGGTCCTCGGGACGCTCCCGCAATGGGGGGATGTGAATGGAGACCACGTTCAGCCGATAGTATAAATCCTTTCGGAAATCCCCGGCTTCGACCAGGGACTTGAGATCCTGGTTGGCGGCAGCCAATACCCGGATATCCACGCAGATCGATTTCGCCCCACCGACCCGGACCAGCTCCCGTTCTTCCAGGACGCGCAAGATTTTGGCCTGACTGGCCGGGGACATATCCGCCACTTCATCCAAAAGCAGGGTACCTCCGTCCGCCTGCTCCATAAGCCCTTTGCGCTTGCTCACTCCGGTGGCCACGCCCTTTTCGATCCCAAAAAGTTCGCTTTCAAAAAGCGTTTCCGGAACCGCCGAACAATTCATGGCCACGAACGGAGAGGATTTGCGGAAGGAATTATAGTGCAGGGCCTTGGCCACAAGTTCCTTGCCGGTCCCGGTCTCTCCGGTTATGAGCACGTTGACCGGGGTATCGGCTATGCGCTCTATGCGGTTCAGTATATCGCGCATCACCGCGCTCTGAGCCACGATGCGCTTGGAGGAATAGCGGTCCATAAGCCCTTTTTTAAGGCCGGCATTCTCATTCCTGAGCTTCTTGCGCGACTCCTCCAGCTCCTTGTTCGCCCGCCTGAGTTCGACCAAGACCTCTTCCATGTGATATTCTCGGGCCTCGACCTTGACCAACATCATGCCGAAGGATTCGGCCAGCCTGGATATCTGCTCCGGATAGTCCTTTTGCTTGGTCAGTTCAAAAAGCTCACCCACCCGGTCATACTTGTTCCAGGCCAGATCGTGGCAGACCTGCTCCATTTTCTTCAAGAGCTGTCCCGCTTGGGGTGTTAATGCCTCATTGTCTTTACCCATAATCTATTTCCCCGTCCCAGAATTATTGGCACTCATCAGATAAGCGGACAAAATATTGATGCAACCCAAAAACACTTCCCGGCCCCGAATAATCAAAAGGCTCGTCATTCATGCTCGTCCCGCTAACACATTTGCAGCCGGACCGAAACCCGTGCCGGAAAAACCAATCCGCACCGGGCCCGGCAAGACATCTTTATTCCCAGAACCCTGTATTGCCGC
>CAZTKE010000021.1:0-16831 GCA_964614055.1 uncultured Desulfovibrionales bacterium | reverse complement strand
GCCAGCTTTGTGGTGATGTACGAGGCTCGCGGATTATTTCTCCGCCAGCTTTGTGGTGATGTACGAGGATTAGCATAACCATTCCAGCCAGCTTTGTGGTGATGTACGAGGCTTTGTACGAGCTGTCCGGCCAGCTTTGTGGTGATGTACGAGGTATTGGACAGGACGGATGCCAGCTTTGTGGTGATGTACGAGGCGTTGTGTGGGAGATGCTGCCAGCTTTGTGGTGATGTACGAGGCGTTGTGTGGGAGATGCTGCCAGCTTTGTGGTGATGTACGAGGTGAAAGTCTGCTGAATAAGCCAGCTTTGTGGTGATGTACGAGGTTTATCTGCATGTTCTGAGCCAGCTTTGTGGTGATGTACGAGGACGCGCTGCCGGATCTCAGCCAGCTTTGTGGTGATGTACGAGGGCTCGACTACTGACCGTTGCCAGTTTAAAAAAATCAATCAGTTCCAGGAGGAGTATGACAAAATAATACCGACTCTTTACCAATCGGTAAATCTATGTTTACATGCGGTCCATGCAGAAGGCAGGCAACCGTAACCAAACGGAGTCATAACGTGCGCCAAGATAAATTATCAGGCAAGGATGCCCGGTTATGGAGAAAAAATCTGGCTAGGTTTGCCATCAGCCGGGAAACGAGCATCCGCACCCTTAAATTTCCCCTGGACACTCCTTGGCTGGGCGAAAAAAACCAGGACGAATTTTTCAAAAAAGCTGAACAACTTTATGAAATAATTGAGGGCACAGGCAGAGGATCACTGACCGGTCTTCTCTGCGCAGTGCACTTGTCCGGGTTCCGTGCCTTTGACAACTCCACCAGGACCCGACTTTTCCGCTCCTTTAAAGGAATTGACGAAACCCCTTTTAAACAGGCCTTTGAAAAAAAATTTGGCATCTCCGCCAAAAATTTTCTGCCCCAAAATATTTATAACAGCCTCCATTCAAAACCGCGCAACAAAGAATATAACCCACGCAATGTTGCCGACAAGCTCTATTTTTTGGCCACTGGGAAGACTATCGGCAAGGACAAATCCCCATGCACGTTTCTGGTCAAATTTTTGGAAGCTTTTGCCGAACATGTGTGCAGCAAATTCCAGGGATGGGACGAGTTAAGGGAGGGAATCGACGAAGCCTTGAAACTCTTTGATGATCTGGGGGACGAATATGGCCTAAAGCTCCCTGAAATAGGACACATGGGCCGTCAACTTGTCGAGCTTAAACCAGACAATAGTACAATTGACTTTGATCCTGAACTCCCTGCGAACATTTCGAGTTTAGACGGTGAAAATGCCCTGCACATGGTCGTGGCTCAGAAATTAAGCCTTGCCCGCCGAGAAGGCAGAAAAGAAAATGCCAGCACCTGCAAGGCTGAAATTACCACGACGAACAGTAATGCACTTTCCTGGCTTTTTGGAAAAGGGTTCGAGTATTGGCGAAGATCAGACCTGGAAACCATCATGCGGGATTACCAAGTTCCCGATGAATATAGGGAGCGGCTCGCCGAGCTCAAGGCATGGTTCGAAAAAGTGCCTGAAAACCCTTTGTTCGAAACCGGTTCAGCATATGGAAATTTTCGCAAAGTAGTCGCCGGTCGGATTGATTCCTGGGTAAGCAACTACGTCAAACGGCTTTCAGAGTTGGAAGAGGCACTCGAAGCCTGCCGTGAGGGGTTTAACCTTCCGAAACCGTTACTCAACGATAAATTCGAAAAACACCTGTCCGGCCTCGGTTTCACCCCGGAGGAGCTTAATAATCTGCTTGAGTCCATGCCGGGGAGGGCGAAGAAAACCAGAAATTCTCTGGACCGTCTCCTCGGCAGACTTCAGGAGCTCCCGGGCGAAAAAGACATTAAGGCCATTGAGGATTTAAGTGAACTTCTGTCGACCGCATCAGGGTGGCTGAATAACCTCAAAGAACGCCTGCGCAAAAAATATGAGGATGATAAACAGCTTTCCCAGGAAAATTTCGAACAAGTCGATTTCGAAATCCCGAAATGGCTCAAGGGGCTTTCCCGCCCAAACAGGATCCAGGGAGGCAGGATCGACTACCAGACCGAACTTAGGGAAGGCGTTGACAGATTTAATCATTTGTCCAGAGTAATGGAAGAACATGCTGAAAAACTTTTAGACTGGGCCGCGGCCAAGGGTAAACTGGAATCGCCTGTGCAGGCCCGGATTCAAATTGAAAGCGAGCGTGCGAAAAACTCCGGTCGGAACATTGAAAACGTGGAGGAACTGGCTCGCAGATGGATATGGCAAAGACTGGCCGGATTGACCCGCACAGGTTCTGCTGAACTCAGCAGCTTTGTGCGCAGGGAGTTTGAACAGGCGGGGCTATTCAAAAGAAAAAAAGACTTGAATAAATTGCTTACCAATAAACAGGGATTCATCTATAAAAGCCCTTTCAGTACCAGCAAGCACCACCCTTACCAACTTAATAGGGACAAACTGTTTAACTTGGACCCGGCCGGAGTACTGGAGAATGTCCTTCAAGGACTGGAATCAAAATCACGGAGCACCTCTGACCCGTCCATACTCTCCGACCTTCTCCATCTTAAACGGCAGAGATACGCCCTTCTTCTATCCGGTCTTCCCGAACAAATCCCCGGAGATTTGGCCAGGAACAACATCTTTGAAATGCTCGACATTCCACCTTCCTTCGAAGTGCAATTGAATCAGGAGCAAGTGCCAAGGGATCTGTTCCTTAAAGTCTTTAATCTTTACCATTCGGAACTCCGGGGGCTGCACAACCTTATCTTTAGACAGGAGTTCATCATCCGCACCAAATTCAACTGGTACGGATGGGATAAATTGTTCTACGCACCTAAAAAGGACACTGGATGGAGTCCTCCGCAGCATTATTTCCGTTCAGACAAACCCATAGGAATTGCCCTGCATCGACTCACTAAGGAAAACTTGGGTCCGGAAAATATTGATCCCGGCAAAGCTTTGGAAAAATTATCCTCGAGCAAAAAACAAAAAAGGGCTCCTGTCCCCTATTCGGTTTATCTTAAGGAAGCCCCGCACGATTGGCATATAAACCTGCCACTCAAGGGTGCCGAGGATGATATGACCGGGGTGGAATGCGGCAAAAAAGGACTAAGATACAAAAATTGTAAAGGCAAGTTCGCCCGTCTTATAGGACCTTCTTCCTACAAGGGTATGCTTGACGAACAACTTGTCGATTCCCGTCTGGAACTCAAGGAATATACTCTTCTGGTGGAACGTTTTTTTAATCAGCAAATATCCTATGAAACAGGGGAATTTCATGTGGAGGTAACGCCCGGTCCCGTAAAAATGACTCTAAACGTGCCCATCGAAGAAAAGATAGAGAAAGCAGATCCCGGGGAAATGCAGGAAGAATTCCCATTAGCCAAGACAATAATCGGTATAGACCTTGGTGAGGTGGGTATCGGCTATGCTGTATTTGATGCCCAAGACAAGACCCTGCTCGAATCCGGGGCCATAAGAATTAAGTCCATCCGCAACTTGATGCGGGCCGTGGAGAGATATCGTCACGAAAAGCAGCCGCGCCAGAAATTTCAGCAAAGGTTTAGCAACCAATTGGCGCAATTGAGGGAAAACGCCACCGGGGACGTGCTGCATCACATAGACTCATTATGCGCCAAATATCAAGGCTTTCCGGTCCTGGAAAGTTCCGTGGCCAATCTGGCCTCCGGGGGAAAGCAGCTTAAACTTATCTACGATAAGGTCGTTCACACATACACCTTTTCGGATATAGACGCTCATAAGAAACAAAGGGCGATGCACTGGTATGGGGGAGACAGGTGGGTGCACCCATTTCTGGAAGCCATCAACCGCGAGACCGGCGAGGTGAAGGAACTGAGCCTGTTCCCGGGGGTAGCTATCCATCCGGCACGAACTAGCCAAACCTGCTCGGTTTGTGGCCGAAATCCCTTCCTGTCCGTGGATAGAACTAAAAATAAAAATCTCACCGTCAGGGAGGGTGGAGGACTCTCGGTTTGCGACGGAGAACTAAAGCTTTTTCAGCCAGCAACAGAAGGTCTCAACAAAAGGTACAAAACCAAACTGGCAAAAAAGTACCGTCGCAAAAAGCTCAAGTTGCCCATCAACCAGGAACTGCCCGCTGGGAGAATCTCCCCGGACAAAGCAAAGGATATACTGCGAAGGCAAGTTCGCCAGGCTCCTGATTCGACCAGGAGCAGAGACACGAAGCAAAGCGAACACCATTGCCCATATTCAGACTGCGGGCATACTATGCACGCAGACGAAAACGCGGCCATTAATATCGGCAGGAAATGGATGGCCTGGAAACTTGGACTGAAAAATATGTGGGAAGTAAAGACTGATGTTGCTTAGGCGCTATATTTTGAAGAATCCGGCCCAAGCAAACGTAGATACACAAGGTTTTAATTAAACTGACATAGCGCTTCCCCATCAAAAGGGCGACTGTCGACTCAAATATGTCTAGTACAAATCTAAACCCGTCGAATTCGACGGGTTAAAAAAATCCGCGCCGTCCTGCGTAGTCTGCGGAATTATACCGTCACCTCTGCAATTGTCATTGTGTCATTTCCGAAGATCTCCACCATACCGGTATATCCACTTCACATCTCCATATTTTAGAGGTATAAAAAAAATACCCGCCTTGCACAGCCCTTTGATTTTTGTGTCCTCTGTTTTTTGACTTCTGTCCTATGCCCCCACTTGAATTCAAAAAGAAGCACGGGTAGTATCCTCTATGCAAAGACGAAATACCCGGGAGAACCCGCAATGAAAAAACTGCCCATTGGAATCCAGACCTTTGAGAATTTAATTCGCGAAGGTTTTGCCTATGTGGACAAAACCCAATTTGTCTCTTCTATAACATTGCAGGGTAAATACTATTTCCTGTCCCGGCCCCGCCGTTTCGGCAAAAGCCTTTTTTTGAGCACCCTAAAGGCTGCCTTCGAGGGCAAGCAAGATCTTTTTGAAGGCCTTTATCTGTACGACAACTGGGACTGGAGTGAAACCAATCCGGTTTTGCACATAAGCTTCGGATCAGGAGTCATGCGCAGTCTTGATGAACTGGGAAAAACATTCAGCTACATCCTGGACCAGAATGAAAAAAAACATGGTATTGAAACCGTCTACTCCGACCTTAAAAACCGCTTTTCCGATTTAATTCAGAAATGCCACGCTAAATATTCCCGCCCGGTGGTCATCCTGATTGACGAATACGACAAGCCCATACTGGACAGTATAGAAAAGCCCGAACTGGCCGTGGAAATCCGGGAAGAGCTCAAAAACTACTATTCCGTGATCAAGGACTGCGACCCTTACATCCGTCTGACATTTATCACCGGAGTCTCCAAATTCAGCAAGGTCTCTCTTTTCAGCGGGCTGAACAACCTGGAAGACATCACCCTCAGCAGGAGTTATGCCACTATATGCGGATACACTCAAAACGAGCTGGAAAAAGTATTCGCCGACTACCTGCCGGGAGTCGACCTGGAGGAAGTAAAAAAATGGTACAACGGCTATTCCTGGCTGGGAGAAAAGGTCTATAATCCTTTTGATGTCCTTCTTTACTTGAGAAACAAGGAATTCTCCAACTACTGGTTTGAAAGCGGCACCCCCACATTCTTGATCAAGCTCTTGCAGTCCCGGAAATACTCCGTCCCGGAGCTTAACGACCTAAAAGCCGGGGAAAAACTGCTGGGCAGCTTTGACATAGATTTTATCGAGGTGGAAAATCTGCTTTTCCAGACCGGGTACCTGACCATAAAAGGGCTGGAAAAAATGACCGGAATGCGCCGCTACACCCTGGGATACCCCAACCAGGAAGTCCGGCAGAGCCTGGCCGACTATGTGCTTTATTATTTCACCAAGGCTCCGGTTGAGCAGGTAAATAACTCCTTTGCCCTGTACGAATCCCTGCGCGACCTGGATATGGACCGTCTGCACGAAATCTTTCACTCCTTTTTCGCCTCCATTCCCTATGACTGGTACAAAGAACAGCAAACCGCCGGATACGAGGCCTACTACGCCTCCATTGTCTACTGCTATTTCGCGACCACCGGAATTGATGTCCGCCCCGAGGTCCATTCCAACAAAGGGCGTCTCGATTTGGTCGTGCGGCTTGATAACCGCGTTTATGTGATTGAATTCAAGGTCGTCGAGCAATGCGGGGAAGAAAAGGCCCTGGAGCAGATAAAATCAAAGGGATACGCCGAACAATTTGCCGGGCGGGAAATTTATCTAATCGGGGTGGAATTTTCCAGTGAAAAGCGAAATATCGAAAGCTTTGAATGGGAAAAGGCGGGGTAACCCCCAAATTCTAGCCAATCCGGATTTTGCAAAAAACAGTCGGAGGAAAAATGAGCAATACCGATCCGATACGCTAGCAACAGAGGTTCAGCCGGTTTGAAAAAGCGTCCGGGCTTTTGTTCGAGGCCATGGAAAGGCCGGTTGAGGAACTCAGCAAGCTGGAACAGGAAGGTGTAATCCAGCGTTTCGAATACACTTTCGAGCTGGCCTGGAAGGTACTCAAGGACCTGTTGTTCTACGAAGGCTTTGACGTCAAATCTCCCCGGCAGGTATTCCGGCAGGCATTTGAAGCGGAATACATGAGAGAAGAGGATACGGAAACCGCCTTGAACGCCCTTTCCAAGCGCAATCTGCTCAGCCACACCTACGAGGAAGCAGTCGCCCAGGAGGCGTTGCGCGAGATACAGCAGAATTATGCTCCCATGCTGAAGCGTCTTCAACATACGTTAAGGAAACGAAAGGACCGGGAATGAACGACGGCCTTAAACCAAGGCACCGGGAGACCATAATCGCGGAACTCAAAAAGTGCCCCAAGCTGAAAAAGGCAATTCTTTTCGGCTCCCGGGCCATGGGAACATACACCCCGGAAAGCGATATCGACATCGCCCTGGAAGGAGACCTGGATCTAACCGACCAGGCGGAGCTTGCCGAAAAATTAAACCAAACAAGCATCCCGTACACAGTGGACCTTGTCCGGACGCACACCATCACCGATTCCGACCTGAAAGAGCATATAAGAAGGCACGGAAAAACCTGGTGGGAGCGAAAAGCGGCGGCTGACAGGCCGTAAAAAGCCCCCGGACCGCAATCGAGGCCCGGGGGCTATTAAATAGTTCTTATCCGAAAATTCAAAAATTATCGGATTTAGAAATATCAGGTTTTGGGTTCGGAAATGATATTTTTTTCTGTTTAACAAGGAATTTGAGTAATTACGAGCGAGCGTATCCTAATACGTGATCGAATAATTACGAAAATTGACGCAGTTAAACTGGAAAAGGGCCATTTCCGAATGGAAACTAAATAAAGCCGGGACAGACCCGCCTACCCGGTTCTAGGTCTCATCCCCCCCGTTTTGGTCTTCACCCTCTTGTCCTGAAACCTCCTCTTCCCCGGAGGCCTGCTTTTTCTTGCTTTTTTTCTTCGGCGGCTCCCCCTGCAAAAAGACGTGGGATTTCTCCGCCTCGGGCGGGCGGTATTCCCGGGCCTGATACAGGCAATGCGTGGGGCAGTTGTCCACGCAAATCCCGCAGTAGACACAGGCGAAAGGGTCCATGTCCCAGGTTCCCGCGTTTTTGTCCACGGTGATGCATTTTGACGGACACTTGCGCATGCATGTGCCGCAGAAAATGCAGTCCTCCAGCCGGATCTCAAGCGCGCCGCGGGAGTGTTCGAACGGCTCCCGCACTTCCACCGGATAAAGGCGGGTGGCGCTTTTGGAAAAAAAGTTCTTCAAAATACTCGGGGTCATGTGCAGCATGGTATACCTCTATCTTTCAGTACAGCTTATGCAGGGATCAATGGACAGAACCGCCACCGGAACATTGGCCAGATCCACTCCGGGAAGCATCTTGAGCATACCCGGGATATTGGCAAAAGTCGGGGTGCGGATGCGCATCCTTTCCAGGTGCTTGCTCCCGTCCGCCTTGATGTAGTACATGAGTTCGCCTCTGGGCTGCTCGGTCCGGCTGATGGCCTCGCCTTCCGGCCAACCCTTGACCTTGACCCTGCTCTCCCCTTGCGGGAGCCTGCTTATGCCCTGGCGGACCAGATCAATGCTCTGCAAAACCTCCCGGAAACGGACCTTGGCCCGGGAGTAGCTGTCCCCGTCCGGCTCGGTCACCGGCTCGAAATCCAGTTCGGAATACGCGCCGTAGCCGCTCTGGCGCACGTCCTGGGCCACGCCGCTGCCGCGCAGAGTCGGCCCCACGGCCCCGGACTCATAGGCCTCTTCCCGGCTGAGGATGCCCACGCCCCGGGTTCTTTTTTGCACGGAAAAATCGTCTATAAAAACCTGCTTGATCTCCAGAAGCTCCTTTTCCACCTCTTCCAGGGTCTCCAGTATCCAGGTGCATTGCTCCGGGGTCAATTCCCGCCTGACTCCGCCGACCACATTCACGGAGACAATAACCCTGTTTCCGGATGTGGCCTCCTGAATATCCATGACCTTCTCCCGGATCTTCCAGCACTGCATGAAAAGGCTCTCAAATCCGAAAGCGTCGGCCAGAAGACCCAGCCACAAGAGATGGCTGTGCATGCGGTGCAGCTCGCCCCAGATAATGCGCAGATAATCCGCCCGCGGAGGAACCTGAACATCCATGAGCTCCTCAATAGCCATACAATAAGTATGGGCGTGAATGCAGCTGCAAATCCCGCAAACTCTCTCCACCACCTGTACCATCTGGTGGATATCCCTTTTGAGCACCAGATTCTCCAGGCCGCGGTGTACGAAACCCAGTTTGGGCAGGACTTCAGAGACCACCTCGTCCACCACGGTTATCTGCAGGTGCAGGGGCTCCGGCAGTACCGGGTGCTGCGGTCCGAAAGGTATTACTGTCGGGGCCATTATTCATTTCCCTCCGCGTTGCTTTCCTGCCTTTTAATGCTCATGGCGCAGAAAGGAGCCTTCTGCACCTCGTCCTCAAGAAAAAACGACCCTTTAAAATCCAGAGCCAGGCCGGTAAAACTCACCCCGAAATGGTCCTGGATTTCGTTCTCCACCAGAAGAGCGGAGCCGTAAATTTCGGATATGCTCTCCGGGCTTTCCCCGTGGGGGACGCTTATCGCGAAATTGACCATATTCAGGTCCTTGTCAAAATGGTATATGTACTCAATATCTTCGCCGGTATCCACGCTGGACATGGTCACCAGCCGGTATCCCATATTCTTCATTTCCCAAACCCGATTCTTGAGTTCGGATCTTTTTATCCGCTCGATCATTTTTCCTCTCCGGTCTTGAAATTCTCGTATCTCTCGGAATAAGTGGCACTCATCTCGCTGAGCTCTTCAGCCACGGGAGAAACATCCCGGCCGTCCTTTTCGGACAGGGCGCTAAGCCCGGCCACAACTCCGTCGATTATCGCCTCCGGCTTGGGCGGACAGCCCGGGACATAGATATCCACCGGGATAACCTTGTCTATCCCGCCGATAACGTTGTAGGCGTCCCGGAAAATGCCCCCGCTGTTCCCGCAGGACCCAACGCTGACCACGATCTTGGGGTGGGGCATCTGCTCGTAGATATTCTCCAGAACCGGCCGGTTGCGATAGTTGACCGTGCCGGTGACCAAAAGCAGATCAGCGTGTTTGGGATTGCCCACATTTATTATTCCGAACCGCTCCACATCGTAAACCGGGGTAAGACAGGCCAGGACCTCGATGTCGCACCCGTTGCAGCTCCCGCAATCAAAATGCAGAAGCCACGGTGATTTTATTCTGGACTTGGTTACAAAGCGCTTGAGGAAGTTCATTTAACTGCTCCGGTAGTTTTTCTTAAAAATATTCCGCGTACAAAAGCGCTATATTCATAAAGGACAGACCAATGCCCACTCCCCAGACATAGGTCAGCATCCAGCGCCAAGTGGCACGGGTTACCAGATTGTCTATGAGTATCTCGCCCATGTAGGTCAAAACCAGCAACACAGCCATACCCACGGCACTGGTGGCCCAGAATAGGGCGCAGATGCCCAGGACCAGGACTATCTCGTACCAGTGGGCGATCTCGACAATGGCCAGATGCGGGCCGGAATATTCGGTAAGCACCCCCTTTACTATCTCCTGATGTCCGTGATGCGAGGTGGAGATATCAAAGGGCGACTTGCGCAGCTTGATGGTCAGGGCGAATCCCAGAACCAGGTACATAAGGGGCAATACCAGCAGTATGGGCTCACCGTGGTTGAGTATGTCCGAAATCTTAAAACTGCCGGTGACAAAATAGATGGTCACAAAAACCAGGACTAAAAGCGGCTCGTAGGTAAGCATCTGCATGAGCTCCCGCTGCGCCCCGATCTGGCTGTATGGGGATGGCGTGGACAGAGCGCCCATGACCATGAACACCCCGCCGATGGTCAAAACGAAAAAGATCATCAAAAGATCGGACTGGATGGCGAAGAGAAACACGCACATCGCGGCTGAAACCAGATAGATATGAGCGCAGAGTATCTGCCAGTAATTAACAGCCATGCGCTTTTTGCCCAAAAGCTTTAACACGTCGTAAAACGGCTGCAGAATCGGGGGGCCGTATCTCCCCTGGAACCAGGCGGTGAGCCTGCGGTCTATCCCGGCTATGAGCCCGCCGAGAAAAGGGGCCAAAAGTATGCTTATTATGCCCAAAAACAGGTTTCCGGCTGAAAACATGATCTGTCTCCGTTATTTTTAGAAATAAGGCTTTTTACAGTAAGCGCCAAAGGCGGATGGGTACCCGGGAACGCGCCTAAAATACACCGGCCATGAGAATAATGATTATCCCGATGCCGACGATGTTGATTCCCGTGCCTATGCGCTCTTCACCGATATAGTCCCGCAGATAGTAGTTGCCCGCTGCAAAAGGGACGAATCCGCCCAGGGGACCGTTAAATCCGAATTTTTCCCCTTCCTTGAGCTGGATTCCGGACATGTACGGAGCGGAATAGGAACGCTCCCGAATGCGGGACGCGGCTCGAATAGCATATATAAGCCCGGCCACCAGGATAAAGAACACCGGGTAGATGGCAAAAGCCCCTATCTCGTTGAAAAGCCCGCCGCTTCCGGTCAGGTAAATCCCCTCGGAATAGTACATGCGGACTATGGGCAAAACCATCTGGGTATAAACCCCGGTAACCAGAAAACTCATTATCACGCTGAGGGCGGCCAGGGCGGTCAGGGGAAAGGAAACAAACCGGCTCAATATCTCCTTTTTCCTCTCCTCCTCCCCGAAAGTGGAGCTCAGGAGCAGCCCGGCCCACCTGGCCCAGAAAACAACGGTAAAGGCGCTGCCCAGGGCGAGCATGACCACCACCAGGGGCTGCTTGGAGCAGGCCTCAATGGCCATCCATTTGCTCAAAAGAACGCCGAAGGGAGGCAGAAACATGGTTATCATCCCGATAACCGTGATTATCGTGGTCTTGGGCATGATGGAGAAAAGCCCGCGCATGTCCTCGATGTTCCTGCTGCCGATCTTCTGTTCTATACTGCCCACGCACATGAAAAGGAGCCCCTTGGACAGGGCGTGAAACAGGATGAGCAGTATGCCCGCGGACATGGCCGCCGGGGTGTCGATCCCGGCGCAGGCGATTATCATCCCCAGATTGCCTATTGTGGAATAGGCCAGGATCTTTTTGCCGTTGGTCTGGGACAGGGCCAGAGTGGAGGTGGCGATAAAGGTGAACGCCCCGAAAAGGGCCACATAGGAGCCGAAAAGCGTATCCTGAAAGGCCGGGGCCAATCTGAGAATAAAATACACCCCGGCATTAACCATGGTCGAGGAATGAAGAAGCGCGGAAACCGGAGTGGGCGCGACCATCGCCCCGGTCAGCCAGTTCTGGAACGGCACCTGGGCCGACTTGGTGAAACCGGCCAGGCAAAAAAGAGCCAGAGGCAGGAGAAGAACCGCTCCCTGCGGCTCCCGAACCAGGGTCATGAGCTCCAGGGGGATGTCGTTGGCCCGGATGAAAAGAAGACCGAGGACAAATGCAAGCCCGCCCAGGAGATTCATCCACAGGGCTTTTTCGCTGTTTGCCCGCGCTTCGTCGGTATTGTCGTGTCCTATAAGGGCAAAGGAACAAAAGGTGGTCACTTCCCAGAAAAAATACAGCCAGAGCAGATTATTGCTCAAGACAAGGCCGTTCATCACCCCGAGGAAAAGGAGCATATAGAAGAAGAACCTGCCCTGGGCGGATTTTTCCAGTCCCAGGTGCTGTTCATGCCTGCGCATGTATTCCACTGCATAAAGACATATGAGCGAACCAACCACACTGACGATAAGGAGCATCATCAGGGAAAACTGATCCGCGAAAAGGGCGTTGCCGTGCGCGGCCGGACCGGGCATGAACTCCACCACGGCCAGGAACACGATCTGCAAACCGGTCAAAACGGTTATCAGATGATTCTTGCGCTTAAACCCGATGTATAGAATCAGGAAAAGCAAAAGGAAATCCAGGACGGCAACGAGATAATGCGAATTCAAAAGCGGCCCCAGATCCGGTTCATACTGCATGGGCCCGCCAATATAGGCCAGGATCGATCCGGCAGTGACCGCAACAGTGGAAACAAGGATCACGATCTTCTGCAGCATCCTGATGTTGGGCAGCACCAGCAGGGCACCCAGAATGGGCGCAAGGATGCAAAGCCCCATGATTTGTGCGGGAGTAAACAAGACTCTCACCCTCCTTTTTTAACTCTCCGGTCTTTTTTCGAAGGCATTGAAAATAGACATTACTCGGTTGCCTACCACAAAAAAAAGGCCAGCGGATAGAATCTGCAGACGAACGGTCCAGCCGCTCACATCTCCCATTTTGAATCCAGGATACGCCCGATAATCGCGTCACTTACCAGCATGCCGTTTTTGGTCAGTCGCAGATAGCCGTTGGCGATGCGGATAAGATTGTTGTCGTACAGAGCCTGAATCAGATTACGGTAAACGGTGCAGAATTCCCGGCCCGAGGCCTGGCGGTATTCGCGCAGGGAGAGCCCCCGGCTGGTGCGCAGGGAGAGCATGATCATCTCCTGCAGGGCCTTTTCCCCGGAAATACGCTCCCACTTTTCCATGCCCGGGCCATACTCGGCCGCGTGCGCATAGTCCTTTATATTGGCCGCATTCTGGACCCGGTAACCGTTCAGGGTGGACACGGCGGAAGGTCCCAGGCCCAGAAAATCCTCGCCCTGCCAATAGGCCAGATTATGGCTGCAGCAAAACCCCATGCGGGCGAAATTGGATATTTCGTACTGAAGCATGCCCGCGCATTCCAGATACTCGGCGCCGTAGATATACATCCGGGCCTGCTCCGCCTCACCGGGGAGGATGAGTTCGCCAGCCCGAACGCGGCCCGAGAGTTCGGTACCGGGTTCAAGACTGAGTCCGTAACAGGAAATGTGTTTGGGCTCATACCCGACCACGGTTTTCAGCTCCTCCAGCCACTGCGCCGGTGTCTGTCCGGGCAGGCCCCAGATCAGATCCACTCCCACATTTTCCAGCCCGGCATCCTGAACCGTTCGCAAGGCATCCAGGCCCTGCCGGGCCGTGTGCAGCCTGCCCAGTATCTCCAGCCTCTCCGGGTTCAGGCTTTGCAGCCCCATGCTTACCCGGTTGACCCCCAGTTGTTTCAATCCCCGGATATAGTCCCGGCTGTGCAGGGATTCCGGGTTTCCCTCCAGGGTAAATTCCAGACCGTCCGGCACGGAAAACTCGCGGTGAATGGCGGTAACGATCCTTTCCAGATCCGGAATATCCAGAACCGAGGGGGTGCCCCCGCCGAAATAAATACTCCTTATACCGGTTTGGGCAACCTCTCCTGCCCGGCGGCGGATCTCATGCTCCAGGCCGGCTAAAAAAAATTCCTTGCTTTCGTAGATGAGCTTTTGGGAAAAAAAGGCGCAATAGGTGCATTTGCGGCGGCAGAAGGGGATGTGTACGTAAAGTCGCATTAGGTTGGCAAACAAATAACCGAAAATTAGAGAAGAGCCTGCAGTTCCCTGGAGTACCTCTCCTTTTCACTGTAGATACAGCCGCAGTACTGCTGCCTGTATATGCCCCACTCCTTGGACTGCTCTATACCTTCTTTCCACCCGGGCCTGAAATCCGCATAGTAAAATTTTGTCTCCGAATTCCCGCTTATATCCCGTCCCAACCCGGCCACTGCCTCGTGCATCTGCTGCCGGGAATAAAGAAGGGTGGAGGTAAAAAAATCAAAACCGCCCCGCTTGGCGATGGACCAGGTTCTCTCCAGGCGCATGTGGTAGCAGATGCGGCAGCGGTTCTGCTCCCGGAAAGCCACGGCCCGCAAATATTCTTGCGGATCGTATTCATCATCCTTGTATATGGCCTTGAAATCCATTTTTTCCGCCACCCGAACCAGGCCCTCCCGCCGCCTTAAATACTCCTTAAGGGGGTGGATGTTGGGGTTATAGAACAGGGCCACAACCTCCAAACCCGCCTCACGCAGGCAGCGGACCGGATAGATGGCACACGGCCCGCAGCAAACGTGCAATAGGACCCGGCCGGCCATGTTCGCCTACTCCCTGGGACCGGAAACAATCTCTATGGTTCGCCCGGAAGTCTGCTCCATTTCATGCAATTGTTTCCGCTTCTTGTTTAAGAGATACAATGCCAGACCCGGATCCACGGAATATTCAAGGATCTGGGGACAGGTCTTTCTCCTGAGCAGGCGATAGATTTCCTTTAGGGCCTGCAGGGCCTGCCACTCCAGGTTGCGCACCCGGCCGGTCCCGTTGCAGCACTCGCAGTTGCGCCAGGTTATGGACAGGGCCGAGGAGCCCAGACGCTGCCGGACCAGCTGAACCAGGCCGAATCTGGACATGCGGTTCATATCCGTGCGCGCCTTGTCTCCCTTCAATCCGGCCCGCAGGGTCTTTTCCACCTCCCGGACATGCCTTTTGTCCTTCATCTCGATGAAATCGATCACCACCTGGCCGCCGATATCCCGCAGGCGCAGCTGCTGGGGGATCATGGTCGCCGCTTCCATATTCGTCTTGTAGGCCATTTCCCGGAAATTCTTTTCCGCGCCCAGCTTGCCGGAATTTATATCAATGGCCATGAGCGCCTCGGACTGATCAAAAACCAGCTGCCCTCCGCCGGGCAAATCCACTTCCCGGGAGGCCACCTGGGATATCTGCTTCTCCAGGTTGAAACGCTCCAGAAGACTGCGTTCCGGGTCCTGGTGCAGCTTGACCATTGACTTGCGCCTGGGAAAAACCAGGGAGACATACTCCCGGACCTGCTCGGCCACTTCCTCGTCGTCCACCCAGACCTCGCCCACGTCCGAGGTCAGATAATCGCGGATGGCCCGGAAAGCCAGATCCTTTTCCTGGTTTACAAGCGACGGGGCGCTGACTGACATGCCTTTTCTGCGCACCTCTTTCCACAGCCGCTTCAAGAACTGCATGTCCCGGGAAAGACTGGTCTTGCTCTGTCCTTCGCTTACCGTGCGCACAATAAGCCCCAGTCCCTCTTCCAGATTGAATTCCTCGACTATCTTGCGCAGTCTCTCCCTTTCCTTTTCATCCTCGATTTTGCGCGATATGCCCATCTGCTCCCGGCCGGGGGTAAGGACCAAAAAACGTCCGGGCAGGGAGAGATACGTGGTCAGAAAGGCCCCCTTGTTCCCGGTGGGCTCCTTGACCACCTGGACCAAAAGTTCCTGTCCCGGCTTTAGCACCCTCTGCAAGGGAGGATACTTGTAGCCCTTGGTCGGTTTTATATCCTTTTGATAGTATTCCGGATGGACCTCATCCACCTGCAGAAAACCGTTTTTCTTGGGTCCGTAGTTGATAAAAGCCGCCTGCAGGGCCGGATCTATATTGTGGATCTTGCCGCGATAAATATTCCCCTTGGTCTTGCTCTGATGCAGCATCTCCACATAGTATTCCTGCAGCCAGCCGTCTTCAGCCAGGGCCACTTCTATCTGCTCTCCGGGGAGAACACTTATGTACATCTTCCTTTTTTTCTTTTTCGTCACCATAATCTTGTATCTACCTCACTGAGAAAAAAATTTTGTTTGTGCTGAGGTCCCGCTCCTCGCTTAGTTTACCCTCTTTCTGAAGTTCATCCACCGCGTTTTTTATCTCCGCGGCGGTGCCCTCCAATGCGTACGCCAGCTGTTCTCTTGTCTGGGGTCTGCGCTTGAGCGAGGCCAGGACCGTTTCCTTGTTCACTTCAACCCCGCCATTTTCGCGGGTATTTTCGCCTTCCGACCTTTTTTCCCCCGGCTTGAGCCCCAAAAAATCCCGCCATTTGTCTTCCATGCGCTCATCGGTTTGCGGGGCCCGAATATAGGTACCGGGGCGGGTCATCCGGGCCAGATCCACCCTGTCCGGGGACAGCCTGGCGCAGAAATCGCGCAGGCCTTTCATGTTCTCTTCGGAATCATTGTAGCCGGGAACAAGCAGGATCTCCAAAAAAATCCGTCCGCTGAATTCCTTTCGGAACCGGGCAAGCCCGTCCAGGATCCGGGGCAGGGATATATCCGGGTGGGGCCGGTTAAGGCGCTTGAATTCCTTTTCCACAACCGTGTCCAGGGAAGGCAGGACTGCGTCCGCACGGGCGAGCTCCTCCCTCACCCCGGGATCGGACAAAAGAGAGGAGTTGGTAAGCACCGCCACCGGGGTATGCGGATAAAGGTCCTTTATCCGGGAAATAATCCAGCCCATATCCGTATTCAGGCAGGGTTCGCCCAGACCGCCCAGGGTTATGTACTCCGGAGGGGCATGCCCCTCGGCAAACCAGTCGGCAAGCTCTTGCAGGATATGCTCTCCGGGGACATACGCCTTCCTGGTCGTGGTATGCACCCGGGTCTTGCCCACTTCGCAGTACAGACAGTCAAAATCGCA
>CAZTKE010000020.1:3009-16920 GCA_964614055.1 uncultured Desulfovibrionales bacterium | reverse complement strand
CAATCCCGAACCAGAGTTGTTTTCCCGGTTTGCCTAGCTCCGGTGATTACCACAACTCTCGGCTTGGAAGATCTGGGTAGTTCTTCTTTGAGGCATCTGTATCGAAAAAGTTGATTTGTATTCATATAGGTATATATAAAACTGTAAATTTTAGGCTGTCAACGTAAAATTTACAGTTTTATTTCGATAAAGAACGTCTATCTCCGAGTTATAGTCAATTCCGGTGGCCATGAATCTGCGAATTTGTACTTTTTGTACGGCTAGTAGTTCCGTACTGCTTGACCGGGTAATCCAAGGACCGAAATTATGATTAACCTCCGGAGGCTGGCTCAATGCGTTGCATCCTGGATTCCTGATCCGGGACAGGAGTGACGAGAGCGGAGGAATTGAGGATGGTGACCCGGACAAAATTCAGAGTAGTGTCCTAATCCGCTACACACAGAGGGATTGGACCGCCGGGTTATGCTTTCCCGCCAATGTCATTCTGAGGGAACAAAGTGACCGAAGAATCTCGGGCAGAGTCGGGATACCCCGCCATGGGCCAGGATTTGTTATCGCAGAGAATAAACAGCTCAGGGTGAGAGGCAAGGGTAACAAAAAAACAGATTACCTTATATCTCTTTCCGGCCCGGAATCAAAATACCAGCGGTCGCCACTGCCTTTGCGCAGGATCAGGACTTCTTTTTTATCCTTTACAATAAAAGGAAATTTATTCTTGTTGTTGACCTGTACCTTGTACTTTTCCCCGGCAACAAGCTCAGAGACCAGCTTCAAGCCATATTTTTTAAGCGATTTTTTGTTTTCCGGATCCACCTGCAAATATTTACCGCTATCCGGTTTTTTCTTGTATGGTCCGTGATCAGCGCGCATGGCCCAGGAGTTGGGACAGGCGAATAATAACAAAATTAGTAAAATAAAAATTTTTTTATCCATAATTTGCTCCGGATCAGGTCGAATTGGTTGAATTATAGTCAAGAAAATTTATTTTAAAATCACTCAACTCCACGGCCTGTCCCTCGCTGGAGCCGACCGTCCAGCCGAACCTAATTTTTTTCATCTGTTTCTTGAAAGAGTTCGAGATATTCGTTTCTGCGGTCACTGTTGGATCTGCAATCATGGCTTTTTGAGTATTATTGCTTCCATCCATATCCACCCAGGTCCTAATAGTTGCATTTCTAGAAGTAGAGTTATATTCTAAATCTATGCGTAGTGTATGCTCCTCAGCATCTTCAAGCCATGTCACACCAGAACTGCCTGAATATCCAAATGAACTGTTGTCTGGATTTAAAGAATTTTTATTATCTGTTCCACCCGCTCCATGTCTATTATCATCACAAAGATTTTCTAAAGGGCTACTCGGATTGCCTTTATAAAAATTTCCCCAATAAATTAAAGCCGCATGATTATTTAAACCATCATTTTTTCCATAACAGCCCCCTCCAGTCGACGGATAATAATCCACTTCTACCCCCATCTTAGGCTCCCCGATCCAATACTCATAGTCGGGTTGAGTTCCGGCGTATCCCAAATGGGCACCATTTCCTCCGCAAACGGTTTCAGGAGGGGATTCGGTATCCGAAGTCACGGCAAAGGTAAAACCAGATGCAAAACCCTCAGAATCATTGGATGTATCTTGATGAGTTGACTTAAACCGAAAAAAAGCCCGGAAACCGCTACCTAAATCACAAACACCTTCCGTACACGGTCCGGTATCATGGCCATACCAGATACAGCCGGAAGCCAGATCATCGCTTCCACCAATTGTAATCGTTTTGCTGTCCTCATCCACATTGATTACACCGTTTTGAGATTCAATAATATGGTTAAATTCAGAAATATTTTTGCCGAAGCTTATATCTGGGGGAGGTGAAGGATCCGGGCGAGGGTTCAACATACACAATTGCTTTATTTTTCCATAAAGATTTGAAAAAGAAACTTTTTCTACCAAATCGTCATATTCATCCGAAGGACGAGAAAAATCTTGGGAATATTCATCAACCTCTTTCCCAAATGCATAAGTAGTTAACTGACCTACTTTAGTCCCATCATCAAAATCCCATTTAAACTGTTTATTATGATTGGGCCCTCCACTAGCCACAATAAAAGCTATATTGTTATCACCATCAACACTCAGTTCTGTGCTTGAACTATTAACTATAACTTCATTACATGGATTATTTGAAGGATTTGTACAACTTAAACTTTTTCCAGTCCCATTATAAGCAACCCTATAAAAAATCTTCTTACCCCAGGGATCCGTTCTGCTGCTGATCAAATCCGTACTGTTCGGCAGACAACCATGCTGATACGCATACCCAATAATCTCATCCTTGGCCGTGCGCAAAAGCTCCTTGCCTTCTTTCAACCTCGCCGTCTTGCTCTGTGTAACCAGCAAAGGCACAATAGTTCCGACAATCAGGCCGATAACCACCAGGACAACCGCCATCTCAATAAGGGTAAAACCTTTTTTATTGCTCATACAGACTCCGAAACGTTAAATACAAGAATGTGGAATTATCCTAAAAACGACAATCCACAATGCCTCAGGGCAACAAATCACTCAATTCATTCCCGGTCACGATAAGCACCTGATCGTCATAGTCTTTATCATTTATTTCAAAATCGGGCCATGTACCCTCTTCAAGGTTCGCCGCCAAAGTTTGATTGGAAACATCGGTAGCGTTGGGCAAAAAATAGTGCAATGTAGAATTTCGATCAAAACTGCCGTCTATTCCCTTGCTAAGCAAGATAAAAACGATATTCTTCACGCTTCCGCCGTCTTTATTCGTGGCATTGGATTTGTCGCCTGGGAAACTCGTTGCATTAAATGACCTACGATCACTATTCATTATCCCTTTTCCATTTATCGGTGCCCAGGTAGTGCCATTATCATAAATCCCACCTAGAAACCTAATCCTGCGTCCCCAGGCATCCTTGTATTCCGACTTGCACAGGCAATAATCCACGGCCTTGGTCTGCACATTATTCTCGCATTCGTAATTATTGTCTTCATCTTCCTGCAAATTCACACTAAAATCCGGATACTTGTCACTCAAGATCATTCTTTCCATCAGGCAGGACTTGACCGCCTTCAATTTGGCCCGGGTATGGGAAACCTCAAACCCGCTTTTTATGGACATCCAGGCCATTACCCCCAATGCCAGGACCGTGCCTATGACCACCAGGACAATGGCTGATTCTATCAGGGTAAAACCTTTGCATCCAGAAAGGTCATGCTTTAATACGGGCTTGCCATTAATCTGCATTTTAATTACAACTAATACAAAAGATTACAAAAAATAGCGGAGAGAATATTGTCCGAAGACATTTTCAGCCTTCTCGGCCTGAAGTCAAATCCATTTTCCATAGCTACGAGTGAATCTGGATACTACCAGACCGAAGCAACTAAAGCCATCCTGGAAGAACTCGTCCACGGCATTCAGACCAGAAAGGGGATCATGCTTTTGGTGGGCGAGGTCGGGGTCGGCAAGACATCTCTTTGTCTGCAACTTCTGCGCCGCCTGGATCAACAGCAAATATACTCGGCCTGGATTTTCAACGTGGTCTCTAAAAGAGAGGACCTCTTGGAGGCTATAACCCATGACTTCGGACTTACTCCCCCTAAAAATCCCAGCTTGGTTAATTATCAACATACCCTAAACCAGTTTTTTCTGCAATGTTACAAGGAACATAGGACCTGCGTAATAATTATTGATGAGGCGCACAATCTTTCCCTACAGTGCCTGGAAGCGCTGCGCATGCTTTCAAACCTGGAATATGACGGTCACAAATTAGTCCAGATTTTGCTGATCGGTCAACCTGAACTGAATGTGCTTTTGCAACGCCAGCATTTGCGCCAGTTCAAAAGCCGGGTAACCATAGCTCTTGAACTACCCCAATTAAGTCGTCAGGAACTCAAGGGATATGTGGATTTCAAACTGGCCAACGCCGATTCTCAGCTCCGCGTTCACGACAAGAGCAAAAGACTTCTGTGGACTGTTTCCAGAGGCAACCTGCGCCTGGTAAACCTGATCATGGAAAGAGCTCTTTACGCATGTGTGGCCATGCAAGCTCAGCGTTTGACCCCGAAGGCCATGCGTCAGGCCATAAAAGAGGTCGCCCAATATCAATCCGATATAAGACTTAACCTAAAAAAGAAAAACAAGAAAATAGCCTTCTCCGTATCCGGGATTTTGCTAATAATCGTTCTGGGAACAATCCTGTTCGCCCCCTTTCCCATAGGAAACAAAAAAAACACGACTATATTTGAATTCACCATCAAAAGGCTAAGCACGGCTCCCCGCGACCCCGTTGCTTTTAAACAAAAAATCGACAAAAACGGCACCCGCAAAAAGGAAAAAGAATTTGACACCGCTTTACTGCGGGACATAGATGCTTTTCTCTCCCCTTTTGATATTTATTTTCTTAAAACAAAACTTGGCGAGGCCATCAAAACCCGCAACCTATCCTATTTAAAAGAAGGCCTCCCCCAAAATCTGCATTTGATTCGCCTAGCAAGCAAACCGCAAAAGATCGAACCATACCTAACCGTTTTTCCCTGGAAAAAATATTCCGATACGGCCCCGCAATGGATAGGAATATGGAAAACCAAAATCGATACCGCTAAATTTCATCCCGGATACTCCGCGCCGGAGATCAGAACAATTCAGAAGATTCTCTACCGGGAAAATTATTTACGGGAAAAACCGGACGGGGTTTACGGCACACAGACTTGGTATGCCTTGTCGCGTTTTCAGGAACAAAACGGCCTCTCGCCTACGGGCTGGCCGGATTACACCACCTTGTACCTACTTTTAAACGAATAAAAACGAGCCTCAAAAAAGATCTAGCGACGTTGCCTGGGGGTTTTATTTGCCTGATGATCCCTTTAAACACATTTAACCCCAGGCTCATATATTTTCTAACACTCAAGGCCGAAGCTTGGCATCAAAAGGATTTGGTGGGATGGAACACAAAATAATTCATTTCCCTCGGCGGAAAGCCCAAAACGTGCACACCTCAACAATCACCCTAAAATAATTATGGCCCAGGAAACACTTAAAATAGGCGATTTGCTTCAGGAAAGGGGCTATATCGAGACAAAACATCTCGATTTTGCTCTGCAAGCCCAAAAAGTAACCAAGGAAAAACTGGGACAGGTCCTGACCCGGATTGGAATCGTCAGCGAATATGACCTGGTATCCACCCTGGGCAGACAATTAAATCTCAGGTATATTGATCTGGATAAAATGGTTCCGGAACAGGATGCCCTTAAAAGATTCAACCGCAATGTGTGCCTGAAACTAAAAATTCTTCCATTGGCCTCGAAAAACGGTCAGCTGCTGGTGGCCACCTCGGAACTACCGAACCAGCAAATGAGCCAGGCATGCCTTCGCTATAGCGGATCAAAACCCAAATTTGTCCTGGCCGAAGAAAGCAAAATAGTCTCCTCTATCTACAACTACTTTTATTTCCTGGAACATCCTGTAGAAGAAGGGTTGGAAAGAGAGACCAGAATCCTGGCCTCGGACAGCACAATGACCACCAGCCCGGATAATTTTATCAATTTTCTATTGCTTCTGGCGGTCAAGAAAAGAGCCACGGACATCCATATACGTCCTATGGAGCACGGCATAAACATTGCGCTGCGCATAGATGGCGTGCTGCACAGTCAATATTACCTTCCCCCGCAACTCAAAAGGATTATAACCTCCCTTAAACTGGCCGCGGGCATGGACATATCCGAACAGCGTCTTCCCCAGGACGGACGGTGGACCACCGAGGTATTGCAAAAAAGATACGATATCCGCGTGTCAACGGTTATAACTCCTTTCGGCGAGAACATGGTCATGCGCCTCCTTTCTCAGGAAAAGGGAGTTTTCAGCCTGGAAAGCCTCGGATTTTTCCCCGAGGATATGCAAAAACTACAGAGAATATTTGAAGAACCTTACGGCATCGTCCTGCTGACCGGTCCGACCGGGTCCGGTAAATCGACAACCCTGGTTGCTGGTTTGACTTCAATTGACCTTTTGGAAAAAAACGCCCTTACCATTGAAAATCCAATCGAATACTTTGTCCCGCTGGCCAGACAGACGCAGACCAACGAGGCCGCAGGATACGATTTCGCGGACGCCATGCGCTATTTTCTGCGCCACGACCCCGATATAATCCTTATCGGCGAAATGCGCGACGAAACCACCGCCCGAACCGCTCTGACCGCTTCCACAACCGGTCACCTGGTCCTTTCCACATTGCATTCAAATACTGCTCTGGGGGCCATACCCCGGATGAAAGGTCTGGGCATGGACAATCTGACCATGGCCGAAACACTTATCGCGGTAATAAGTCAACGCTTGGTTCGAACCATTTGTCCGCAATGCCGATACTCGTACACGCCCTCCGAAACAGAGCTCGAGTACCTGGGAGTCAAGGAGAAAACCAGCCTGCAGCGTGGACAGGGATGTTCAGCCTGCGGCAATACCGGGTACCTGGGCCGAACCCTGATATATGAGATCCTGGCCCTGGATAATGATATCCGCAACCTGCTCGAAAAAGGTGGACAAATTTTCGAACTTGAGGAACTGGTCGCGAACAAAGGGTTTCAAACCATATTCGACAACGGACGCAGAAGAGTTCTTGACGGGACAACCACAGTAGATGAGTTGAGACGCACCCTTGGAAGCAGGAAGTATTGATACCGATGCCTCTTTACACCTACAAACTGCTGGATAGCAATGGGCACCTAGAAAAAGGCATAGTAGAGCTGCCTTTTGCCGACCCCCTGGCTGCGGGCCGCTATCTGGAACGGCGCGGGAGTGTGATCCTTAAAGTCTCCATGCTGCCCAAAATAGTGGCGTTTTTTTTCACTTTTTTTCACCGCAGGTTGGGGCGCATCAACCGGCTTGAACTGGCCGAGTTCTTAAATAATATGGCCATGCTTGTCGGTGCGGGCGTCCCTGTTTTAAGCTCTCTGGAAGAAATCCGGGAGGACCTTAAAAACCCCCGTCTGAAAAAAGCTGTGAATTTCATGTGCACGGATATTGAAAACGGACTAACCCTGGCTGATGCCATGGATTCACAGCCACACATTTTCTCCACGGTAATCCTGCATATGCTCCGCATCGGCGAAGAAACCGGAAACCTGGACATGATGCTCAAAAAAGGCTCGGAACATATAAGGCACATCCACGAAATCATAAGCGGGACCAAAAGAGCCCTTATGTATCCGGCGATATTGCTCACAGTGGTTTCCGGAGCAACCATTTTCTGGTTCTGGTATGTTGTCCCCAAGATAGTCACCCTGTTTCAGGACTTCGGCATTGTTCTCCCACTGCCGACGCGTATACTGATCGCCATCTCCAACGCATTTCAGGAATACGGACTATATGTGCTTATTGGCATCATACTGGTTATCCTCCTGAGCATCACGGGGCGGAAAATAAGCTATAATATACGTCTATATCAGGATAAATTAATATTGAAGACACCGATTCTGTCCGGCATAGTGGAAACAGCCCTGATTGCCAGGATATGCGAATATCTGGGCATGATGCTCGCTGCCGGATTAAGCATAATGCGCACTATGGACATAATCATTGATTCGATGGGCAATCTGGTCTTGAAAAACAAGCTAAAGCAAAGCAGGGAAAGCATAAAAAGCGGGCAGACCTTGTCCGCCTCGTTTCGGCAGACAGAGGCCATGCATCCTTTCGCGGTACGCATGATAGCGGTTGGAGAAGAGACCGGCCGCATTGAAGAGCAAACTGCTTACGTGGCCGATCTTTATCGGGAAAAAATATCCGCTCTGGTTCAAAATCTGAGCAAAATCCTGGAACCTGTATTGCTCGGGGTTTTGGGAATAATCTTTGCTATGATTGTCATGGGCCTTCTCCTGCCGGTCTATGATCTAATCACCAATCTCGGGGGCAATTACTGATGAATCCGCGCTTAAAATGTATTCTGACTCTGGGTTTGGCCATATTTTTTGCGGTGAATCTTTACATGTCTGCGGATTATTATAACCGCTTCAAAACCAAAGTAACTTCTTTGCAAAAAATAGCTAATAATATAGAGAACTTGGAACATAAACTGCGAATGACCCGCCAGATTTTAATCCAGGTCGGACAAGTGCGCACCAAACTGGACACAATTGACAAAAGGGCGTTTACCCCGTCAAAATGGATGACTTTTCCTTTGGCTATACAAAAAAAGATGCCTATGTCGGAAATACCCACGGTTAGCGACACAATGTCTCAAGGCCGCCCCCAACCCAGCAATTACTGGTTTAAGCCGGAATTATTCATGATTTCAGTCGCCGGCACGAATGAAAAAAATCCAGAAAACAAATCGGAAAGGCTGTTTTCAATAAACGCCCAGGGAAGTTTTCTGATTCCTCCGGAAAAGCAATGAATTTTTTAAGCACAGACAATCGGTTCATCCTGGACACGGAAAAAGGCGCGATACTTTTCGGCGGGGAAACAGCCCGCCTGCTCTCGGGTCAGCAACTACCGGATAAAGAACTGATTTACATCACCGATTTTTTCACCTCTCCCGGGCCGGGGATACTGGAACTGCATGGAAGCTCCAAATACGCTGAATTCCTGGCCCGTAAACAATTGCAGGACAGCGGCGAGTTGAGTGAAGACCTGCAATTGCAGATTCTTTTCACGGAAAAAATCGACAAGCAAAACTGCCGGATAGGGTACACTCTATTTACTCAGGAAAAAAACAAGGCACTATTTGAACTGCACAGAAAGTCAAAGCAGGGCTTTCTGCTCTATGACGCAGCGGCCGCAGCTTGTGAAATATATTCAAACCTGAAGAAAAATTCTCCATTCGCCTTGGTGCTGCACCTTCCCCAGGCCTTGATACTGGCGGCCGGAGACCAGAAAAATCCCACGCAGCTCCAGCGTTATGCGCTGACCGGAGAAGAACAAATATTTCTGCCGGATGCGATAACCGCCATTGATGCCGACCTACGCATGCTGGAGCAGGACATAGGCATATCGGTGCCCGAAATTTGCTGGCTCGAAGGACTCAGTTCTTTTGACATAAAACAGACCGAACTTTCCTGGCAGCGCGAGACTTATTTTTTGCCCGTGCAGGAATACAAATTTGATGATCAGACTCTGTATTCCGGTATGGGCCACGTCCTGGACAAACTAAAATTGGCCCAGAGCCTGCTGCCCAAAAACGAACGTAGGACCTACCCCCTGCTGCGGGCCGAGCCCTGGCTGTGGATAATTTTCCTTATAGGTGGACTGTTTTTGGCCGCAACCACTTTTTTTCTACAGCAAACGGTACAAACTCTGGACAAAAAAGAAACCAACTTATACCGCAAACAGACTAAACTTGCCGAAAAAACGCAAAATACGCTCTCCCGAACCCGGGACAGGATATCCGATATCAAGCTAGAGAAGGAGAAAATCGCCAGCCTGGCCCAAAACCTTGACCAGGCGCAAAACGCGCCCGCAGTTTCCCGCATCTGGAATATGCTGGCCGAAATCAAACCGGTGCATCTAAGTCTTAAAGCGTGGCAGGTTAATTTTTTTAACAATCATCTCGAGCTCAGATTGGAGGGGGAAATCCGGATGGAACCCGACCAGGCCCAGAGGGTATTCACTGAATTTATCGCCCAACTTGAAAAAAACGATTTCACCGTGCTAAACAGAACGTTAGACTTAAATCTGGATAATAACAAATATACCCTCCAGGCCAGTAAAAAATTTGCTAAACAAATACCTCAATCTTAATTTATGCACTCTTATCCACAAAATTTTTTGCTCCGAACGGGACTGGCGCTTGTTGCAACCGCGATTTTCGCCTATATGGCTTATGATTTATTGCGTGCCCCCGTAGCAAACCCCGACCCCCCAGCTGTTTTAAACGAGCAGATCCCTGAGCTGCCAGAAACTGAAAAAGCCCTGAGCAGCGCGGAAAAAATAGATTCCATCCTTAAATCCCCTTTTGAATCCACTAAGCGCAAAGTTCTTGTAAGAGGACTGTTTCCCTTGAATGACAAGGGGTCGCTTTCCTTTGTTCAAATAGAGCCAACCCTGATAATGACCAGCGAAAAAGAAAATTTCGCGGTTATTAACAATAAAATATACAAACAGGGAGATTCGTTGCCCGACGGCAGGAAAATTGCTTTGATAACCGCGAAAGGTCTTTTTCTGAGCACCGAAAAGGACAAACAGTTCATCGCCTGGAAGAATCCGGAAAAGGTCCTTCTGGTGCAAGAGCCATCATCCAAGACCCAAACAAAAACCCCTCAGTCATCTCCGGCGGTGCAAGACAAAAAGGAAACCGAAAATAGTGGAGAAAACATGACCGGCGAAGAAATTGAAGCCCTGCTGCAAAAATTAAAAACCGACGGACTTGAAAATGACTGATATACATAAGATTTGCACGATAATAATCGTTATTTTCCTTCTTGTCCCGGCCTGCGCCTCCCGGGAGGATCGTTTGGAGTCCAGCCTGGACTACAAAGACCTGCATGAGGCCCTGCAATCTGAACAAAGAGAACTTCTTCAGGCCAGAATGCGCCAAAAAAATTTGGAAAGGGGGGGGACCACGAAAAATTTGCCCGTGGACCCGGAAATCCCCGAATACAATCCGCTTAAGGAAACCAATATCTCCATCTCCGTAAAAGACGAGCCCTTGCACGACATCCTGTATATCGTGGCCCGCAATGCAGGATTAAACCTGATTATCGACCCGCAAATATCCATGGAAAACCGGGTAACTATAAGTTTTGAGGACACGCCGTCCTCTGTTGTTGTCGATCGGCTGCTGAGCTCCTATGATCTGGCCTACGAAGTACGGGAAAACGTCCTGCACATTAAAAGATTCACCGAACGAACATTCGACCTGAATTTCTTGAACTCCGACACCACGGTAAACATCAACAGCGGCGGGGATATTTTCGGCAGTGCCGACGCTGACGGCGGCAGCAACAATCTTAAAGGGAACTTCCAACTTTCATCCACACCCGGATCGGAAAATGGAGAAAATTCCTTGTACGGGTTGATCAGTCAAAATATTGAAACCGTGCTTAGTCAAAAAGGCGAAGACACAAACACCGGATATTTTACCTTGGACAGTACCGCCGGCAGTCTGTACGTCAAAACCACTCCCTCTCGGATGAAGACCATAGCCGGCCTTATCTCCCGTCTTAAAAACAAATTGTCCAAGCAGGTCGTGATAGACGCCCAAATAATCGAGGTTTCCCTGAAGGACAGCTTTCAGCTGGGTATTGACTGGTCCGTGGTGCAGCAGAGACTGATTCAAGGCGCTCTGGTCCAGTACGGAGCCGGATGGGCCGGGTCTACATTTACAGGGGATACCGGTTTCGGGACCAGGGGCATGGACAGCGAGCAGGGACCCATTGTAATCGATACAAGACAGGACCTGGAGGGTGGCCCGGAAACGGCCATCACCGCGGCCGTAAACGCCCTACAAACATTCGGCGGCCTTAAAACCGTATCCAACCCGCATGTGCGCACCAGGCACGGCCAGCCGGCCCTGGTCACCTCCGGGCAGTCCATGAGTTACATAAAGGAAATCACCAAAAGCAGTAATTCCGACACCGGAGATACGGAGTTCTCCACGGACACGGCTTCTGCTTTTGAAGGAGTCATGCTCGGGGTGGTGCCGTTCATCAACAACGACAACAGCGTGGACCTGAATATATTTCCCATAACCAGTGAAGTCGATCTGTCCAACAAGGAGACCTTTAGTGATGGGACATCGGTTATCCTTCCGGTGGTCAAGGTCCGGAACGTTAATACACATGTCCGGGTGAAAAACAACGCGGTGGTCATTCTCGGCGGACTCATTTACAAGGATACCAAGAACAATGACCGGCAAACGCCGGGACTGGGCAACATCCCCGGCGCGGGCTGGCTTTTCAAAAACCGCGATGATTCCGAGCAGACCAAGGAACTGGTGCTCATCATGCGTATTCGGGTAATTTCGTGAGCCTGATATACAAAAGCCTGCAGCAGCTTAAAAGCCAACACAACCCGCCTGGAAAAACAAGCCCGTACGCGCGGTTGCAAGGGGGGACGATCTGGCCGTGGAAAAGTATACTCGCGGTGACGGTTCTTACATTTTTGATGCTGGCCATGTTTTTTTTTCTTCGCCAGCAAATTAAATATGATGAACATAAGAGCTTGGCGCAATTGAACGAACCGGCTCAGGATAGCGATATCCGCCGGCATATAAATACCGGTGTCCGAACTGACTCCAAACAAACCTCCGGCATAAACAATTCCGAAACCAAATCCATGGAGTCCGGCTCCCGGGAAGAGTCTAAAGCAAAGCCCGGCCCGAATACTCAGCAAACCAAGAAACATAGCCAAGTAAAGCCGGAACAAAAGACCAAGCCGCAAACAGTAGCGCCATCCAAGGAGGAGGGAAACACCGAGCACAAAATGACCGAATCCGCAATGGATGAACACCAAGCGGAATTGAGCACGGCCTTCAAGGAAAAGGCGCGCCGGAACCAGGTCATTTTGGACATGGAAAAAAAACTGCGCTCCAGCCTGAATAATCCGGACCGGTTTGCCGAAATTCTGGAAGAACTAAAGCAAAAAGCTGGCCCCCGAAACGCGGTGGTCTATAAATGGCAAGGTACCCGGGCCCTTCAAAACAAAGAGTTCGCCGAGGCTGAACAATTTTTTCAAAAATACATCCAAGAATCTGGTCCGGATATTGCTATTCAAATAAATATCATCCTGGCCCAAATCGGCCAGGACAAGATGACCGAGGCCCGAGAAAAGCTGCAAAAACTGCTGAAAAAGCACCCGGAAAACAATAAACTGAATAACCTGAAAACATACTTGACAAAAAGTTGAATTAAACTAATAATAAATTTATTGAAAAGCCAAACTTATCGCAAGATAAGGACGGAAAGCCACGGGCGCGGAATCACAATATCGCGGCAGAAAAAAGCGCGATATACAAATTTGTCTCATACAGTTAATTTCTTGACGCGGGACAAATGATGTGCATGACGGGTAGCCGGGTTGCCACTAGTAAATAGGACAGGCAACCCGGCTTTTTTAATTTTCAGTAAAAACAAGAAAAACTTTATTAGGAGGGGGAAAATGTTTAACACGGTTGAAAAGTTGAAACACAGAGAACAGGGCTTTACCCTGATCGAGATGGCCATTGTTTTGGTGGTTATCGGCCTTATCCTGGGCATGGTCTACAAGGGCCGCCAGCTCGTGGCCAGCGCCAAGGTCAAAAACGCCCAGGCCGGCTACAACAAGGTCCTGGCCGGAATGAACACCTTTTATGACCGCTACGGTTTTTTCCCTGGGGATGGTTGTGAATCAGCTTCGGTGACGGATCCGACCGCCTGCACCGGAACAAAAAACGGAATTGTAAGCGGAAATAATGAAGAGTCATCCTTCTTTTCGCTCATGACCGCAACGGAAATCCTGACCGAAGCGGACACCAAAAGCGCCTTGGGCAGTGCCTGGAATGCGACAGGAAACAGCACCTCTACCTGGATTTACGTTGACGGAGCGGACTTGCGACTGGTCTGTGATTTGGACAGAAAAGCCGATGATGGCAACTCCACAAGTGGTGATATACAAGCTGCAGCTACAGGGTCTCCCACTCCATTTACCGGCGGCAATCAATACGACCAATCCACAGATTGCTGGGATCAAAACGGTAATGTGATGGTCGAACTCAAGGTTCTGCCCTAATTTAAGAAAATTCTCAAAATTGCAGCAAAAGGAATTGTATTTATGAAAAATTTAAAGCGTACTAAGCAAGCCGGTTTCACGCTTATCGAAATGGCCATAGTCCTGGTCGTTATCGGCCTTATCCTGGGCATGGTCTATAAGGGCCGCCAGCTCGTGGCCAGCGCCAAGGTCAAAAACTCCCAGGCCGGGTACA
>CAZTKE010000020.1:0-2909 GCA_964614055.1 uncultured Desulfovibrionales bacterium | reverse complement strand
GAAGCGGACACCAAAAGTGCCTTGGGAAGTGCCTGGAACGCTACCGGAGACGTAAACGCCACATGGATCTACGTTGACGGCGCGGACTTGAGACTGGTTTGCGATCTGGACCGCAAGGCCGATGACGGAAACTCCGACGACGGCGATATCCGAACAACTACTGATGCCACACAATTCGGTAGCACAACTGGTGATTATACCAGCTCGGATGACTGTTGGGAACTTACCGGAAATGCCATAATCGAACTCAAGGTTCTGCCCTAACTTCAAAATAAAAAAATACCGGCGGTACTGAATTCAAATCTGTGCCGCCGGCATTTTTTATGCATAGCCAAGGCTATGGCTAAAGCAAAATTTAAATCATCTCCCGGCTTTACCCTGATCGAAATGGCCATTGTTTTGGTCGTTATCGGCCTTATCCTGGGCATGGTGTACAAGGGACGTCAACTTGTCGCCAGCGCCAAGGTCAAAAAAATGGTTGGACAATACAATAAAATAATTGGAGCCACAAATACATTCTTTGACCGTTACGGCTTTTACCCTGGAGACGGTTGTACCGGTTTAGATTCGGATTACAATTTTGACTATCCTAACCCAATGGATTGTACGGGTCATAAAAACGGCTATGTCGAGGGTAAAAGTGCCTATGATGGTGAAACCGAGGCTACCGCTTACTGGCAGCTACTGATAGAAGCGACTAATATTCTTTCCAAAGCTGACCGCGAATCGGTTTTCGGACAGGAATGGGATATGTTGGGTGCTGATGCTAGTGGAGGAGGTTTGCCCGAGCAAACATCTTGGCTGGATCTGGAGGGAGGATCACAAGCTGACCCCAGAATATCTTGCGCTATGGATAAAATGATTGATGATGGCTATGCAGATGACGGAAGTGTAAGAACACTTGATTCATCATACAACCCGGACACAGACTGTTGGTCGCTCGACGGCCAGGTAAACGTGCACTTGAAGGTCTTGCCGTAAATGAAAAAATTTGATGCCAGGCAGCACGGCTTCACTCTCATAGAAATGGCTATAGTCCTGGTGGTAATCGGACTGATCCTGGGCATGGTCTATAAGAGCCGCCAACTTATCGCCAGCGCCAAGGTCAAGAAAATGGCCGCTAATTACAATAAAATTATCGGAGCCATGAACACTTACTATGACCGTTACGGCAGTTATCCGGGAGACGGATGCGGACCTCCGGTAGACGACCGTACACCTGCAAGTCCAATGGATTGTACTGGTACTAAAGACGGGATACTGGATGACCAACATGGCGTAACAAACAATGGTTTTGAAACCGAAGCCGCCTGGTATCTGCTCATTAATGTCACCGGTATATTGACTGAAGCCGATAGAGAAAGCGTGTTCGGCCAGCCTTGGGATTTAATAGGGGGAGTTGACCGTATTGCAGGTATAAGCGGTTCAACTGGAACCTGGATGGATTTGCCGGGCGGAGCTCAAGCCGATCCCCGAATATCCTGCTCTTTGGATAAAATGATCGATGACGGAGTCTACAACACTGGAATTATAGTAACTCCTGATGCTTCCTATACGCAAGACACCGACTGCTGGTCTCTCGACGGGCAGGTAAATGTGCACTTGAAGGTCTTGCCGTAAATGAAAAATTTTAATGCCAGGCAACACGGATTCACCCTCATCGAAATGGCCATCGTTTTGGTAGTTATCGGACTTATCCTGGGTATGGTCTATAAGAGCCGCCAACTTATAGACAGCGCCAAGGTTAAAAACGTAAATGCACAATACCATAAAATCACAGCCGCGATAAACACTTTTTATGACCGCTACGGTTTCTATCCCGGCGATGGCTGCACATCACCCACGGAAAGCATTATGAACTGCCTTAATAATGGCGATCAAAATGGGCTGATAGATGGAAATGGAAACAGCAACGAAGGCAGGGCGTTCTGGAATCAATTAATAGATCAAAGCGGGATACTAACCCAAAACGACCGGGAAAGCGTATTCGGCCAACCTTGGGATACCTGGACGCCAACTACCAACGGCGGCAATACCGGAGAAATTGCCAACAAAACCTGGCTGGATTTTATAGGCACTCCTCAATTGGATGTGCGCATCTTTTGCGCGTTGGACCAGAAAGCGGATGACGGCGAACCTCAATCCGGACAAATTCAAACCAGAAACAATCCGTATAATCCCGACTCGGATTGTTGGTCTTTATCCGGACAAGTTGACGGCTGGCTACAGATTCTGCCCTGATGAGAAAAAATATGATTATAAAAAAGGATACTAAAGGCTTCACCCTCATCGAAATGGCCATCGTGCTGGTCGTTATCGGACTGGTATTGGGCATGGTCTACAAGGGACGTCAGCTGGTTGAGCAGGGCAAGGTCAAGAAACTCATTGCCAACCGCAATAAAATCATTGCCGCGGCCAATACCTATTATGACCGCTACGGCATGTTTCCCGGCGACGGCTGCCAGCACGCTCAACCCAACAGCCCCATGGACTGCGAGCCGCGAACATACGGGGTTTATCCTGGAGTTGTGGAACGTGACGGCTACGGCAGTGCAATGGAAAATTCTGCTTGCTGGTATCTTCTAACCCAAAAGACAAACATAATGAGCGAAGCGGATCGGGAAAGTGTATTCGGCCAGCCTTGGGAAATAATCAGCCATGGGGCCCTGAATACTCATTGGTCTGGCACTTATTCTTACGGCAGCTATATGAATCTGCCCGGCGGGGCCCAAGCCGACCCCAGAATTGCATGTGCTGCGGACAAACTCATTGATGATGGTGACTCATCAACCGGTACCGTTTTTCTAAACCCGGGTGACAGCCAATACAATAAAAACACCGATTGCTGGGATTTAAGCGGCCAGGTAAACGTGGTTTTAAAAATACTCCCATAGGATAATGAGTACATG
>CAZTKE010000019.1:6103-17815 GCA_964614055.1 uncultured Desulfovibrionales bacterium | reverse complement strand
CGCAAAATCCCGCAAAACGCCCCTTACCATCGCGGCGGCGGGCAAGATTGCCGCCCGCTCCTCACCTTATAACCGGCTTTTATCCGCAGCAGACAAACCTTGTCAACGCGAGCTGCAAAAGAACGGCCGGCTTTAAAAAACAATTCATATTTTCCCCCTTGACAGAAAGACAAAAACATCCTTAGAAATGGTCCTACCATTTGCGGGGAAAAAGACAACCAGTCGGCATCCCTCTTACTTTTAGTTCAATAATTTTAAGCAAATATAAAACCAACCTGACTTTCACTTGTAAGCAACACTCTTAAAAGTAGGACCAAACATGTCTGAAACGGGCAAACTTTCTTTCATACCCGCCCAGGCGGGGCGAGCCAGCGAGGATATCGCCCTGCAGATCGAGGCGGCCATAATCCAGGGCAGGATACTGCCGGGAGAAAAACTCCCCAGCGAACGGGACATGCAGGCCCAATTCAAGACCGGCCGGGGAGTCGTCCGCGAAGCGCAGCAGATACTTAAACAAAAGGGTCTTATCGAGATAAAGAAAGGTTCCAAGGGAGGGGCGTTCGTCAAGCAGGTCGAGGTGGACAGCGTCAGCGAATCCTTCACCCTTTTTCTGAAGCAAAAAAATATAGATCCGGAATCACTGATTGAATTCCGGGAGAGCCTGGACCGGACCATCACCTCCCTGGCCGTGACCCGGGGGAGTAAAGAGGAAAAAGAAGCTTTGGTTAAAAAGACCCTGGAGCTGGAAAAATATGTATCCGGAGACGATCCGGATATGCAAACCATCGCCGAACTGGACCGGGGCCTGAATATCCAGCTGTCCAGGATGGCCAAGAACCCGGTTTTTGAATGGATCATGCACGCCATCCAAAAGGGCTTCAGTTCATTTGACTACGCCCTGTACGACGATCCGGACTACAGGGAGATGACCGTGTCCAACTGGAAGGAAACCGCCCGGGAGATCGCCGCGGAAGAGCCTTTAAAGGCGCTTACTTTCGTCGGCAACCACTATCTCATGCTTTTAAGGTGCGTCCAGGAAAAGAACGGGGAATTGCCCAACCGGAAAAATTTTTTGGATAATCCGAAAATAAACAATAAATAATAGTCCACAGGAGAATTTATGCCCACTAAAAATTACGATTACATCATTGTCGGCGGAGGATCGGCAGGCAGTGTTCTGGCCAATAGACTGAGCGCCAACCCCAAGAACAAGGTCCTGGTCCTGGAGGCCGGTCATCCGGACTACAAGCTGGATTTCCGCATCCACATGCCCGCGGCCCTTACCTATCCCCTGCAGGGCAAGACCTACAACTGGTGGTACGAATCCGAGCCGGAGCCGCACATGCACAACAGACGCATATACCAGCCCCGGGGCAAGGTTTTGGGCGGCTCCAGCTGCATAAACGGCATGATCTACATCCGGGGCAACGCCATGGATTACGAGAAATGGGCCCAAAACGAGGGACTGGAAAACTGGGACTACGCCCATTGCCTGCCCTATTTCAAAAGATACGAGTGCCACCAGAGCGGTGCGGATGAATACCAGGGATTTTCCGGCCCGCTTTACCTGACCACTCCGGAGTGCGACAATCCCCTGTTCAAGGCCCTTTTCAACGGAGTGCAGCAGGCCGGACATCCGCTGACCAAGGATGTAAACGGCTACCAGCAGGAGGGATTCTCCCCTTTTGACGCCACCATATATCGCTCCAGGCGCTGGAACGCGGCCCGGGCTTATGTCCATCCGGTAAAAAAGCGCCGCAATCTGACCATAAAATGCCGGACCAAGGCCACCAAAATACTTTTCGGCGGCAAAAAGGCCATCGGTGTGGAATACGCCAAGGGCAAAAAACTGCACAAGGTATACGGCGGAGAGATCATCTGCTGCGGCGGGGCCATAAATTCCCCCCAGCTGTTGCAACTCTCCGGTGTGGGCAACGCGGACGAACTGCGCGCCCTGGGTCTGGACGTGGTCCAGGACCTGCCCGGAGTGGGGGAAAACCTGCAGGATCACCTGGAGCTTTATGTGCAGTATGCCTGCAAGAAGCCGGTGAGCATGTATCCGGCCCTTAAATGGTACAACCAGCCCTGGATCGGGCTCAAATGGCTGTTCGGGCAGACCGGGGAGGCGGCCACCAACCATTTCGAGGCCGGGGGATTCATCCGCAGCAACGACGAGGTGGACTACCCCAACCTGCAGTTCCACTTCCTGCCCATCGCCATAAGATACGACGGCACAGCTCCCGAAGCCGGACACGGCTTCCAGCTCCACGTCGGCCCCATGTATTCCGACGCCCGGGGAGAGGTAAAAATCAAATCCGCGGACCCGAATCAATACCCCAAAATCGTCTTCAACTACCTGTCCACGGAAAAGGACAAAAAGGAATGGGTGGAGGCCATCCGCAGCTCCCGGGAGATCATCGCCCAAAGCGCGTTCGACGAATTCCGGGGCGAGGAACTGGCTCCGGGCGCGGACAAGAAAACCGACGCGGAAATACTCGATTTTGTGGCCAAGGAAGGTGAAAGCGCCTATCATCCGTGCAGCACCTGCAAAATGGGCTACGACGACATGAGCGTGGTGGACACGGATCTCAAGGTGCACGGAGTGGAAAACCTGCGGGTGGTGGACGCCTCGGTCATGCCGGAGATTACCAACGGCAACATCTACGCCCCGGTAATGATGATCGCGGAAAAGGCCGCGGACATTATCCTGGGCAACACCCCGGAACAGCCTCTGGACGTCGGATTTTACAAGGCCAAATAGCCAGAGTCTTATGATGATTAAAAAAAGCATGTATATTAACGGAAAATGGACGGAAGCGATCTCCGGACAAAGAATGGGCATAATAAATCCCTGCAACGGAGAAAAAATAGCCGAAGTTCCCAGTGGCGACCGCGAGGACGCCCGCCTGGCCGTAAAGGCGGCCGGACGGGCGTTCGAGGATGAGTCCTGGTCCGGCCTGAGCGCCACCCGGCGCGGGGAAATGGTCCACAGGCTGGGCGAGCTGATAAAGCGCGACCTGGAGGAACTGGCCCGGCTGGAGACTTTGAACACGGGCAAGACCGTGGAGGAAAGCCGCTGGGACATGGATGAAATATCCGGCATATTCAGATATTATGCCGCTCTGGCGGACAAGGAAGCCGGAGAAGTCATAAATTCCCCCTTCCCGAACACAAGCAGCATGGCCGTGCGGGAGCCCGTGGGGGTCTGCGGACAGATCTCCCCCTGGAACTACCCCCTGCTGCAGGCGGCCTGGAAACTGGCCCCGGCTCTGGCCGCAGGCTGTACCGTGGTCATGAAGCCGAGTGAAATAACGCCCCTAACGGCCCTTAAAACCGCAGAACTGGCCGAGGAAGCCGGATTTCCTCCCGGGGTGGTCAACGTGGTCCTCGGGCCCGGTTCCAGCGTGGGCGCGGAACTGTCCGAAAACCCGGATGTGGACCTGATTTCCTTTACCGGAGGAATAAACACCGGAAAGAGGATAATTAAAGCGGCCAGCGAAAACGTGAAAAAAATGGCCCTGGAACTGGGCGGCAAGAATCCGAACATCATTTTTTCCGATGCGGACTTTGACACCGCCCTGGATTATGCACTAAACGGAGTATTCTTCCACGCCGGGCAGATATGCTCTGCGGGTGCTCGCATCCTGGTCCAGGAAGAAATCCACGATCGCTTCGTGGAAGCCCTCAAGGAACGCATGTCCAGAATCGTCATCGGCGACGGATTCGGGGCGGACACCCAGATGGGACCGCTGATCTCCGCCGATCACCTCGCAAACGTTGAAAACTACATATCCATCGCCCGGGAAGAAGGAGCCAAGCTGGTCCTGGGCGGAAAACGCCCGGAAAGCCACGAGCTTGAATCCGGTTTTTACTTCCAGCCCACCCTGTTCACCGAATGCACCAAGGATATGCGCATAGTGCAGGAAGAAGTCTTCGGCCCGGTAATAAGCGTGGAGAAATTCGGGACCGAACAGGAAGCCATAGACCTGGCCAACGGCACGGTCTACGGTCTTTCGGCCGGTTTCTGGACCCGTGATCCGGACCGCATCTACCGCGTGTCCAGAGCGCTTAGATTCGGAACGGTATGGATAAACGATTTCAACATATACTTCACCCAGGCCCCGTGGGGCGGATACAAACAATCCGGACTGGGACGCGAACTGGGACGGACCGGTCTGGAAGAATATACGGAAATCAAGCACATTTACCAGAACCACGCTACCAAGCCGGTCAACTGGTTCGGCTGCTGAAAGTTTCGTTCCGGGGGATTTAAAACTCCCGGACCGTTACAAAGCAGCCCTGTGCTTGCGCAAATCCATGGCTGCCGGGAACATATACCATTAAACAAACCGGTACGGTTTTAACCGCCGGCCGCCCGGTATCCCAATCTTTAACCAAGGAGGTCTAATGTTTAAGAATTTCAAACTGCAACTCATGACAATCACTGTCTTCGCCTTTGTCCTGGTCTTTTCCGGATCGGCCATTGCCGCGAAAAAGGATCCGATCAAGATCGCCAGCGTAAGCTGGACCGGGGTCACGGTAAAAACCGAACTGGCGGTAAAAATCCTGAACAGCCTGGGATACGAGGCGGAAAACCTGATGGTTTCCGTACCCATTGCCTACAAGGCCATGGCTTCCGGAGAGGCGGAATTCTTTCTGGGCAACTGGATGCCTACCCAGCAAACCATTGCCAACAAATACTTTGAACAGGGCTCGGTCATCCAGTCCGTGGCCAATATGAAA
Organism: uncultured Desulfovibrionales bacterium; assembly: GCA_964614055.1. Lineage (GTDB taxonomy): Bacteria > Desulfobacterota > Desulfovibrionia > Desulfovibrionales > Desulfonatronovibrionaceae > CAYNNQ01. Next base: position 13,072 of record CAZTKE010000019.1, on the reverse strand, counting down.
AACGCCAAGTACACCCTGGCCGTGCCCAGCTACTGCTATGAGGCGGGCCTGCAGAACTTCAGCGACATCCACAAGTATGCGGACAAGCTGGAAAACAGGATCTACGGTATCGAGGAAGGAAACGACGGAAACCAGGTCATCCTGAAGATGATCGACAACGACATGCACAATCTGGGTGATTTCACCCTTATTCCGTCCAGTGCGGCCGGGATGCTTTCCCAGGTGCAGTCCTTTGTCCGGGACAAGAAATGGATCGTGTTTCTGGGCTGGTCCCCGCACTACATGAACAAGGTAATCGACATGAAGTACCTCAAGGGCAGCACTGCCGAGACCTTTGGTCCCAACGACGGAACCGCCACTGTGTACACCAATTACCGCAAGGGGTTTGACCAGGAATATCCCAACGTAACCGAGTTCCTGAAAAACTTCACCTTCCCCATCTCCATGATGAACGAAATCATGACCATGCTGCACAAAAACGACAATATGGAACCCGCGGACGCAGGGATGGAATGGATAAAGAACCATCCGGAAAGGTACCAGAAATGGCTCAAGGGAATTGAGACCGTGGACGGCAAGCCTGCCCTCCCCGCCTTTGAAGCCGCGCTTCAGTAAGAAAAGCACCGCTTTTAAAACCAAAAGGCCGCCCTGCCCTTTTTTAAGGACAAGGCGGCCTTTTTTATTTTGGGGACAGAATAAGACAGACCCGGAGGAGCCGGATTCTTTAGTTAAGCCGGATTCAAGACATCAATCTCGAAATACCTTCCAATACCGCTGTCGCGGGTGATCAGCCCGAATTCTTTTACTGCGGCATGCGCTCCAATCAAGAAATCCGCCAACATTCTTTTTTTCCGGCCGCCGGCCCTTTTATATCGGGTAAACGCCTTGCCTGCCAGAAAGGCTGCTTCCCACGGCAACTGATCCCTGCGGAACACCTCTTCCGACAGGAGAGAATCAAGCTCTTCAAGGCTGTCTATCCACCCGCCCACTTCGGCAAAAATGACCGGATTGATCACCAGTATCCCGCTTTCAAAGCAATCAGACAGTACCTGTCGGGAAGCCGGACCGAATTGTTCGTCCGCACCGAGGACGTCAAGAAGCACATTGGTATCCACTATCCACTGTTTCATGTGCGAAGCAGCTTCATGAGTTCATCCGTACTCTTATTGAAACTTTTTTTACCGTAGATAGCGTCAATTTTTTTGCATCTGCTTTTTCCGACCGGTACAAGTTCCAAACGTCCCTCGCGGACAACGAATTCTACTTCCGTGTTTGCCCCGAAACCGAACTGCTCCCGGATCGTTTTGGGTATTGTCACTTGCCCTCTTTCAGTTACCCGCATCTTGGCCTCCTGACTTTGATTTACCTTGATAAGAATATGTATACGTATTCTTATCAGAAGGTCAACATGGCAAGAATCTCTTTTTTATCCGGATATCTTCTCCGCCTCGCTATCCAGCCTGGCGTACTGCTCGCGCATGTTCTCCGGGGTAAAGGCGAAAGGAGCGGCGGTTTTGCTTTCCCAAACGCAATGCGGCTCTCCCCGGATGAATTTTACCATTTCCGAGGTCTTGTAGATCTTAAGCCCGTATATCCAGTTGGCCATGATCATTATCGAGGACATATGCCCGCCCTCGCAGGTAGTGGCGCAGACGTCCCGGACCAGATGCAGTCGATAGTCCCGGAAATAGGCGTCAAACGCGGAGGTCATCAAACAGCCGTCCGTGACCAGCCCCCCGATTATAAGTTCCCTCGCCCCCAGGCCTTTGAGAAAAATATCCAGGCTGGTGGCGCAAAAGGAACTCCAGCGGTATTTGTCCACCACAAGCTCGTTTCCAAGCGGGGCAATATCCGGGATTATGTCCACCGCAGCAGTATCGCTGCAGTAAAAAACCGGGCGACCGTCCGCAGCGAGTTCCTCGCCAAGGGAAAGGCCGACTCCATCCGAGCGGTTTATCTGCCGGGTATATACCACCGGGATCCCGGCCTCGCGGCAGGCGTTTAGAAGCTGTTTCGAGTTATGCACAACCTCTTCAAGCCCCTGGATTCCGAACCGGCTTTCATTCTGAATATCAATCAAAACAAGGGCGAAATTTTCCATTTTCTGCTCTCTCGGAACTAAATTTGTTTTGTTTTATCCCCCGGAATCCGGGATTTATCCGAAAAAATAGCAGTATTTGTCCTCGGAAAGGATATTCAGGGCCTCTCTAAGGGAGTCTGCTTCCGGTTCCGGATCATAGCCGTGCCATTTCATATCGCTTTTCATCCAGTAAATCTTCCACAAATCCCTGGATTTAACATAAACAGCCTTGAAAATGGGGATGTGGATCTTGTTCTCCGGGTCGTCGAATTGGGGCCGGATCTCGTAAAGGACGACGCTCTGTCTTTTTTGATCCAGTTCATACCCCCATTTAAGTTTGTCCCAAATATCCGGGGGTGGGCCGTGCTCGGCACAGAACTGCTCCAATAATTTCTCATATCTATAGACTTCAAACTCGCTCCAGCTCATACCGACCTCGCAATTAACCGGATTAATTTAAATATTTTGCGGCACCAGCCGATTAAAAGTATATCCCAACCGGCAGACCCCGGTCCGAAGTGAGTCTTTTGCCCTCTTAAGGCCTTGTTCGTCAACAAGACCGCCCCAAAACCCAGCGTCCCTGAGCCCAGGTAAAAATTTTTATGCCCGACCACGAAATTGTGCCGCTTAAAGCGGGACCCTGCCTCCTCAAGTCCGGAAAATCCGGCCCGCCCCTTTCTCGGCGAATCCAAGCAGGGAATCGGCAATTATGGCGAACAAGGCGGCCAGCACCGAGCCCTGGAGAATAAAGGCCGGATTGTCCGAGGCCAGCCCGCTGATTATGGGCGCTCCCAGCCCTCCGGCGCCTATGGTCGCTCCTATGGTGGCCGTGCCGATATTTATGACCACGGATATCTTTATCCCGGCCATAATCACGGGCAAAGCCGGAGGCAGCTCCGCCCGAAACAGGGCCTGAAGTTCGGTCATGCCCATGCCCCGGGCCGCTTCCCGCACCTCGGCCGGGACCGCGTCCAATCCGCTTATGGTATTGCGGACCACGGGCAGAAGTCCATACAGAAAAAGGGCGATTATGGTCGGCTCGGCCCCGAAGCCCACCGCCGGAACCGCCAGGGCCAGAACCGCCACCGGGGGAAAGGTCTGACCTATGGAGACCAGACTGTTGACCGCGGGCAGAAAGTCCCTCCCCCAGCTCCGGGTAACGAAAATACCCAGGCCGACTCCGATGCTTACGGACAAAAAGCTGGAGACGGCCACCAGGAACAGATGCTCTTCAATCAGGCTCCACAATCCAGCGCGCGGATAGAGATACTCCCGCAAATCCGGATAAACCGGGGCAAGAAGGCTTTCCCACACCCCGCTCCAGGAAGCGAGAAGCACAAATCCGGCCAGGGGGAAGGCAAAAAAAGCGATATCCTTGGTCTTTACACGCATTGTTCAGGCCTTTAATTTTCTAAGCATTCGCTGTCTTAGGGTTATTCTTATTGGCTCTCCGACACAGTATGTGGATTTTTTATTTAAAACACCCGGGTGCGCACAGATGGCGTCCCCTATTTCTCAGGACTGCAGGACATCATTCAGCCGTATCTCGCCCTCGAGCCTGTTTTCCCGGTCCACAACCGGCAGGCAGACCACACCCTGCTGCACGAACATGGACAGGACCTGCTTCAGGCTATAGTCGGAGCGGACCGAGATCTCCGAGACATCCACGGACACGAGATCCCTGTCCATATCCGGGCCGCTTCCGCTCTTCTGCTGCCCGTCTATCCATCCGGCCAATCCGCCCCGCCCGTCCGTAACCCACAGGTAGCGGGCGCAGTCCATATCTTCCATGCGTCTGAATTCAGCCTCTAAAACCTCACTTGAGGCCCGCCGGTCCACTTGGGGGGCGGAGGCGGTGAAATCCCCGGCCGTAAGCCGGGACAGCCTTTTAAGGGCCCGGTCCAGGCCCACGAATTTCTTGACGAATGCATCCGCCGGGGCGGAAAGCACAGTCTCCGGAGAGGCGTGCTGAATCAGGCTGCCTTCCCTAAGGATGGCCACTTTCGAGCCCAGGCGCACCGCCTCGTCTATATCGTGGGTGACAAAGACAATGGTTTTTTTCAGTTCCCTTTGTATGCGCAAGAACTGGCTCTGCAGATTTTCCCGGCTGATGGGATCCAGGGCGCCGAAGGGCTCGTCCATGAGCAGTATCTCCGGATCAGCGGCCAGGGCCCGGGCCACGCCCACCCGCTGGGCCTCGCCCCCGGAGAGCTCCCCGGGTCTTTTGTGCGCATATTCCTCCGGGGGCAGCTCCAAAAGCTCCAAGAGCTCCCGGGCCCTTTTTCCGGCATCGTGCCTGCTCCAATGCAGAAGGCGGGGAACGACCACGATATTCTCCAGAACATTCATGTGCGGGAAAAGACCCACGCTCTGAATGACATAGCCCATGCCCCGCCTGAGCTTCTCCGGAGCGGTATCCCGCACATCCGTTCCGTTCACGGTCACCCGGCCCCGGCTGGGCTCCTGCATGCGGTTTATCATTTTCAGGGTGGTGCTCTTGCCGCATCCGGATGGCCCGATAAGACAGCAGAACTCACCTTTTTCCACGGTCAGGCTGAGATCGCGGACCGCGTAAAAGTCCCCGTATATCCTGCTCACATTTTCAAGTTGAATCATTGCCCTGCTCCGCCGGAGTCAAGATTTGGATAAGCGCCTGAAAAATGCGGTCCACGAACACGGCCAGAAAAATAGTGGGCAGAGCGCCCAGAAAGACCATGTCCGTGGCGGCCTGGCCCAATCCCTGGAATATGAACACCCCGAATCCACCGGCCCCTATGAGCGCGGCCACCGCGGTATTGCCGATGTTCTGCACCCCGGCAATGCGCAGTCCGTTCAGGATGACCGGAGCGGCTATGGGCAGCTCCACCCGAAAAAATATCTGGGTGCGGCCCATGCCCATCCCCCGCCCGGCCTCAAGCGCGGACCCGTCCACCGTTAAAAATCCGGAGAAGGTATTGCGGACGATGGGCAGAAAGGAATACAGGGTCAGGGCGATCACCGCCGGGGCCCAGCCGATCCCGCTTATATCCAGGGTCTTTAAAAGCGGGATGCGCTCGGAAAGAAAGGCCAGAGGGGCAATCAAAAGACCGAACAGGGCCAGGCTGGGAATGGTCTGGACGATGTTTAACGCGGAAAAAACCGCCCCGCGCAGCCGTCGGTTCCGAAAAAGGGCCACGCCCAGGGGTACGCCCGCGACAGAGGCCAGCCCCACCGAGACTCCGGTTATAAACAAATGGGCCTTGAATTCGGAAAAAAAACGGGAGCGCCTGGCCTCGAATTCAAGCATTAAAGATATCTGATCCAGGACCCCGGAAAAAAACAGAATGAAAAGACCGGCGACAAGGATCAAACCCAGCCCGGCCTTGAGCGGGGCGGCCCGTCCCGTGCGGGAAATCATGTCCGTATAGATCAGGAAAAGGCCCAAAATGGATATCCACAGGCTGGAGCCAACCGAGACCCGGGTAAACCCGCCCCCGATACGGGTAAGCTCGGACGCCGCGTACCCCTGGGCCCACAAAAGCCCCAGAAACATAAGCACGGGCAGGACCGCGCCCCAAACTACGCCCCGCCTGCCCGGAAAAAGGGACACAAGCAGCAAAATCGCGAACCCGGCCGAAAACAGCCCGACCGGCCACCAGCCCAGGGCCTCAAGCAAAGACAGGGGATCGCCCGGGGCGAGGCGGTTCGGTCTGTTTAGGACAAAATCTCCCAGAAGCAGGCCGCAGGCACCGATCAGAGCGCCCAGAACCCCCACCCTGGACGCGGAACGTTCCGGTTTCGGCATGGCCCTAGAGGAATCCCTCTCGCTTCAGGTAGTCTTCAGCCACCCGGGCCGCGTTCTCCCCGCCTATGGCGATACGGGAATTCAATCTTTGCAGTATGTTCTGATCCAGGGACTCAAAAACCGGAGCCAGGATATCGGGCAGCTCTTCGTGTTCGGCCAAGACTTTTTCCCGGACCACGGGGGTCGGGGCATATACCGGCTGCACACCCTTGGTGTCCCGGAGCAGCTTTAGCCCCAAAGCGGAGAGCGCTCCGTCCGTTCCAAAGGCCATGGCCGTGTTCACTCCGCTGGTGCCGTGGGCGGCGGCCTTTTCCGTCTGCGCGGTGTTGCATCCGGAAAATACGATCATATCCTCGTCCGGGATACTGAACCCATAGGCGTTTTCAAACGCGGGCAAAGCGTCCTTGCGGGTCACGAACTCCTCGCAGGCGGCCAGCTTTATCTCGCCCCCGGAGTTCACGTATGCGGCCAGATCCTCCAGGGTCTTCAGGTTTTCTTTTTCCGCCAGATCCCCGCGAACGGCCAAAGCCCAGGTGTTGTCCGCCGGGGCCGGGGCGAGCCAGACCAGATCGTTTTTTTCCCGGTCCAGTTCCTTGACCCGGGCGTAGCCCCGCTCAAAGTCCTTCCACACTCCGGTCTCTTTGGTGTCAAAAAAGAAAGCCCCGTTTCCGGTGTATTCGGGATAAATATCTATCTCCCCGGAGATTATGGCCTTGCGCACAATGGGGGTGGGCCCGAATCCGGTCTTGTCCTCAACCGTGAATCCCCTGTCCTCCAGGATAAGGACCATCATCTGCCCCAGAAGCGCACCCTCGGTGTCTATCTTGGACCCCACGGTAATCTCTTTTTCCCCGGCGCAGAATCCCCCGGCCGGCAAAAGGCCGGACAGCAGAAAAGATCCCGCCAGCAGAAAAAAAACAAGCTTTTTCATTCTCATTCCTCCCTGTTTTCCGGGCCTGTCCCGAAGTTCAAAAATCTTTTATCTGTACTCCGGATTGGGATGGTCATCGCGGCATCCGGCCTCCCATTTGGAGCGCTGATTGCCGTGGGCGGGGATGCCTCCAAATTCCCTTATCATCCGGGCCAGATGCAGGATATTCCAGGT
>CAZTKE010000019.1:0-6003 GCA_964614055.1 uncultured Desulfovibrionales bacterium | reverse complement strand
CGGGGATGCCTCCAAATTCCCTTATCATCCGGGCCAGATGCAGGATATTCCAGGTCATGAACGTGGTGTTGCGGTTGGTGAAGTCGTTTTCCGGGCCGCCCGACCCCGGGTCCAGATAAGAAGGACCCGGACCGGCTTCCCCCACCCAGGCCGCGTCCGCCTGCGGGGGAATAACGTAGCCCAGATGCTGCAGGGAATACAAAATATTCATGGCACAGTGCTTGGCCCCGTCCTCATTCCCGGTGATCAGGCATCCTCCGACACGATTATAATAGGCGTACTGCCCCTTTTCATTCAAATCCCCGGAGGAGGAATACAGCCTCTCCACCACCCTGGTGCACACCGAGGATTTTTCCCCCAGCCAGATGGGGGTGCCCAGGATCAGCACGTCCGCTTCCCGGACCCTGGTGTATATTTCCGGCCAGTCGTCCCTGTCCCATCCCTTTTCGGTCATGTCCGGATACACCCCGTCCGCCAAACAGTAATCCACGGGACGCAATTCGTGCACAGCGACTCCGACCTCGCGCATGATGGCCGTGGACATATCCACCAGTCCCTGAGTATGGGACAACTCCGGAGATTTCTTCAGGGTGCAGTTCAAAAAAAGAGCATTTATCCCGGAAAAATCCCACTTGCTCGTCCGGCAAAGATGCAGTTGATAATCGCTTAACAAGGCCACTTCCCCCTTTTGGATAATAATTAAATGCAGTTTTGATTTTTTAAAACCTATGGAAAAACCAGAGGGCAGTAAAGGGAAAAGCGGAATTGCCCGGTTCAGGGACGGCCCCGGGCTTCAGCTCCCGGCTATTATCTCCTTCAGGCGGGCCGCGTTCAAAACGGCGTTCCCCTCGGCGTCGTTGTTAAAGTAACACATTACATCCCGGTCCCGGGCCAGATGCTCCAGGACTTGCGCGGCGATCCCCTCCAGCTCCTTTTCGGTATACGACCCCGCGTAATTGTCCCCGTGGAAACGCAGATAAACCAGGTCGGAAGTAGCCACCCGGGGATGGTCCGGAATCAAGTCGTGAATGCAAAGCGCGGCCTTGTGCCTGCGCAAGACATCGTAAATCTCATCAGTCAGCCACCTCTCGTCCCTAAATTCCAGAACCCAGCGCACCCCGTCCGGGGCCTCGGACAAAAAGGCATCCAGCCTTTCCGGGACCGGTTTCCACTTCGGGGGCAGCTGGACCAGTACCGCGGCCAGTTTGTCCTGCAGATGCCGGGCCGCGTCCCAGAATTTTCGGATACTGTCCCCGGGGTCCTTGAGGCGCTTTATATGCGAGCCGTAGCGGCTGAATTTAAGGACGAAATAAAAACCCTCCGGAGCCGCATCCCTCCATTTCTCAATGGTTTCCACCCTGGGCAGATTGTAGAAAGTGGCGTTTATCTCCACCGCGTTAAACCGCTGCGCGTAATAAGCGAACCATTCCTTTTGCGGCAGCTTCTGCGGATAAAAAACCCCTTTCCAGTGCTTGTACTGATACCCGGAGGTCCCGATCAAAAGCTTTCTTTCATTCATAAAAGCCTCCTCCAGCACATCAAAATGTGTATTTAATCCATTAACCGTCTATAAAAAAACATACATCGAAAAGCAAACCACCGGCTTATTCAAGACGGATACGCGAAGTCCGAAAATTTTCCAAGTAGACGGCATTTTTTTGATTTTTTTTCAAATCGCATTGAATATGATCATAAAGGGTGTTAGCTTTTAACTGAAAAAGAAAATAAACTTTTGTATACATAATAAAAACAGATAAATACGCTTTGGGATCCAGCGATCCTTTAAACATAACCTCTATAAAATATCCAAAACGGCAAGGAGGTCATAAATGAAAACGGTTTTTATCGACCCCAAACATTGCGTCGGATGTCGGCATTGCGAGCTGGCCTGCTCCAGGGCCCACCAAAAAAGCGCGCTGCCGCTGAACAGCGAATCTCCTAAACCGCGGATAAAAATACAGCCGGGGGTGGATTTTTTGACCTATCCGGTCCGCTGCCGGCACTGCAATCCCGCCCCCTGCATTGAGTCCTGTCCAACCGAAGCCCTTTACCGCGATCCGGAACATGAAACCGTTCTGGTCCGGGATGATCAATGCATATCCTGCGGGATCTGCGCCCAGGAATGCCCGTTCGGGGCGATAAGCTTTGTCTTCAGTCCGGAACTGGGAAAAGATGTGGCCTACAAATGCGACAACTGCCTGGAAAAAGTCAAAAACGGCGGAGAGCCGGCCTGCGTGCAGGCCTGCAAAACAGGGGCCTTGAGATACGGGGAAGCAAATGAGCTTGTTTCCGAGGCCGGAAAAGGGATTGTTTTTGACCTGACCCGGGATATTCAGGGGATGGAACCGGAAAATATACCCACAAACATGGAAGCATTCCATGCCGTATGCGCCAAACTCGCGGAAATCGGCCCCATGCACTCATCCCGCAAAAGCATCTAAAAAAAGGGAGAAAAACCATGTCTGAAGAATACAATGTCCGGGATTTAAAAAACAAGGTGGATGAAAGAACAATAGACGAAAGTGCCAAGCCGGCGCTTACAAGAACACTGCAGGAAAACATTGAAACCGCATGGGACAGGCTTGAGGCCCAGCAGCCCCAATGCGGCTTCGGACAGACCGGTGTGTGCTGCAACAGATGCACGATGGGCCCGTGCCGTATAGATCCGTTCGGAGGATCGCCCGATCGCGGAGTATGCGGAGCCGGTGTGGACCTTATTGTAGCCAGGAACATCCTGGATGATCTGAATACAGGGGCGGCCGCGCATTCGGATCACGGGCGCGAGGTCGTGGAGACCCTGCTGGAAACCTCCAAGGGCGAAGCCCAGGGATATGAAATCCTGGATCGGGAAAAAATGCTCTCCATCGCCGCGGAATACGGCCTTGAAACCGAGGGTAAGTCGGACAATGAAGTCGCCCGCGCTCTGGCCCTGGCCATGCTTGAAGAATTCGGAACCATAAAGAATTACATCCAGTTTACCGGGCGAGCCCCGGAAAAAACCCGGCAAATATGGAAAAAAACCGGAATAATGCCCAGAAGCGTGGACCGGGAGATAGTGGAAGGCATGCACCGCATCCACATGGGAGTGGGAGCCGATGCGGCCAATATCCTTTTGCACGGATTGCGCACTTCCCTGTCCGACGGCTGGGGCGGTTCAATGATGGCCACCGAGGTCTCGGACATCCTGTTCGGAACACCGGAAATAAAAGAGGCCTGGACCAATCTGAGCGTATTAAAAGAGGACATGGTCAATATTGTCCTGCACGGACACAACCCCATTCTCTCGGAAATGGTCGTCGAGGCCTCCAGAAAACCGGAGCTTAAGAAACTGGCCGAGGAAAAAGGAGCCGCGGGAATAAATCTGGCCGGCATGTGCTGTACGGGCAACGAACTCTTGATGCGCAAGGGAGTGCCCATAGCCGGAAACATGCTCAATCAGGAGCTGGCACTGGCCACCGGAGCGGTTGAAGTCATGGTAATCGATTATCAGTGCATATTCCCGTCCATCCCGAACACCGCCTCCTGTTTTCACAGCAAGATTGTCTCCACCAGCGAAAAATCCAAGGTCCCGGGCGCGGAACACATGGAGTTCCATCCGCATACCGCCCTGGATACCGCGGAAAAAATCATACGATTGGCCATTGAAAACTATGAAAACCGCGATCCCAACCGGGTGCTGATTCCGGGCAAACCGACTAAGATGATGGCCGGATTCTCGGTGGAAGCCATGCTCAAGGCGCTTGGCGGCTCTTTAAAACCCCTGATTGACGCCATAGCCGGAGGGAAAATCAAGGGGGCCGTGGGCATGGTCGGGTGCAACAACCCCAAAATCACCCATGATTACGGCCACGTACAATTATCCCGGGAGCTTATAAAGAGAAACATCCTTGTGGTCCAGACCGGATGCGCGGCCATTGCCTCCGGAAAAGCCGGGCTGCTCCTGCCGCAAGCAGCTTCCCAGGCCGGGGAGGACTTAAAGGGCGTCTGCGAGGCCCTGGGAATTCCTCCGGTTCTGCACATGGGATCGTGCGTGGACTGCTCCAGGATACTCGTTCTGGCCGCGGAACTGGCCAAAGCCCTTGATGTGGGCATAGATCAGCTTCCGCTCGCCGGCGCCGCCCCGGAATGGATGTCCCAGAAAGCGGTATCCATTGCCTCCTATTTCGTCTCCTCTGGCGTATACACCGTACTGGGCATTCCTCCGAAAATATTCGGCAGCGCAAATGTCATGGGCCTGATGACTGAGACCCTGAACGATATTGTCGGGGCCACATACGCGGTTGAGCCGGATCCGGCCAAGGCGGCGGATATGATTGAAAAACACATAAATAAAAAACGCGAGGGACTGGGCATATAAATGAGCGGGGAAGAAACCAAGGGAAAGAGGCTGTTCGCGGCGGCAAACTATCTGCAGAACCAGGGACAATCCGCAAACAACGGATGCAGAATCGTGGTAACCGGAAAGGGAGGCGTGGGCAAGACCACCACTACCGCTCTCATGGCCGCAATCATGGCCCGCCGGGATATCAACGTCCTGGCCGTGGATGAGGACCCGCAGCAGAATCTCGCCTTTTCCCTTGGTTTCCCCCTGGAAAAAGCCGAAGAACTCATTCCGGTGTCCAAAAATATCGCCTATATCGAGGAAAAAACCGGGGCCAGGCCCGGGGAAAGCTGGGGGACGATGCTTCGGATCAACCCGGACGTATCCGATGTTGTCCGCCGCTTCGGGATGAAAATCTCGGAAAATATCAACCTGCTGGTAATCGGGAGCGTCATCCAGGCCGCCACCGGATGCCTGTGCCCGGAAAACGCCCTTTTGGACAGCATTGTCCGCTATATTCGCCTCCGGGAGGATGAAATGGTCATCATGGACACCCAGGCCGGGGTGGAACACTTCGGCCGGGCCCTGGCGGACGGCTTCAGGCACGCGGTGATCATGACCGAACCCAGCTTCAATTCGATCCAGGTGGCCCTGCATTCCGCGAGTCTGGCCCGGGAATTGAACATCCCCGAGGTCCATCTTCTGGTGAACAAATGCAGATCGGATTTTGACCGGGAAAAAGTCGATTCCCGCATGGGCGACACCAATTTTTCCTCGATCACCTACCTGCCGTTTGAGGAGGATGTCCTGGATATGGAACCGGACGTATCCGGACTTATTGACAAAAAAACCCCATACACCGAGGCCGTCCGGTCCCTGTGCCAGCGGATTACCAATGGATAAACACAATTATTTACTCATAACAACCTGCCACAAAACAAAAAAGGTTCACCTCAAGAATCCGTGCAACACATTTTAGATTGTTGAGATTTCTTTCTTCGGGATCGAAATCGCTATCGGGATCAGTAAGTTTTTTTTCATAACAAACTATGATAGTTCAGCATTTTGTTGCTTGTAAAAAGCGACTCTGATCATGATAGATAAAAAATGTTGGAAAAATAAACATTCAATATAATCTATGTTCGCGCCGCTGATGCGGCGCGAATGGCGGAATTGATGGATCACGCCACAAATGATAGAGTAATGAATGAAAGTAAGAGAAGCAATCAAGATGATTCAGGCGGACGGGTGGTACTTGGTTTCAACTCGGGGAAGCCACAGGCAATACAAACATCCGTCCCAAAAAGGGAGAGTTACGATCGCAGGTAAACCCAGCGATGATCTCGCTCCAGGAACCTTGAACAGCATCCTAAAACAGTCGGGGTTAAAATGAATAGATATCTCATCATTGTTGAAGAGACAGAAACAGGTTATTCGGCGTTTTCCCCTGATCTGCCGGGGTGTGTGGCAACAGGTGAAACGCGTCAAGAAGTTGAGCATAGCATGCGGGAGGCAATTCAGTTTCATATTGACGGCATGAGGGAAGACGGAGAACAAATTCCTTCTCCCCACTCCTACTCAACCTACTGCGAAATACCTGCATAACAAAAGGCTTCACTTAACAGGTATTCCGCTATCGCTCCATACCTGTAAGTGAGCCTTGGCATTCGCGCCGCTGATGC
>CAZTKE010000018.1:5175-17968 GCA_964614055.1 uncultured Desulfovibrionales bacterium | reverse complement strand
CTTCCTCCTCCGGCCCGGCCACTTGGATGGAGGCGTTATACAGGGCTTTTTCCGCCCGCCTTAAATCTTCCCGGACCCCGGCCTGGTTTCCGTCCATTTTGAGCAATAACGCGGCCCCGCTTTTTCCCGGCAGGTGCACGGACTTAAGTTCCCGCAGGCAGTCTAAAACCGTGTCCGGCATTATCTCCATGGCCACGGGCAAAATCCCCTGCTTTAAGACTGTATCCACGCCGGAAAGGGCCTCGTCCAGGGAGTCAAAGGAGGCAAGAAGCGAGGAGGTGTAGGCCGGGCGGGGCAAGAGTTTCAGCCAGATCCGGGTGATAAGGCCCAACCCTCCCTCGGAGCCGACAAAGAGGCCGGTCAGGTCCAGTCCGACCACATCCTTGTGACAGCGCCCGCCGGTCTGGAGTATCCGTCCTCCGGGAAGGACCGCTTCCACCCCAAGGACATAGTCCCGGGTCACCCCGTATTTGACCGCGCGCATCCCTCCGGCATTGGTGGACACGTTCCCGCCGAGCGTGGAAAAAGACACACTGGCCGGATCCGGAGGGTAAAACAGGCCTTTGTCCTCCAGAAAGGAGTTAAAATCCCCGGTAACCACTCCCGGCTGCACGCAGGCCACATAGTCCCGCTCGTCCACTACCAGGATGCGGTTCAACTCCAGGCAGGAGATGACTATTCCCCCGTTTTCCGGAACGCAGGCCCCGACCATGTTCGTCCCCCGGGCCCGGGGATGAACAGGCAATCGTTCCTCGTGAGCAAAAGCAAGTATCTCCTGCACTTCTTTTGTGTTCTTCGGCCGCAGCACAGCCGCCGGGGCCCCTCTTTTCTGTCCGGCGTCCACCCCGTAAACCGCGGTTTTTTCCGGAGCGGTAATCACCCTGTCCTCGGGCAAAATGGACAAAAGGGTCTTTTTTTGCTTTCTGGTAAGGGATATCCGGGAGGGGGAGGTCATTTTGTTGTCCGCCGCAATCAGTAATTTTTCATGGCCCGGGCCATATCCCGGTCCATGGCCCGGCGCTTCAGTTCCTCGCGGCGATCGTGCACCTTCTTGCCCTTGGCCAGGGCCAACTCCACCTTGACCATGCCCCGGGAAAAATACATGCAAAGCGGTATGACAGTCAGCCCCTTTTGCTCCACCTTGCCCATCCAATTGCGGATCTCCCGCCTGTGCATGAGCAGTTTGCGTTCCCGGTCCGAATCGTGCTGGGCGTAACCGGCGTTTTCATACCCGGCTATGTGCACCCCGGTAAGAAAGGCTTCCCCGCGCCGAAAACGAACATGCGAATCCTTGAAGCTGAGCCGGCCGGCGCGCAGGGATTTTATCTCCGAGCCGGTCAAAGATATTCCCGCCTCCAGGCGCTCCAGAAATTCATATTCCCGGCCGGCCCGCTTATTCTTGCCGATTATCTTTATGCTACTCTTGTTTTCTTTATTGCTTGCGGCCAAAATCAGTCCTCCAACAGAGAAGAATAAAACATGACCTCTTCCGGAAAACGGTTAAGTATGAGCTCCCGAACCAGCTTATTGCTCTCGGCCACTGTGGAGTTGCGCACGATCCGGCGCAAAAGTGGTTTGCACTCCTCCATTGTTGTCTGGCGCAGCAAGCGTTTAATCCCGGGTATGGCCTGCGGGGTCAGGCTCAGGGAATCGATCTGCATGCCGAGCAGGATGGGGATGCAGAAAGGATCCGAGGCCAGTTCCCCGCACAGGCTTACATCTATCCCCGCCTCGTGCCCGGCGTCCACCACGTGCTTTATGCTCCGCAGAACAGCCGGGTGAAGCGGCTGATACAGATAGGAAACATGTTTGTTGGTCCGGTCTATCCCTAGGGAGTACTGGATGAGATCATTGGTCCCGATGCTGAAGAAATCCACCTCCGGGGCCAGGATATCCGCTATAAGCACCGCTCCCGGCAGTTCGATCATAATGCCCACGGACATCTCCGGATCGAAGTTCTTGCCCTCGCTTTTAAGTTCCCGCTGCACCTCGAAGTAGATATCCTTGATTTCTTTCAACTCCTGCAACCCGGAAATCATGGGGAACATTATGGATATGTTGCCCACGATGCTGGCCCGGAGGATGGCCCGAAGCTGGGTGCGAAAAATATCCGGATACTTCTGGCAGAATCGTATGGCCCGCAAGCCCATGGCCGGATTGGCCTCCTCAATGGGCTGGACAAAGGAGGCGATCTTGTCCGATCCCAGATCCAGAGTGCGGATAACCACGTTGTTCGGATACATGATCGAGGCCAGGTCGCGATACTCCTCAAAGAGTTCGTCCTCCTCCGGCAGCCGTTCCCGGTTCAGGTAGCTGTATTCGGTCCGGTACAGGCCGATACCTTCCCCTCCGCTGTCTATTACCGCGGCCACCTCCTCGAAAAGCTCTATATTGGCCAGGACCTTGACCTGGTAACCGTCCCTGGTCTCGGCCGGGAGATGGCAGCAGCGGCTGATCGTGCCCTGATAGGCCTCGAACTGGTATTTTAAATCCGAGTAATGGGCCAGTTCCTGTTCACTGGGAGAAATAATGATCCGGCCGTGCAGGCCGTCCAGTATAATCAGTTCTCCGTCCTCAATGTATTCCTCCAGACCCTCCACGGCCACAACCGCCGGGATCTGCAGGGAGCGGGCCATTATCCCCGCATGCGAGGTCTTGCCCCCCAGGGTGGTGGCAAAGGCCATTATCTTGTCCACTTCCAGCTCTATGGTGTCCGCCGGGGACAGGTCATGGGCCAGGAGGATAACCCGGGTGGAAATGGAGGAAATGGAATCCTTGCCTCCCATGAGCTTATTTTGCACCCTGAAGGCGACCAGATCCACATCCTGGATGCGCTGGCGGATATATTCGTCGTCTATGGTATCAAAGGCCTGGCGGATATCGTGTACCGCTTTTTCCAGGGCCCATTCCGCGTTTATCTCTTTTTCCCGGATGTATTTCTGGGCCGAGCTGACCAGTTTGTTATCCTTGAGGATCATGAGGTGAGAATCCAGAATCGCCGCGTGCTCCCGCAAATCCTTGGGGACCTTGCGGCGTACGGAGTCCAAATCCTCCCCTGCCGCGGCCACGGCCTCGGAAAGGCGGATGATTTCGTGCTCGATTTCCGCTTCCGGTACGCTGTGCCGGGCTACTGCCGTGCCCACTCCCCTGTTCAGGAAAAAGGCCCTGCCAATGGCCAGGCCGTTGGAGACGGGAATACCGGAAAGAACATTTCTGGCCATTATGAATCCTCTTCAAACCGGCTCTCAAACAAGCCGCTCAAATGTGCAAGCGCTCTTTCCGCGTCACTGCCCGCGGCCACGATCTGCAGCCTTGTCCCCCCGGAAGCGGCCAAAGTAAGCACATCCAAAATGCTCTTGGCATCCACTTCCCTGCCGTCAAGCCCCAGCTTGATATCACTTTCAAACTTTTGGGCCTCCTGGGCGAGCCTGGCTGCAGGCCTGGCATGCAAACCCAATTTATTGCGCAGAGTCACCTCTCGGGATACGCTTTCTTCCTCCATCATCCAATCCGCAAAAACCCTGATTTTATCATTTTCCCTTCCATGGCTTTGTGCACACATGTGCACCACATTCCCTTGACCAAAAAACGCGGCTAAAAAGAAAAAATAATCATTGCGGCGGCAAATGCAACTGCAAGCAAGAACTCTCTTAACACGGGCAGCCGAAAAACCGCGTAGGCATATCCGGAAACCCCGAGGAAAAAGGCAATAAAAACCGGACATCCCGCTCCCCGGGGCCAAAGGACAAAAACCAGAATCAGCATCAACACCGAGTTAAAAAGCTTGATTGCAGCGCCCCAGTTTATCAAATTCCAGCTTTTGAGCCGGTTCAGAAAAGCGATTCCCCGGGTAAGTCCCATATAAAAGACATATGCCTTAAACACCTGCAGGAAAAGAAACGCCAGACCGGTAATCGTCCAGGCCGCACCCTTGTAGCCGGAAAGCCATAAAAGCATTGTCCCCAGAGCCCAGGTAACCAGCAGGCTGCCCCCGAAAAAGGAATCGCCTATGGCGGACAGGGTATAGACCACAGTGGATTTTACCTTACCGATGGCCTCTTCCGGCAAAAGCCCTCTGGCTGTCTTTCCTTCCAGATAAATAAAGATGCCCACCAAAAGCGGATTCCAGAACGGGTGGGAATTGTACAGGCGCACATGCCTCCTTCTGGCCCGCTGCAGGCGCTTGCCTTTCGGATATATCCGGCACAAAGCGGGATCCAGGGCATAAATAAGCCCGATATTCTGCAGTCCCCGGGTGTTGAATGCGCTGCCCATTATATAGGTGCGCATAAAGCACTTGAAAAGGGTCTTTACATCCATGGCTTAAAAATAAAAAAACACCGCAGTTAAAAAATTAAAACACCCTTTTTCGTGGCGGAGCAGATGATACAAAGAATTGCAGCAAAAGCCCGAACTAGCCGCTTTATTCGCATCACTGCTCGTGCAGAAGGCTGTAAAGCTCCTTGCCTGACCATCCGTAAATCTGCTTGGCTACTTCCCGGACCGCTTCTTTCGGCTTAACCCCCCGGGCCAGTTCCCGGTCCAGAAGTTCTTTGGCCTCGCTCCGGGATGCAGGCGATTTTTCCCCGGGCGGACCGATAACCACTGTAATCTCGCCCTTAAGATCAAAAACAGAATCCAGGCAGTTCAAATCCCCTCGGATTATCTCCTCGAATTTTTTGCTTATCTCCCGGCAGACACAAAATTCCCGGTTACCCAGGATCCCCTGTGCCGCTTTAAGGGATTGCCAGAGCCTGTCTTTGCGCTCAAAAAAAACCAGGGTGGAGGGAACATCCTTCCATTTCTCAAAGAGGGTGTCCAACTCGCCTTTGCGCCGGGGCAGAAAACCCAGAAAAGAAAACGGACAGGCCGGGATACCGGAGATGCTAAGGGCGGTTGCCGGAGCGCTGGGTCCGGGCACTGCGGACACCGGGACAGCCTGTTCATGGCAGCTGCGAACCAGCCGATACCCCGGATCGGAAACCACCGGGGTGCCGGCGTCGGAAATAAGGGCGACATCCCGGCCGGACTCCAGGACCTGCAGCACCTCTTTTATTTTCTGCTTCTCATTGTGTTCAAAAAAACTAACCATCCGGCCCGGCTTGAGCCCCACGGCAGAAAACAGCCGGCCGGCCCTCCTGGTGTCCTCGGCCAGAATCAGGGAGCATGACTCCAGGACTTGTGCAGCTCTAGGGGCCAGATCACCAAGGTTGCCAAGAGGAGTGGCCACCACCCAGAGCTTGCCCGAAATCAATGACATTTGTTACATGCTCCAAATTTACATCGTTCTCCCTGACTTCCAGAGCGATGAGGTCAAAGCGACAGTTCCGGGACCACAAACCGTTTCGGCTCAGATACTGGCTGGCAGCCTTGGCCAGCCTGGCCTGCTGGACCGGGGCCAGGGATTCTCCGGCCCTACCCAGACTGCTTTTTCCTCGGGTTTTGACCTCCACAAAAATCAGGTCCTTTCCCCGGGTACATACAAGATCCAGCTCCCCGCTTTTGCAGCGCCAATTGCGCTCAATTACCCGGTAGCCGTTTTCGCGCATGTAATCCGCGGCCACATCCTCCCCGCGGGCGCCGAGGGTCATAGTCCGGGCAGGCGATTTATTCTTTCCTTGCGCGCCTTGCAAACCACTCCCTTGAAACTTCTTCTGTGCACCGGACTGGGGCCCCTGCGCTTGAGGATGTCCCGATGCTTTTTTGTGCCGTAGCCCTTGTGCATGGCCAGGTCATAACCGGGATAGCGTCGGTCCAGGGCCTGCATCAGGCGGTCGCGGAAGACCTTGGCCAGGACAGATGCGGCCGAGATACAAGGCTCGCTCAGGTCCCCGCCCACTACTGTCTTTTGGGGCAACTCTATGGGAATTTTCTGATTGCCGTCAACAAGAAGGATCTCCGGGCGGACCTTTAACTTGTCCACAGCCCGACACATGGCCAGAAGGGAGGCCCGCAGGATGTTTAAGCGGTCGATTTCCCTGGGCCAGGAAAGGCCCACGGCCCAGGCAATTGCCTGGGCCTGAATCAGAGGCCTTAAATCCCGGCGTCTTTGGAAAGATAATTTTTTGGAATCAGTAAGGTGGGGCAGGCTGAATCGGGACGGCAGAATAACGGCCGCGGCAACCACCGGACCGGCCAGACATCCCCGGCCGGCTTCATCCACGCCGGCTGCGGAAGGATTGTCTATAAAAAAATCCTTCCCTCCGCCGGGGTCTGTCCGGGAAAAATCCGGGAAGAGGCCATCATGCACGGCAAATCAGGTAGCGACCTAATTCCACTGATTCTTGGTCTTGATCCGGGCGGCCTTGCCCTTGAGCTTGCGCAGATAGTAGATGCGTCCCTGACGCACGCGTCCTTCACTCAGGACCTCAATGCGCTCTATGGCCGGGGAGTGTAAGGGAAAAATCCGTTCCACTCCAATGCCGTCGGATATTTTGCGCACCACAAAGGTACCGTTGGCCGCTCCGCGATTGACGCGGATAACGATCCCCTTGAAAACCTGTATCCTTTCCTTTTCCCCTTCAATTATCCGGACATGCACGTTTACCGTGTCTCCGGCCTTGAAGGAGGGAATATCCATGCGCATCTGACGTTTTTCGATCTTTTCCAGGGCATTCATGACAGTATATTCTCCTTGTGTATAAATATAGACTAAAACATTGTCTTTCGCTGACCATAGACAATCAAAAAAAATCACCGATTATCCTGTCCAGGATAATGGAAGCAGCCGAACGAACAGACATATGGTTATACTCGGCCAGAGGGCGAAGCGGGCGCATCACCTGATCGCAACAGCTCACGAGCGATGGATGCAGGCCGTGCCCCGTACCCAGGACCAACAAAACCGGACTCTCCCTTAGCGTGCCGCGCAAGGCGCGGGCGGTAAGCGCATTATCACCCATTTTGGCGCTGGTAGCTACAGTCACGGGCTCCATTCCGGTCAGCTCAAAAACCCGTTTTTTGGCCGCGGCAAAATCGTCCAAGACCTCTACTCCGGAAAGGGCCTCGGACCTGTCCGGATTTCCCGCGGCGCCAGGGCCGCCGACCCAGTGATCAAGAAGCCTGCGGGCCAGGGCCTTTTGATCCTCGACCGGGGTGCACAGAAAATAACGCCCCAGACCGTAGGTACGGGAAACGCGTCCAATATCGTGTATGTCCAGGTTTGTCAAAGACGTAGTTCCGGGTTTGTCGAATTTGTTTAATACCGGATGGTGAATAAGGGCCAAATACAGATTGCGGGCCACTGTACCGGAGGAGGCCTCTTTCAGCTTTTCCACATCCGGGGCGCTTAAAAAGGCATTGTCCAGAAGATCCGGGCGATAGTGCAGGGTGCTTTCAAGGGCCTTCTCCCGTCTCCATTCAGCCACCCGGCCGTGATCCCCGGAAAGAAGGATCTCCGGCACCCGGCGGCCTGCATACTCCTCCGGGCGCGTATAATGAGGATATTCCAGTATCCCGTCCGCAAAGCTCTCCTCCCCGGCTGATTCCATTTTGCCCATAAACCCGGGTATGCGCCGGGCTACCGCTTCGATCAGGCACATGGCCGCGGCTTCTCCCCCGTTAAGGACAAAATCGCCCACGGAAACCGGCTCCAGATTGAATTTTTCCCGGACGCGCTCGTCAATGCCCTCGTAGCGGCCGCAAACCAAGGTCAGATTCTTTTCCCCGGCCAGATCCTCCACCATGGATTGATTGAGAGCTCTGCCCTGCGGGGTCATGATAAGACTGCGACATCCCGGGGGCAAAGAACTAAGAGCCCTGTCCATGGGCTCCGGGAGCATGACCATGCCCGGCCCGCCGCCGTATGGGCGGTCATCCACGCTTTTGTGCCTGTCCCGGGCAAAGTCCCTGGGATTTATGAATTCAAACCGCAAAAGCCCCTGCTCCCAGGCCTTGGACATGAGCCCGCAGGATAGAGGAGAGGAAAAGAATTCCGGAAAAATGGAGACAATATTTATTGAAATGGGCATATCATGGCTGCAAAAGTTGAATCCGCCGAGAAGGCTTAAACAGGCCGCCTAAGTATATATTTCCAAAAGCCCGGGCGGAGGATTGATTTCGATGCGGGAGTTTTCTCGATCAATTTCCTTTATAAACCTGTCTTCCGCAGGAAAAAGGATTTCCCTGCCGGTCTTGTTCACAATGGACCAGACCACGCCGGCCCCGGTACTCCAGGCATCCTCCAGAACCCCCAGATACCCGACCTCCTCGGCATACACGCCGCAACCCACGAGCAAAAGAAGGGGGGAGATTTCCCGCTCCTTTAAAACATCCTTTTCCCGGGCCAGGACTTCGGCACCGCGCCATTTCTCCGCCTGATCCCGACCTTCCATGCCCTCCAGGGTCAATAAAAAACCCTTGCCTGTGCTACGCAAATCCAAAAGACGGAAAGGCCGCGGGTTCATTTGGGCTTTTTCCAGATATATCCTGTCTACCCCTTCCAGCAAAAGAGGGGAGCCGGGGCCCGCATAGACCCTCAACTCCCCTTTCAAACCATGAGGCTTGGCCACCTTGCCCAAAAGTACAAGGTTTTTGCTCATGTTTTTTTTATTATTCCAGTATCTCCAGGACCGCCCTTTTCTGGGCCTTGGTAGAGGCAGCGCCCAGAATGGTGCGCATGGCCCTGGCTGTTCGGCCCTGCTTGCCTATCACTTTGCCCAGGTCTTCTTTGGCCACCTTCAACTCGATTACCGATGTCTGCTCTCCCTCCAATTCGGACACCGTGACCTCGTCGGGATTGTCCACCAGCGATTTCGCAATGTACTCGATCAGCTCCTTCAACATAATCACCTCCGCGTTGAATCGATTCGCTATATCCGCCCGTTCACAATGCAGATAACGGACGGTATGATAACATCGGTGAAATAAGCAAAAGCAAAAAGACCTACATTCCGGCCTTTTCTAAGAGGGAACGGACGGTGTTTGAAGGCTTGGCGCCCTGATCGAGCCACTTGCGGGCTTTTTCCGTGTCCACGCTGACCTCGGGAGGCTCGGTCATGGGATTGTAATAACCCAGGTATTCCAGGGCCCGGCCGTCCCGTCTTTTTCTGCTGTCCAAAGCCACTATGCGATAAAAAGGTCTCTTCTTGGACCCCATGCGGGTCAGTCTCAATTTCATTGCCATATCAGTTATTCCCCCAAATAGCAGTTATTTGCCCGTACCGAAACCGGTAAAACGAACAGTGAATTTTCAAACCAATATTCATTAACCATATTTTTGTCCAGATGCCAACTACCGGCCCTGCGGACTATTTCTTTTTCTTCTTCTTGGCCCTGTTTTTCTGCTGGGCCTTTTTCCTCTGCTGGCGCAGCTTTTTCTGCGATCCCCCGCCGACCGCCTTGGTGGCCTTCGCAGCTCCCCCGCCGGACTGCTGGGCGACCATGCCTTTCATCATTTTCTGCATCTGCTCAAAATTCTTAAGGAGCTGATTCACTTCCTGCACGGTGGTTCCACTTCCCGCGGAGATGCGCTGTTTGCGGCCGGCATTGATCAATTTCGGCTCCCGGCGCTCCTGCTTGGTCATGGAATTTATTATCGCCTCCACCCTGGCCAGTTCCTTTTCCGGCATCTTTACGTTCTTGAGCTGGTCCTTCATCTTGCCCATACCGGGGATCATCTTCATAAGGCCCTCAAGGGAGCCGAGCTTTTTCAGCCGCCGCATCTGGGTGCGGAAATCCTCGAGGTCGAACTGGGATTTCTTGAACTTCTTCTCCAGGTCCTCGGCCTCTTTTTCGTCAATACTGGACTGGGCTTTCTCAATAAGCGTGAGCACATCGCCCATGCCCAGAATCCGCGAGGCCACCCGGTCCGGATGGAATATTTCCAGATCGCTCAGTTTCTCCCCGGTACCGATGAATTTGATCGGCTTATCCGTGATATGCTTGATGGAAAGTGCCGCACCGCCCCGGGCATCGCCTTCCATCTTGGTCAGAACCGCGCCGCTTATATCCAGGAGTTCATTAAAACGCTCGGCCACGTTGACCGCGTCCTGTCCGGTCATGGCGTCGGCGACAAACAGGATCTCCTGCGGGGCGCATTCGGATTTGATGTTGGCCAGCTCCTGCATGAGCACTTCATCTATGTGCAGACGGCCGGCCGTATCCAGAAGGACCACGTCATACTGCTGTTCCCTGGCCTCCTTGACCGCGTCCAGGCAAATATTCACCGGATTCATGTCCGAAGAGGAGGGATAAACAGGCATGTCCAGCTGATCGCCCAGGCTGTGCAGCTGATCGATGGCCGCCGGACGGTATACGTCAGCCGGGACCAGATACGGGGACATCTTGTTTTCCCGGCGCAGATGCAGGGCCAGCTTGGCTGCGGTGGTGGTCTTTCCCGAGCCCTGCAGCCCGACCAGCATTATTATTGCCGGCGGCTTGGTCCGAAGATTCAGACCCTGGCTTTCCCCGCCCAGAAGCTCGGTCAGCTCTTCATTGACAATCTTAATCACCTGCTGGCCGGGTGTAAGACTTTGTAATACATCCTGGCCAAGCGCACGGTCCTTTATCCTGGAGGTAAATTCCTTTACCACCTTGTAATTGACGTCCGCCTCCAAAAGGGCCAGACGGACCTCGCGCAGGCCGGCCCGGATGTTTTCCTCATCCAGACGGCCGTGGCCCTTCAGGTTCTTGAATACTGAATTTAGTCGATCGGATAGATTGTCGAACATAAAACCCCTCAAAAAAAGAAGTTGACCTGAATAACCCAGGCCAACCCGCAAGTCAAGGACACAAATCCCCTATAAGCGCGCGGGGCAACCCCGCGGCTCATCTGAAAACCAGGGCTTCAGCCCCGCTCTCAAAACGCCCGTCCGGACCACAAGCAGGCAAAAAGAAAAAAATCGATCCGAAATCAGCTTTGTTTCAGGGTATCCACCGCCCGGATCATCGCCTGTTCGCTCCCGGAAATAACCTTGTCCGGGACGCAAAAGGCGAAGCGGACATAGCCGGGAAACCCGAAGCCGGACCCGGGGACGGCCAAAACGTTTTCAGCCATGAGCGCGTCTATCAGGTCCTGATCATTCCCGGTCGGGGAACGGACAAAGAAATAGAAGCCTCCCTCGGGTTGGGGGAATTCCAGACCGGCCTTTTTTAAAATCCCGGCGAGCATCTCTCTGCGCCGGGCATAAATCCCCACATCCACGGAGCTGTCCAGAGCGTGCAAAAGTATCTTCTGCCCCAGAACCGGGGCGTTTACAAAACCCAGGATGCGGTTGGCCAGTATCATCCCGGCCATGAGCTCTTCCGCTCCGGGCATGCGGGGGCTGACCGCTGCATAACCGATTCGCTCCCCGGCCAGGCCCAGGCTCTTGGAAAAGGAATTGACCACTATGCTGTGGGAGTAACGGTCTAAAAGGGAAGGCACGTTTCGGCCCTCAAAGCTTAAAAAACGATACGGTTCATCGGAAACCAGAAATACCGGACGACCAGCTTTGGCGCTTTTCTCTTCCAGAACCTCGGCCAAGGCATCGATCTCTTCAGAGGTATAAATCCGGCCGGTGGGGTTGTTCGGGGAATTTATGAGCACCACCCTGGTTTTCTCGGTTATTTTCCCGGCCAGGGCGTCAATATCCATACGGAAATCAGGTTCCAGAGCGGGGACGGGGACAAGCATTCCCCCGTGGTTCTGGGCATAAAAGGCGTATTCCACAAAATAAGGAGCGGGGCAGAGCACCTCCTCTCCGGGTTCAAGCACAGCCCGCAAAATGACATTAAGGGCCCCGGCCGCACCGCAGGTCAGAAGAACATTGTCCGCGGCAACGGAAATCTCCTGCTCCCGACTTATCTTTTCGGACAAAACCCGACGCAGTTCCGGGAACCCGGCATTGGGCATATAACCAAAGGACAGCGGTTCCCCGGATGCATCCGCGCTTTTGTGCAGAGCCTGCCCCACTTCCTGCGGCGGGGGGACATCCGGATTGCCCAGACTGAAATCAAAGACATTATCCTGGCCGTATTTTTCCTTTAGCTCCTGCCCGGCCTCGAACATGCGCCGGATCCAGGAAGATTTTTCAATATAGCCGGAAACCTGTGCAGATAAGAGTCCCATACTCCCTCCATAAAACACGTTGTTTCAAAAAACCTCGCCCTGTTTCTTGTATTCGTTCAATTTATTGCGCAGGGTACGCACGGAAACCCCCAAAAGCTCGGAAGCCTGGGTCCTGTTTCCCCCGGTGCTTTTAAGGCTCTTTAAGATGAGCCGCTTTTCCATCTCCTGCAAAGGCACAATTTCATCTTCTTCTCCTTCCAGATGCACGGCCTCGCCACTGGACTGCACCTGCAAATCCTCCTCGCCTTCCAGCAAAAAATGGCCCTTGGAAATCACTCCGGTGTCCGCGCTCAACAAAACCGCTCTTTCCATCAGATTTTGCAGCTCCCGGACATTTCCCGGCCAATCATGTTCCAAAAGCCAAGTACGGGCTCCGGAGTCAAAACCGGGAACCGGCAGGGAATACTGGGCGGCGAAACGCTTGGCAAAATACCCGGCCAAGAGCAGCACGTCTTCTCCCCTTTCCTTCAGCTCCGGAAGCTTAAGCGGGATTACGTTCAGGCGGTAAAACAGATCCTCCCGAAAGCTGCCGTTGCGCACGCTTTCCTGCACATCCCGGTTGGTGGTGGCTATTACCCGTACATCCACGGGGATGGTTTCCGTGCCGCCCACGCGATCGATCTCCCCTTCCTGCAGGACCCGCAGAAGCTTGGCCTGCAGGGCGGCATCCATCTCGGTTATTTCGTCCAGAAGAAGACTGCCTCCGTCCGCCAGCTCAAACCTGCCCGGCTTGCGGGACACCGC
>CAZTKE010000018.1:2545-5075 GCA_964614055.1 uncultured Desulfovibrionales bacterium | reverse complement strand
GCAGCAGCCAATAATCACGAGCCCCGAGCTGCATAATATTCTGGGCCTGCTTGGCGGTCCCCTGTTCGGCAAAAACAACCACCTTTCTTTTGTCTTCATCCCTGGTCAGGGCTTTCAGAAAATCCTCGGCCCTGTATCCCGGAAGTTCGGCCTCGGAAAAGACCACTACGGGGTCCTTGGAACGCATAAGTTTAAGAGCCGGCTCCAGGCGGTCGCTTAAGTGCACCTCCACACCAAGCTCCCTGAAGTGAGGGAAAAGGGGGGACACCCTTTCCGGACGAGAGATAAAAAGGACTGCGCGGTTATTCATTATGCATCAGTTTAGCCGCAAGTTGATTTTTTTTCAATCACATATGAACAGCACCAGCAACCCCTCCCGGGGGTCATATCTCTGATTTTACAATTTGCCTCCGGGAGTTATTTTTTTCAATAACCCATCCTAACTATAAAGGATACAAAACGGTTACCGCTTTTTGTATAGTCCCTGAAAGAGCAACCACACTTGCCCCTTGCTCAATACCCCGGGTTTTGGTAATAGCCTTGACGCTGCGGCCATCTCAAGTGGCCGCCGTATTTTTTTAAGATTGAAAACAGCCAGAGAATCTGTCCCTCTTTATTTCCTGGCCGGAAAACTCTTAAAAAACAGTTGATAAAACACCAACATCAAAAGGTGCCGTCTTGATCAGAATCAGCCATGCGCATAAGTGGTTCGGGGATCATCACGTCCTCAAGGATATCAACCTGCACATAAAACGGGGCGAAGTGGTTGTAATCTGCGGTCCCAGCGGTTCGGGGAAAAGCACTCTCATCCGGTGCATCAACAGGCTGGAGCCCATCCAGAAAGGCAACATTGAAGTCGAGGGAACGGACATAAACGACCTGCGGGTCAACCTCTCCCAATTGCGGGCGGAAATCGGCTTCGTATTCCAGCAATTCAATCTTTATCCGCACATGACAGTCCTGGATAATGTCATCCTGGCCCCTACCCTGGTCCGGAAAATGCGCCGCAAGGAAGCGGCCGAGCTGGGCATGGAGCTTTTGGCCAAGGTGAATATCCCGGACAAGGCCGGAAATTTTCCGGATCAGCTCTCCGGAGGACAGCAGCAAAGAGTGGCCATTGCCAGGGGCCTGGCCATGCAGCCCAAAATCATGCTCTTTGACGAGCCCACCTCCGCCCTGGACCCGGAGATGATAACCGAGGTCCTGGACGCGATGAAAAACCTGGCCCGGGAAGGAATGACCATGATCTGCGTCACGCACGAAATGGGATTTGCCAAGGAAGTGGCGGACAGGGTCATATTCATGGATGAAGGAGCGCTGGTGGAGGAAAACATCCCCCACGACTTTTTCAACAATCCGGTAAACGACCGGACCAAACTATTCCTCAGCAAAATCCTCTCCCACTAAAAAGTGCCGGAGCAGGTCATTTATGCGAGGCCAACGCTTTTTAAAGCGTTTTTTAATCCATTTTAACCTCGTAAACGGAGGGACGTAATGCGCATTTTGAAAACTCTTTCCCTAACCCTGGTGCTGGTATTTGCCAGCGCCCAGCTGGCTCTGGCCGGCGCCACCTATGACCAGGTCATGGAGACCAAGACCATCCGCTGCGGTCTGATGACCAATTCCATCCCCGGTGCCTACTTTAACGAGGACGGAGACTGGGTCGGCTTTGACGTGGACATAGCCAAAGAAATTGCCGATCGCCTGGGCTGCAAGCTGGAAAGGGTAAAGGTAACGGACAAGACCAGGATAACTTTTATCCAGCAGGGCCGCATAGACATGTCCGTGGCCAACATGACCCACAAGCGGGAACGGGACAAATCCATCGACTTCTCCATCACTTATTTCTATGACGGCCAAAAGCTTTTGGCCAAAAAAGGAGAATTTGATGAGTGGAAGGACTTTGTGGGCAAAAAAATAGCCACCACCCAGGGAACCACCTCAGAAATTAACATCAAAAACCTGCTCAAAAAACTCGGTGATCCCAATTATGAAAAGAACGTGATTTCTTTCCAGGACTACGCCTCGGCCTTCAACGCCCTGAAAATGGGCCGGGTTGACGCCTTCACCACGGACAGCACCATCCTGCTCGGCTACGCGGCCAAGCAGCCGGGAGAATACGAGCTGGTGGGCGACTTCTTCAGTGACGAACCTTACGGCATCGGCCTTCCGGAAGACGACTCCAAGTGGAGGGACACCATTAACTTCACTCTGCAGGATATGTGGAAGGACGGCACGTACATGGAAATATACAACAAGTGGTACGGCCCGGACACCCCTTATCATTTCCCCATGACCGAAGAAATTGAAGTCTGGCCCTAAAACCTGACTTTTGCCTGCCGGAGGATGGGAATTTATTCCCTTCCTCCGGCAATTTCTTTTAAAAACACGCTCTTGGCTATCTAAAATTTTTATGCGAGCCGTCCCAAAAAACCAATGAAGCAAAGCAAGCAAATGGTCAAAGACAATGCTTAGATACTGGTTCGATAAGGTCTGGGTCCAGTATGTCCTGCTTTTCCTTATTCTGGCC
>CAZTKE010000018.1:0-2445 GCA_964614055.1 uncultured Desulfovibrionales bacterium | reverse complement strand
ATACTGGTTCGATAAGGTCTGGGTCCAGTATGTCCTGCTTTTCCTTATTCTGGCCGGAGCAGCATATTACTGGGGATTCATCTTTGATTTCGGGTACAATTTCGACTGGAGTGTACTGTACGAAAAGAACCAGACCTACGGGGAAGTTTTGGGCTGGCACCTTATCGAAGGCCTGAAACTGACCATCAAGATATCCCTGATAAGCTCGGGGATTGCTCTTGCCCTGGGGACCTTTTTCGGCCTGGGCCGGCTTTCCGCATTCAAGCCCCTAAAAGCCCTGTCCACGTTTTATGTGGAATTTTTCCGCAACACACCGCTGCTGGTGCAGCTGTTTTTCTGGTATTTCGCCATGCCCATGGCCCTGCCCGAGTCCTGGCAGCGGGTCGTGTTTGACCTGAATTTCGAGTTCTGGAGCGCCACTCTGGGACTGGCCATCTATACCAGCTCCTTCATGGCTGAAGTGATCCGGGCCGGAGTACAATCCATTCCCGGCGGTCTTTTGGAAGCCTCCTACTCATCCGGGCTCACTTACCTGCAGACACTGCGTAAAATAATTCTACCTTTGGCCTTCAGAAATATAATTCCCCCGCTGGGAAGCGAATTCCTGAACAACATGAAGAATTCCTCCCTGGCCATGGTCATCGGCGTGGCCGAACTCTGCTGGCAGTCGCAGCAGGTGGAATCCCTGACCTTTAAAGGATTTGAGGCCACCACCGCGGCAACCGTGCTGTATCTTATCCTCTCCCTGGTCATCTCCGCCGTACTCAATCTCATAAACTCCAGGCTGCAGATAATCCCCCGGGAAAAGATGCAATGGTCGCACAAACTGGCCCACTTGGTCTTTTTCCCCCTGACCTGGATAAATAACATATGTGGCTTTTTCGGGGATCAAATGAAGCTGCCCCCGGAAAAAGAACTGCAGGTCTCCCGCTCCCGGGCTTTTATGCGTCTTTTGGGGAAAAACATCTGGTGGGCAATTAAACTGGCCGCCAAGTCCCTGTTTGTAATGGCCCTTGTTTATGTCCTTTATAAGGCGGGAAAAGGAATATTGTCCCTGGAATGGAGCATTATCGCGAAAAACCTGAAAGCCCTGCTTATATGGCAGTTTCCCAGCAATGACCCGGATGAACTCTTCTGGGGCCTGGGGGGTCTTTCCTTTTCCATCCTCATGTCGGTGATTGCCATAAGTGTCAGCTTTTTTATCGGGCTATTGGTGGGACTGGGCAGGATGTCCAAAAACCACGTCTTCCGCCTGCCCTGCATGGCCTATATCGAGGTTATCCGGGGCACTCCGCTTATCATGGTCATCTTCTGGGTCTATTTCTTTTTGCCCATTTTCACCAAGGCGTATATAAACGTGTTTTGGAGCGCCACCATCGCCCTGACTATTTTTACCGGCGCCTATCTGGCGGAAATCGTGCGCGGAGGCATCCAGAACATCCCGGCCGGACAGTTCGAGGCCGCGGCCAGCACCGGGCTCAGTTATTTTCAGACCATGCGCAAAATAATCCTTCCCCAGGCGCTAAAGCAGATGATCCCGGCCATAGTCGGACAGTTTATCGCCATCTTCAAGGACACCTCACTTGCTTACGTCATCGGGGTCATGGAACTTACCTTTGTCGCCCAGGGAATAAACAACCGGCTCATGGTCTATCCCTTTGAGATATACACTACTATAGCGGTCTTGTATTTCCTGTGCTGCTATTCCATGAGCATGCTGGCCAACAGGCTGGAAAAACGGCTTGACACCGGCGGCTTCCGCTTGAATATGTAGGCCATGGACAACGCCCTTATACTGAATATACTCAGGCAAATATCCAAAAATACCATCACTCCGGAGCACGGCCTGCCCCTGCTAAAGCAGGCCATGCATCCAAGCCCCGTGTCCCAGGAACTCATCCCCGACCTTAAGCGGGAGCAGAGGACCGGAATTCGGGAAGTCATTTTCGGTCCGGGCAAGAGCGCGGAGCAGATCATTGAAGCCGCAGAAAGACTGGGGGAAAACAATAACCCGGTCCTGGCCACCAGGGTCTCCCCGGAACATGAACCTGCTCTTAAAAAGGCCTTTCCCCAGGGCATTTATCATTCCCAGGCCCGTGTTTTCGCTCTTAATTTCGATCCCGGCCTGGAGCAAAAGCGGCCGGAAAAAGGGGACGTACTGGTAATCACTGCAGGAAGCGCGGATGTGCCCGTGGCCCTGGAATGCCTGGCCACCTGCAAATATATGGGGATGCAGACCGGAATCTTGTGCGACGCCGGGGTGGCCGGGCTGCACCGAATACTGGAGAACAGGGATAAAATGGATGCGGCAAAGGCCCTGGTGGTGATCGCCGGAATGGACGGGGCCCTGCCCTCGGTGGTGGCTGGACTTTCCCCCCTGCCTGTAATAGGCGTACCCACTTCGGTGGGCTACGGTGCGGCGCTAAACGGGTTCACCCCGCTTCT
>CAZTKE010000017.1:13589-18064 GCA_964614055.1 uncultured Desulfovibrionales bacterium | reverse complement strand
TCCAGGCCGGAGGAGATCCCCCCGGAGGCTTTTTTGGATTTGTCCCGGGTAATTTTTGTTTAATGCAGCTTTTTTTCGCTTAAGTCTTGACTTGAGCCCGAAAATTTAGTCAAGACCGTTTGTGACGCGCGAATTTATTCTGCTGGCGGTTTGACACAGGCTCTTTTATCTGCCAAAGCTTGCTAAATTCGGCCGGCCAACCAAGCGGTGAAAATGCTATTTTGGATGGCATGTTTTTTTGTGGATTTTTTAAGCGTCTCACAAGTCAATCTTTTTTATGAGGAGGAATTATGACTAAAGCAGATTTGATTTCCAAGATTGCGGAAAAAGCCGGCTTGACCAAAGCGGATTCGGAAAAGGCCCTGAACGCCTTTTTGGATTCAGTTGAGGATACTTTGGTCAAGGAAGGCAAGCTGACTCTGACCGGCTTCGGCACATTTGCCGTGGAAAAGAGAAAGGAACGTATGGGACGCAACCCCCGTTCCGGGGAAGCTATCAAGATTCCCGCTTGCAAGGTGGTCAAATTCAGGCCTGGTAAGCTTCTCAAGGAAGCTGTGAAATAAAAAGTCGGAGGCTAACCCATGATGATTCCCGGTGAGACGGTTCAAAGCCCGTTGCCGCAGGACCTCCCGTGGTGGAATCCTGATCAAGCCATTTTTTTCGGTGTTCTTTATGCGGTTGTCCTGGTCTTGGCCAGCGGGGTGGGAGTTACTATTCTAAAATCCATCAGCGATACCCTCAAGGAGAGGAAAAAGGAATTGTAGCTTCGATTCTTATCCCAAAAAACACCAAAGGGCCTCATTTTAAAGGGGCCCTTTTTTTCTTGTCAAAAGTGTGTTTTGGGCGTAGTATTAAACGTTATGCAAGAATTTCTGGGACGAGGAGGTGAGTCGATTTGCCGGGAGTTATTTTAAACGATAACGATAACTTTGATTATGCATTGCGCAAATTCAAAAAACAGGTGGAAAAGTCAGGCATCCTTTCCGAGCTGAAAAAACGTCAGCATTACGAAAAGCCGAGTATTCAGAAAAAGAAGAAGGAAGCCGCCGCGCGCAAGAGACTGATGAAAAAAATGCGCAAAATGAAGTCGTCCTAAATCAATGAAGATCAGTGAACAGATCGCAAAGGACTTTCTTGCCGCCTATAAGGCCGGTGAGAAGGACAAAGTGGCTGTCTTGAGGATGCTCAAGGCAGCCATTAAAAATAGAGAAGTGGAAGTGGGTGGCGAACTCTCTGACGATGAGATCCGGGCCATCCTGGCCAAGGAAAAAAAGCAGGGGCGGGATGCGGCCGAACAATTTGCCGCCGCCGGACGCGAAGACCTGGCAGCCAGGGAAAAAGCCCAGCTGGAGATTATCCAGTCCTACCTGCCTTCCATGCTTATTGACCCGGAGTTGACCGAAGCCGTTGATGCGGTCATCCAGGAGCTTGGAGTAATCCATATCCGGGATATGGGCCGGGTAATGAAGGAGCTTATGGCCCGTTATCCGCAACGCGTGGACGGAAACAAGGCCGCACAAGTTGTCCGCAGCAAGCTGTCTACCTGAAGTTATTTCTAATATGCTATCCCGAACATTAAAGCTGTTGGAGCTGGACAAGGTCCTGGAGTATTTGAGCAGCAAGGCTGTTACTGATCCGGGCCGCTGCAGATGTGTCTCCATTGCCCCCTTGGAGGGGAAGGAGGCAGTGCAGGATGCAAGCGTCCTTTTGCGGGAGGCAATGGCCTGGCAGGGTGAAAACGGTTTTTCCCTGTCCGGCTTCCCGGATCTGGAGGGTGTTTTTACTGCTTTGGGCAAGCCGGACACCAGGTTGGAGATAGAGGCGTTTTGGGGTCTTGAGCAGACTTTTTTGTCCGCGGGCCGGGCAATTCAGGCGGCGGAAAAAATTGACCGCACCAGGTTTCCTGCTTTCCACACTTTCTTGAGCGCATACCCCTGGCCGGAAAAACTGGCTGCCGCGGTCAAGAGATGCCTGGATGACTCGGGTAATCTCCGCGATGCCAGTTCTCCCGAACTCAGGCAGGTCCGGGGTGAAATCCGCAATCTGCGGGACAAATGCACCAAAAAGGTCCAGGACAGCCTGCAGGACGGATATCTTTCCAAATATCTCCAGGACGAATTCCTGACCATATCCTCGGATCGCTATGTCCTGGCCCTGAAGGCCAATTTCAAGGGCCGGGTAAAGGGCATTGTTCACGATTATTCCCAAACCGGGGAGACCTGCTATTTTGAGCCCATGTTCCTCATGGAGCTGAACAACAGACTGCAGGGCCTGAAACAGAAAGAAAAGGCGGAGATAGAAAGGATCCTTCAGTATCTGACCTCCCTGGCCGTACAGGAGCAGGCTGATCTGCGCGGTTTGTACGACTGGGTGGTGGAGCTGGATATCATTTTGGCCAAATGCGCCCTGGGCCGGGACATGGACGCAATGGCCCTGGACATGCAGGAGGGAGAAAGCCTTTCCCTTAAACAGGCCCGTCACCCCCTTCTGGCTCTCAGGTCCGGGTTTGTCCAGCCGGTGGATATTGTCCTCGATGAGGGGCAGAGGGTGCTGATCATAAGCGGAGGTAACTCCGGGGGAAAGACAGTTGCCCTGAAAACCCTGGGGCTGTGTGCATGCATGGCCTTGTGCGGCCTGCCCGTGCCCGTGGCCGAGGGCAGCGCGATCCCCTTTTGGTCGCGGATCTTTGTCTCCATTGGCGATGAGCAGAACCTGGAAGAAAATTTAAGCACTTTTACCGCCCAGATACGCCATTTACGGGAATTCTGGCCCCAGGTGGGCCCGTCCTCCCTGGTTATTCTGGACGAATTCGGTGCGGGCACTTCCCCCAGTCAGGGCGCAGCCCTTGCCCAGGCAGTGGTGGACGCGCTTACGGAAAAAGGGGTCTGGGTCATTGTAGCCACCCATTTCCCGGCGCTCAAGGCCTACGGTCTGACCAGAGAAAGCGCCCGGGCGGCTTCGGTGCTTTTTGATCCGCAGACAAAAGCTCCCCTGTACCGCCTTGCCTATGATCAGGTCGGGGCCAGCCAGGCCCTGGAAGTGGCCCGGGAGCAGGGCCTCCCCGGGGATATTCTGGATCGGGCCCGGGAATATCTGCTGGTGGGCGGAAACGAGAAGGAAGTGTTTGATCGCCTGAATTCCCTCGCTCTAAAGCGGGAAAAAGAGATTGAAGATCTCAAGCGGGAACGTGAGCAGCTCAAGGCCGAATATGAGAAAAAGCTGAAAGACCTGGAAGGTGAAAGGGAAAGGCTGGCCGAGGAGATACGCGGGCAGTCCAGGGAGATTCTCCGAAGCTGGAAAAAAGGCAGGGCTGCACGCAAACAGGCCTTGAAAGAGCTTTCTGAATTGCGCCAAAAGGCCGGGCCGCAAAAACTAAAAGAGCGAGAAGAAGATTTTTCCTGGGATGATTTGAAAACCGGGTCGGACTGCTTGTATCTGCCCTGGGACAAGAAAGGCGTGATTCAGGACAAAGACGAAAAAAAAGGTCTGGTCAAACTGGACCTGGGCGGGGTCAGCATGTGGGTGGCCCCCAAAGATTTGCGGCCGTTGGGCAGTAAGGAAGGGGAGTCGAGAGATAAGACGGCCGGCTTTCTCGCCCCGTCCCGAAAGGCCGCGCCCCTCCGGCTTGACCTGCGCGGCTTAAGGGTGGAAGAAGGGATTGCCAAGCTGGAGAAATTTCTGGATCAGTCTCTGCTTTCCGGGCGTTTTCATCTGGAGGTGGTCCACGGCAAGGGGTCCGGGGCCCTGAGGCAGGCTGTCAGTGAATATTTGTCCGGCATGCCTCAGGTAAAGTCCTATGGCCCCGCTCCGGAAGATCAGGGCGGAGACGGAGTCACCCTGATTGATCTTGAATAGTTTTTGAAAAATCCGCAGGGAAGTACATTCATGAGTAGCTCCTCGGAGATAGAGCAAATCAAGGACCGCCTTGATCTGGTGGAAGTGGTCGGCCGCTATGTTGAGCTGCGCCAGGCCGGGGATAGATGGGTCGGGGTGTGCCCTTTTCACCAGGAGACCAAGGGTTCGTTTTCCGTGAATCCTGATCTCGGTTTCTTTTATTGCTTTGGATGTCAGGCCAGCGGGGATGTAATTGAGTTCTACAGGCGGATAAACGGTCTGGACTTCCGGGAGACCCTGGAGCAGCTGGCCTCTGAAGCCGGGGTTACCCTCAGCCGGGGCGGCAAGGAAAACAGTCCGAAGAGGCAGAAAAAAAGCCTGTTTATGGACATGCACGATTTGGCCAAGCACTACTTTCGGTCCAATCTGCAGGGCAGGCAGGGAAAGCCCGCCCGGGAATACCTGCAAAATCGCGGGGTGACTCCGGAGCTGGCGGAAAAGTTTTCTCTTGGCTGGAGTCCGGATAGGTGGCACGGCCTGGAAAAATTTCTGCTTTCCAGGGGATATACCCGGGAGCAGGGGATTGAATCCGGGTTGCTCGGTCAGGGTAAAAAAGGGACCGTATTCGATCGTTTCCGCAA
>CAZTKE010000017.1:0-13489 GCA_964614055.1 uncultured Desulfovibrionales bacterium | reverse complement strand
AATCCGGGTTGCTCGGTCAGGGTAAAAAAGGGACCGTATTCGATCGTTTCCGCAATCGGCTTATTTTTCCCATAATTTCCCTTTCCGGGCGCTGTGTGGCCTTCGGAGCCCGCATAATCGACGACGGTGAGCCCAAATACCTGAACAGCCGGGAATCCGAGATCTACTCCAAGGGTGAGCACCTGTACGGTCTCCATCAGGCCAGAACCAGCGTCAGCCAGAACAAGGAAGTCATTCTGACCGAAGGCTACCTGGACGTCATTACCCTGCATCAGTTCGGGTTTACTAACGCCTGCGGAGTGCTGGGCACCGCATTGACTTCGGAGCAGGTCAAGAGGCTCAGCAACCTTGTCCGCCGGGTCTTTCTGGTTTTTGACGGGGACAGGGCCGGTCGCCAGGCCGCACTGCGCAGCTCGGAGATGATATTGGCTCAGGGGCTGGAATGCCGGGTTATTGACCTCCCCGAAGACCAGGATGTGGACAGTTTTCTCCGGGAAAACGGGGCCTTGGAGCTTAAGGCTTTACAGGAAAAATCCTTGCCGGGCCTTGATTTTTGTCTGCAAGAACTTATTAGAAATTATCCGCCCCGGGAAACTCTGAACTGGGCCAAGTCCTTTTTGCGCGGTCTCCAGGATGTTACCTGGCAGGCCTATTACATCCCCAGGCTGGCCAAAGAGCTGGGGCTGGCGGAAAAGGAATTTCGGCAGGCAGTGGAGGAAGACACTGCGAAAAAGAGTAAGCAGGCCGGAAGAAGCGAACCCGCTCGCTGCGTTGTTTCCGGGGGCAGTGTCCTTCGGGACCGGGAGGTCTTAAGCATCTTGATCTGCTTTCCCGAATTCAAGGAAGAGCTCCGGGAAAGCAACTTGGAATTGTCTTTGACCAATAATTGGGCTAAGAGTTTGTGGCAAAAGATAAAAAAAGTTCCGGAAGAGGAATTTTTGCAGTTTCTGGATGATCAGGAACGGACTTTTTATTATCAAAGCCGGCAGTGGCTGGACGATTTTGCTTCCAGGAAACAGGAATTGCGGGAGCAGCTCAAGCAGTTTTTACGGGACAAGGAATGCAGGACAACCCGGCAATACCTGCGTAAGGCCCTGAGCAGGGCGGAAAAAGAAGGGGACCGGGAAGAGGTCATGAGAATATTGAGGCTGTTGCAGGATAATATGCAGGGCAAACAGGATGCGGGAACCTCTTTTGTTTGATTTTTGTGCCGCTTTTACCCGGGGTGGGCTAGGCGGTTTTTATATTTTTCATGGATATTTAGGTGTTGGTTTGGCTCGGGGGTGGAACTATGTTAATAATTTTTGCCTCTTGCAAGGACTAAACCGACCAATACACGTTCAGGGGGAAAGATGAGCAGTATTAAGGACGTACAGCAAATCAAGGCCTTGATCGCCGAAGGCAAGAAAAAAGGTTTTTTGACCTTTGAGGAATTGAACAAGGCTCTGCCTGCCGAGGTAAACAACCCGGAGCAGGTGGAGGAGATAATCGCCATTTTTGATCAGCTGGATATCACTATCGTGGACAACAAGGCCGGCAAGGCCTTTTCCGTGGTGGCCGGTTCCGGGTCCTCGCAGAGCAAGAGTTCGGAAGTCCAGTTGGAGGAATCCGAGGAAGGCGAGGCCCCCACCCGCAGCAGCGATCCGGTTCGGATGTATCTGCGGGAAATGGGCTCGGTCGGTCTTTTGGACCGGGAAGGGGAAGTGGAGATTGCCAAGAAGATCGAGGCCGGGGAAGTGGAAGTGCTGCTCGCCCTGGTCGAGGTCCCGGTGGCGGTGGAAGAACTCATAAAGGTGGGCGAGGATCTGCGCGAGGACCGCATCAAGCTGAAGGACGTGGTCAAGACCATTGAGGAGGACGATCCTTCGGAAGAGGAAATGAACCAGCGGGAGCGGGTCCTGCAGCTTTTGGATCAGATAAAGGGCATTCTTAAAAAGAAGTACCACATCTACGGCAAGCTTGACGAATGCGCCCGCTTGGACCGCCGCGTCTACGGAGTCCAGAAGCGGGTCATGGAGTACAAGTTCGAGATAGTGGACTGTCTGCGGTATATAAAGCCGGAAAAGGCCCTGATAGACAAGATCATTGAGACCGTACACGATTATGTACGCCAGATGTATAATTGTCATCGCGATCTGGGCGCGTATATCCTTTCTTTGGGCAAAACCCAGGAAGAGATATTCAACCTTTTCAATAAGGTGGAGAACCGGGAGATAAACCCGGTTGCCGCCGCGGACGAGTTGGGCATGACCGTGGAGGAGCTTTTCTCCTTCAAGGAGATGATCTACGGCAAAAAGGAGATTCTAAACAGACTGCAGGAACGGTGCATGCACAGCGTGCACGATCTGGAGGACATCCTCTGGCGTGTGGAAAAGGGTAATCAGGACGCATTGGAGGCCAAACAGGAGCTCATCCGGGCCAATCTGCGCCTGGTTGTTTCCATAGCCAAAAAATACACCAACCGCGGCCTGCAGTTTTTGGATCTCATTCAGGAAGGCAATATCGGGCTGATGAAGGCCGTGGACAAGTTTGAATATCAGCGCGGATATAAGTTCTCCACCTATGCCACATGGTGGATAAGACAGGCCATTACCCGGGCCATTGCCGATCAGGCCCGGACCATTCGCATCCCGGTGCACATGATAGAGACCATAAACAAATTGGTGCGCACCTCCAGGTATCTGGTGCAGGAGCTGGGACGTGATCCCACTCCGGAAGAGATTGCCGAGCGCATGGACTATCCCCTGGAAAAGGTGAAAAAGGTACTCAAGATCGCCAAGGAGCCCATATCCCTGGAGACCCCCATCGGGGATGAGGAAGACAGCAGTCTTGGCGATTTCATCGAGGATAAAAAGGCTGTGGCCCCGGCCGAAGAGGTGGTCAATACCAAGCTCTCGGAACAGATTTCCACGGTATTGTCCGAGCTTACTCCCCGCGAGGAGCAGGTCCTGCGCAAGCGTTTCGGAATCGGGGAGAAGTCCGATCATACCCTGGAGGAAGTGGGTAAGCTGTTTAACGTGACCCGGGAGCGTATCCGGCAGATAGAGGCCAAGGCCCTGCGCAAGCTCCGGCATCCGGTGCGCAGCGAATGCCTTCGGACTTACTACGACACATAGCCCGGATAAGAAATCTTTTGTCCCCGGGCGATTTTATCCCCGGATATTGAAAATGCGATGTACGAGGCAACCCGAAAGGGTTGCCTTTTTCTTTGCCCTTGAA
The DNA here is from genome assembly GCA_964614055.1 of uncultured Desulfovibrionales bacterium. Classification (GTDB taxonomy): domain Bacteria; phylum Desulfobacterota; class Desulfovibrionia; order Desulfovibrionales; family Desulfonatronovibrionaceae; genus CAYNNQ01. The sequence goes on along the minus strand of CAZTKE010000017.1, from coordinate 10,270 downwards.
TAGTTTGCATGCGCGCGTGAAATTCCAGATGTTTGGGGGCCTTGGGTTCTCTGACAAAAGGTTCAGGCGAATAAAATCCCACGCAAAACGTGGAGTTGCCCAGGCCTTTTTTAGGGCATGGAAAAATGGAATGTTATCCGGGCTGTACTGCTTGCATATATGGCTTTTTCAGGCGTATACATCCGGCAGACACAAATCAAGGATAAGAAAAATGCAGTTAATAATCCGCAGGCTGTTTTGTTTTACCTCGGTTTTTTGCCTGTCTCTGGTTGCGGCTGCTTTGTATGCCGCGAACCTTTCCGGGCCGGTGCACGTGGATTGGGTGGCGGACGGGGACACCTTGTATGCCAAGGGGGATATAGCCTACAGGCTGCAAGGTATTGATGCTCCGGAGACAGGACATAAAAACACGCAAAAACAGTATTTTTCCGAGCAGGCAACCCGGTTTCTGCGCCGGCTGGTAAAGGAGAAAAAAATATATGTTGACCGGGACCATTTATTCAAGGACCGCTACGGCAGATATATCTCCAGGCTGTATCTCCCGGATGGCAAATGCCTGAACCGGCAGATGGTTTTGCATGGATATGCCTTTTATTACCCGCACGGCAAGGAAGTGACCGCTTTCAAGCGCTCCCTGCTCGATGCCCAGAGGGAGGCTATTCTGCATGAGCGCGGATTCTGGCCGAAAATACTTTCCCTGCCCCGAGCCGGGGAGAAATGGATGGGAAACAAAAGGAGCAAGAGGTTTCACTCCCCGGACTGCAAGTTCGGAAGGCAAATAAGCAGGGGGAACCGCCGGATTTTTGTTTCCCTGAAAAAAGCCTTTGAGGCCGGTTTTGCCCCGTGCCGGGAATGTTCTCCCTGGCCTTCGGCCGAGTAACAGGTTTCTTATGAGCACAAAACGGGTGTTTGTTGGAGGAAGACGGTTCAGCTTATGAAAATAGTGATAATCGGAGCCGGCCAGGTGGGTTTCTATATAGCCCAGAGGCTTTCCACCGAGGACAAGGAAGTGGTCGTGGTGGACAAGAATCCGGAAGTCCTGGAGCACATATCCAATCATATGGATGTCCAGACCCTGGAGGGGTCCGGTTCCAGCCCCAGGGTTTTGGAAGAGGCCGGGATAAAGCAGGCCAATATACTCCTCGCGGTAACGGACAGCGATGAGACCAATCTGGTGGCCTGTACCTTTGCCAATATTCTGGCTCCGGGCATCACCAAGCTGGCCCGGATCAGGAACGAGGAATATCTGCAGTACCGGGACAAATGGGCCTCGGATCTAAGCGTGAGCATGGTCATAAATCCGGAAGTGGAAGTGGTCCGGACCATTGTCCGCATGATGGGCATGCCCGGAGCGGTGGAGATAAACGAATTCGGCAAGGGGCGGGTCAAACTGGTGGGCATGTGGGTGGATAAAGGGACCCTCCTGGACGGTCTGCAGCTTTATGATCTGCGGGAAAAGACCGGGGTGGACAATGTGCTTTTGGCCGCGATTGTCCGGGAAGACAATCTTATCATCCCTTCCGGCGAGGACCGGGTCCTGCCCGGCGATCTCGTGTATCTGGCCTGCGAGGACAAGGACCTGAAGAGAATAAGCAGGCTGGCCGGCGGGGCGAAAAAGGGCAAAAAGGATGTTTTGATTGTCGGCGGCGGGAATATAGGGCTCAGATTGGCCCGGGTCCTGGAGAAGAAAGGGGCGAATGTAAAGCTTCTGGAAAATTCCATCGAGGTCTGCAAGCATTTGGCCGAGGATCTGGACAGAACCACTGTGCTTACCGGGGACGGAACGGATAGGGAGGTTCTGGAAGAGGAAAATGTGGGCGGGATGGATCTGGTGGTCACTTTGACCGGGGATGAGGAGAGCAATATCCTCAGTTCCCTTTTGGCTTCCAAAATGGGGGCCAAAATGACCATAACCCGGATAAACAAGATGGAATACATGCCCCTGGTGCGGACCATCGGGCTCAAACATATAGTCAATCCCCGCCTCTCCGCGGTAAATACCATTTTGAATCAGGTCCGGCGCGGATCCATCGTCTCCTCCGTCGCCCTGGAAAAAGATGCCGAGGCCATGGAAGCGGTCATAGAAAAGGGAATGGAAGTGGCCGGAAAAAGGATCATGGACCTGCCCTTTCCCAGTCAGGCCCTGGTTCTGGCCATCATGCGCCGGGAAAAAGTGATCGTTCCCAGCGGTGAAACCCGCCTGGAGGCCGGGGACCGGATTATAATCATCTGCACCCGCAAGAGCATCCCGGCCGTGGAAAAGAAACTGACCCTCAAGCTCGAGTATTACTGATGCACTGGGCCTTTGTCCTGAATATCGTGGGAGTGGTCACCCTTGTAGTGGGGCTGAGCATGTCCTTTCCCCTCGGATTCGCCCTGTATTACCGCGATATATCCATATCCCCGCTGTTTATCAGTCTGCTTATCACTTCCGGGGTGGGCCTGGGCATGCACGTCTTGTTTCGTTCGGCCCGGGTGACTACCGTAACCCATAAGATGGGTATGCTCATCGTTACCCTGGCCTGGCTGGCCGCTGGGCTTTCCGGGGCGCTTCCCTACTGGCTGGGCGGATTCGCCTCCGGCACGGACGCGGTATTTGAATCCTTTTCCGGATTTACCACCACCGGGGCGTCCATAATGACCGATATAGAAGCCCTGCCCCGCGGTCTTCTCATGTGGCGCAGCCTGACCCACTGGCTGGGGGGCATGGGGATAATCCTCCTATCCCTGGCCATACTGCCCTTTTTGGGAGTGGGCGGCATGCAGCTGTACAAGGCGGAAGTCCCCGGCCCGGTCCCGGACAAGCTGCGGCCGCGGATCAAGGACACGGCCAAGACCCTGTGGAAGGTATATCTGATCCTGTCCGTGGCCGAGGCGGTCTTGCTGTATGCCGGGGGCATGGATGTATTCAATTCCCTGTGCCATACTTTCGGAACCCTGGCCACAGGCGGTTTCTCCCCCAAGAACACCTCCATCGCCTATTTTGACAGCGCCTATATTGACGGGGTGATAACCGTGTTCATGCTTCTGGCCGGAGTTAATTTCGTACTCCACTTCCAGCTTTTGACCGGCCGACCCCTGGCCTACTGGACCAATCCCGAGTTCAGGTTTTTTGCCATTATTGCGGCTGTTTTTATCGGGCTGTGCACTTTCTGGGTATGGGGTCCTAATTACGACCATATTCAGACCGCCTTCAGATACAGCAGTTTCCAGATTGCCTCCATCCTTACCACTACCGGGTACGCCACTGCGGACTATGAATTATGGCCCCCCCTTATTCAATGTCTGCTTCTGGTGTGCATGTTTATCGGCGGATGTGCCGGCTCCACGGCCGGGGGCATGAAGTGTATGCGGATTATGATCCTTCTCAAATCCGGATACCGCGAGGTATTCAGGGTGATTCATCCCCGTGCGGTGCGGCCGCTTAAAATGGGCAAAAGGATCATAAAAGAAGATGTGTTGCACGGGGTATGGGGATATTTTATCCTGTATCTGGTCCTCTTTGTCCTGGCCTGGTTCATAGTCTCCGCCATGGGCCTGGATGTCTTGACCTCGTTTGCCGCGGTGCTGGCCTGCGTGAGCAATATAGGCCCGGGCCTGGGCGATGTCGGCCCTACCGACAATTATTCCTTTGTTCCGGACGAGGCCAAATGGATATTGGTTTTGTGCATGGTCATGGGCCGACTGGAAATATATACCGTAATGGCCCTTTTGATCCCGGAGTTCTGGAAGAAATAGGCTCTGGAAAATCCCTTGCAATTGCGCGTTGGTCTGTTCTAAGCAGGTACTGTTTTTGCGATTGGAAAGGAATTGCAAGCAGTTTTTGATTTTGTCCATAAAAGATAGATATTAATATGAGGATTGTTATGTCGGTAAAAGAACAGGGGTGGATAAGCGTGGCTCGCTTTGAAGAACCCGGGGAGCATGCGGAAAAGGAAAAGAAACGAATCCAGGATCTTGCCCTGGATCTGGGGCTTATGCCGGAAAAGGTGGTGGTCCTGGAAGAGAATGACGGCCGGACCGAGGTCTATGTGCATCCGGAATTCTATTCCTATTACGCAGGCTAGGGAGATCTGAACATGTTTGAATCGGTAAGGATGGTTTTCCTGGCCGCGCAAAGTGAAGGTTGGGGAACCTGGCCGTTTGGGCAGGGTTTTACCGCCGGATGGCTCATGACCCTGAGCAAGTTTGTGTTTATCGGTCTCATTCTGGGGCTTATCATGCTTGCCCTGCGTTTTTTGTTCGGCCCCCGCGGACCCCTTCGGGACAAGGATCTGGAACGGGAAGCCGAAGAGGAAAAGCAGCGGGTAAACGAAGCCATGGATGTCCTGCGCAAGCGTCTGGCCGCAGGGGAAATCTCCGAAGAAGAATTCGAGCGCAAAAAAATACTGATCAAGCAGGGCTAGAGCCGTGGATATAAATCCCTATATGGAGTGGTTTTCCACATATGCGCATGGTTTTTATTCCTCCAACAAAGAGGATCAGGGAAACATTCTGCTCAAGGAGAATCACTCCCTGCGCGTCTTTGAAAACGCCACAGCCATCGGGGAGGCGCACGGGTTTTCCGGTCGTCTGCTGTTTTTGATCCGCCTGGCGGCTCTGCTCCATGATGTGGGCCGTTTTGAGCAGTACAGGCGCTTTCGGACTTTCAAAGATGACATTTCCCTGGATCATGCCCGTCTGGGCTTTACGGTTCTAAAAAAAGAAGGGGTGCTGGACGGATTGCCGGCCAGGGACAGGCGCATTGTTCTGGTTGCGGTGCTCTTGCACAACAAAAAGGTTTTGCCCCCGTCTCTTCGCCCGAAACACAGCGATTGTGTGCGCGCGGTCCGGGACGCGGACAAGCTGGATATAATGCCCGTGGTAATCGAGCACCTCCGCCCGAAAAAAAAGGATCAGACCATAACCCTGGGCCTCAAAGACGAACCGGATAATTTTTCCCCAATGGTTTTGGATCAGGTTCAGGCCGGAGGCCTGGTTAACTATGCGGACATGGTATATGTAAATGATTTTAAGCTCCTTCTTGTCTCCTGGGTGTACGGGTTTAATTTTGCCTATTCCTATGCACTTCTGGAGAAAAAGCGCTATCTGGACGTATTGGTCGACCAGCTTCCGGACAGTCCGGAGTTGGATAACCTGAAGGAAAAAGTGATGCGGCTCGTTCACGCCCGAGGGGGGCTGGAAAATGTTGTATAAGCGGCTTTCCTGTCTTTTTTTGGGTATCTTTCTTTTGTTTCTCTCATCCGGGTGCCTTTTTGTCCTCGGGGGCGGCGCGGGCGCGGGAGCGGCCCTGTGGTACAAGGGGGAGCTGCGTCAGACCGTTTCCCGGGACAAGGACGCTGTCTATGAGGCGGCAAAAGAGGCGACTTCGGATATGGGGTTTGTCTTGCTTAAGGCGGCAAACAGGGTGGAAAAGGCGGAAATAAAATGCAGAAAGCCGGACAATACCCCCGTATATATAGACATTTCGCATATCAGCAACCGCTCCTGTAAAATCTCCATCCGGATCGGGTTCATGGGTGACGAGGCTGAATCGCGCCGCATATTGGCCGGGATATATGATAGGCTCTGATTTTTACAAAACTTTAATCCAGGTGCTTTGTGCGTATGGGTCATGACTTTTTTCAGCTTGTAAGCGTGCACAAACTGCGCGAGTCAGCTCTGGCCTTTCCCCTGGTAGGAAAGGAATCGTGCCCCCTGGAATCGATTCCGGGCCGGGTTTTGGCCGAGGATTTTTATGCGGACTGCGACTGGCCCATGCGCAGTCGTTCCTGTATGGACGGGTTTGCCCTTCGGGCAGCGGACAGTTTTGGGGCGGGCGAGTTTTCACCTGCTTATGTGGATATTGCCTTTGAATGCAGGATAGATTCCCCGCCGGAGCAGGATATACAGCCCGGGCAGTGCGCCCGCATAGTAACCGGGGGGATATTGCCTTCTTCCGCGGACTCCGTGGTTATGTTCGAGCAGACCCGGGAGATCGGGGATGGATGCCTGGAGATACGCAGGCCCGTGGCCCCGGGGGAAAATATAATGCTCCGGGCCGAGGATGCGGCCGAAGGGGATATCCTGCTTGGCCAGGGCACGCGGATTGGTTTTCGGGAGACCGGCCTTTTGGCCGCTTTCGGGGGGCACAACTGCCGGGTGTATAGGCGCCCGCGGGTGGGCATTATTTCCACCGGGGACGAAATAATCCCTGTGCACGAAAAACCTTCTCCCGGACTGGTCCGGGATGTGAATCTGTATGCTCTGGCCGCGCAGGTAAGGGACTGCGGGGGCGAGCCGCGTTTGTACGGGGCGGTCCGGGATGAGTATCATCTCCTGAAGGAGGCGGTTCAGAGGGCCATTGAGGAAAACGATGCCGTGCTTATTTCCGGCGGGAGTTCCGTGGGTGTCCGGGATTTAACCATAAAGGTCCTGGAGGATTTGCCTGGTTCGCGGATACTTGCCCACGGTGTGGCCCTGAGCCCGGGAAAGCCGACTATATTAAGCGATATTTCCGGTACGGCCGTATGGGGACTGCCGGGGCAGGTGAGTTCCGTGCAGGTGGTGATGCTGGTCCTTGTGGAGCCTTTTTTGCGCCATATCGGTGGGGAGTCCGACCCGCTGTGGTCTTTTGAGAAGAGATTGTACCCGGCTGTTTTGGGCCGGAATACACCCTCGGCTCCGGGCCGGGAGGACTATGTCCGGGTCTCTCTGGAAGCCGGGGATGGAGAGTCCGTGGCCTGGCCGGTTACCGGCAAGTCCGGTTTGCTTCGGACCATGAGCAATGCCTGGGGCATGATCCGCATACCTGCGGAAAGCGAGGGCCTGATCAAGGGAGAGAAGGTGAAAGTCTTTCCCTTCCGAGTCGTTTAGCCGCTAGATGCATACCCGGCGGACCTCGTTCAAGGTGGTGTGCCCGTAGAGGACCTTGATGATCCCGTCCTGCTTCAGGGTGTACATCCCGTTTTCCCGGGCCGCCCTTTTGATCTTTTCCGTGGTGCTGTTTTCCTTGATGAATTCCTTAATATATTCGTCGTTGGAAAGGAGTTCATGAAAACCAATCCGTCCTCTGTAGCCACTCCCGGCGCAGTGGTCACACCCCACGGGTTTATACAGCTTGAGTGCTTCCGGATCGAATTGTTTTAGGATCTCCTGCGGGTCTTCCCCGAACTGGCGGTAGAGATCGTCCAGCTCTTCCTTGTCCGGCTTGTATTCCTGTTTGCACTTGGAACACAGCCTGCGGCCCAGCCTCTGGGCCAGGACTCCGAGCAGGGAATCGGCGAAATTGTGCGGGTCTATATCCATTTCCAGAAGCCGGGTGACTGTCTCCGGAGCGCTGTTCGTGTGCAGGGTGGAAAAGACCATGTGCCCGGTGAGCGAGGCCTCCACTCCGGTCTGGGCGGTTTCCTGGTCCCGCATTTCCCCGACCATTATAACGTCCGGATCGGCCCGTAGAAAAGAGCGCAGGGCGTTGGCAAAGGTGAGGTCTATCTTGGTGTTTATTTCCACCTGCCGAAGGCCCTCCTGGGTTATTTCTATGGGGTCCTCCGCGGTCCATATCTTCCTTTCCGGGGTGTTTATGTGCCGCAGGGCGGAGTGCAGGGTGGTGGTCTTTCCCGACCCGGTGGGGCCCACGACCAGGACCAGGCCGTAGGGCATGGAGATCATTTCCAAAAAACGGGGCAGGTTGTATTCCAATATCCCCAGGTCCGTAAAAGACATGGGCTCCCCGCTGTGCAAAAGGCGCATGACCACGTCCTCGCTTTTACCGGCAGTGGGCAGGGTGGCCACGCGCAGTTCCAGCCCCTCTTTTCCCTTGTATTTAAATTTTATTTTACCGTCCTGGGGTTTCCTTTTTTCCGCGATATCCAGTTTGGCCATGATCTTCAGGCGGGATATAACCGCGCGCATGAAGCTGGTGGGGACCTGGATGTATTTCTGGCACACCCCGTCTATGCGGAAGCGGATGCTGGTATTCTTGCTCTTGGCTGAAGGCTCGACATGGATGTCCGAGGCTCCCTTTTTCCAGGCGTCTATAATGATCTGGTTGGCGAAGTTGATAACCTTGTTGTCCGAGGCGACAACCGTTTCCTCGTCATCCGATTCTTCCCGTCCCTCCTCTTCAACGGACAGGTCGTCAACGATATCCGAAATATTGCTCCCGTCCGGGATATCCGGACTTGCTTCCCATTCCCGGTACAGCTTGCTCAAAAAATCCACGATGTGCTCGCGTACCGAGATATAGAAGTTTATCTTGTACTGCGGATATATCTTGCGGATGATGTCTTCGCGCTGCAGATCGTGCGGGTTGTCGATAATCACCGTGATCTGGCTGTCGGAAACTGAGAGAGGGGCCCAGAAATTGTTTTTAAGATACTCAAACTGCAGGTTCTCGTATAGATCTTCCTGAACCTCCACGGGTTTGGTCAGATCGATATACGGACAGCCGTAGAACATGGACAGGGATTTGGCCAGATGGTCCAGGCTGACCACTCCCATGTTGTTCAAAAGGACATATTCAATGGATTTTTCTGTTTTTTTGGACAGGTGCAGGGCTTCCTGCAGCTTTTCCTGGGTGATCAGGTTCTGGGAAAGCAGGTAATCGAACTTGGTCTTCCCGGCGGACTTGGATTTCAGGGAACGCAACCGATAGTTATAGTCCGGGAATTCATCCTTGTCGTTTATTTTACTCAGCAGATTCAAGGCGTTGCTGTAGTCGCAAATCTCGTCGTACAAAAAGGACAAAAAATAGCGGCAGATGTCCTTGCCCTGTTCCGATATCTGGTTTCCCTTGCTCAGGCTGGTCAGAAACTTGATCGCCCGTTCCCGGTTCCCGGTCGCCTTATGGCAGGAAATCAGGGCATAGACCACTTCATAGGTCTTGTATTCCTTAAGGAGCAGTTTCTCATATATTTTTATGGCCTCGGCGTTAAAACCCAGCTCCTTGAAGGCCATGGCCTCGGTGTATAATTCCTCGGAAGTCTTGGGCTTTTCCGCGCTCTTGTGCGCTTTTTTTTCATCCGGAGCGAACTGGTCCCGCAGGGACTCCACCTGCTTGATCTGCAGGTTGGTTTCCTTGGATTCCGGGAGTTTTTTGAGTTCCAGCAAAAGCTCCTGGTAGACCTTGTCTGCTTCGGAATAAAGCCCCTGATCCGCGTAAAGCTGGGCCTCGTTCAGTTTGGAATCAAAAAGGGTTTGATCCAGTATGGCATTTTGTTCGCTCATAAGCATCAGCAGGGAATATATACCGGAATATTGCCCAGGGATTCTATCTGGACCGAATATTGGGAATAGTTGTTCGGTTCATGCTGCATTTCCGTGACCAAAAACAAATTCCCGGAGTGCGGGGCGGTTACCGGCAAAAGGACCTGGCCGTGGTCACAGGTACACAGAATAACATTTTTTGGATTTTCTATCCCGGCACCGATTGAACGTACTTCAGCGGTTATTTTTTTGAGTTCTTTTTCGGAAATTCCGCGCAACGCCCCTTTCATGTTCCCGGAAAGTTTTTTGAACAGCCCGGAAAAATCCTTGAGCGGTATCGCTGTCTCGGAATTGATTTTTTTGCGCGTTTTCCCGGTGAGCTTGAAAACGTTGTTTATATGCTCGCTGGGCAGGGCCACCAAATCCGGGCCTATTTTAAATATCTGCACATAGGCCACATTTTCCAGGTTCCTGTCTCCCTCTTCCTGTACCGTCTCCTCTGTTGCGGAAATGTCATCTTCGGAGGATTCGCCCCCGGATCCCAGATCGATGTCCCCGGAGACAAAATCAAAAGTATCCTCGGACGCGGTTTGGCTCAAGAGATCCTTTTCCGGCTCGGAAGTAAAATCGGACTCCTGGCCCGGGTTTTCTGCTTCGGAAAACATGCGGTGCACCAGTTCTTCCAGCCGGGCTTGCCGTTCTTCCAGGTGTTTTATCTCCTTTTTTATGAGCTTTATATCTTCTTTGAATTCTGTACCCAGCCTTTCCTGTGCACCTGAAGACGGGGCGGGTTCAGCAACCGGGACGGACTGCTCGGAAGCGGCTTTTTCCCGGGGCTCCGCCTGCGGCGTATGCGCTTTTTCCGCTACCTGCGTATCCGCCGGGGCCGCGCCTTTACGCAGTTTCTGATTGTAGCCGGATATTTTCTGTTTGAGGTCCTTGAATCTTTGGTAAAGCTGTCTTGTTTCCTTTGCCCCGGCCCGGGGATCATCAGTGTTGCTTACCCGGGTTAGCCCGGAAACAACTTCTCCGGCGATTCCCAGGGTCTCCGGATGGGCGTTGGACCCCGCCCGGGAGAGATAGA
>CAZTKE010000016.1:11407-19153 GCA_964614055.1 uncultured Desulfovibrionales bacterium | reverse complement strand
TTAGCACCAGATGAGGCCATTGCATTTAACAAGGATCAACGAATTGTCATCGTAGCCCTATGTGTCAGGAAAGATGTCGCTTCAGCCTACCTCGTAAACTCGACGACTGAGCTTTTCGTTCGGCTATAAAATATTTGACATAGCATGAATACCGTGTTGTCATGATACTATGATACGATCATTTAAAAATCAGGGTACAGAAGATATTTTCGATGGGAATAAAAGCAAGGCTGCCCGAAAACTATGCCCGCAGTATCTTTGGATTTTAGCTGCGAGAAAACTGGAGCAAATTGACTCCGCAACAAACCTTGACGATTTAAAAATTCCGCCGGGAAATCGCTTGGAAGCCCTATCAGGGGATCGGGATGGGCAGTACAGTATTAGAATCAATGATCAGTACCGAATATGTTTTAAATGGGATAAGGGCAATGCAGATAATGTTGAAATAGTCGATTATCATTGAAAATTCAGGAGAATATTATGATTAGAATTCCAAAATACAGAGAGCCGACGCATCCGGGAGAAATGTTAGTGGAGGAATTTTTGGATCCACTGTCAATAACGCAACGAGATTTGTCTAAGGCGATTCATGTTCCGTACCAACGAATCAATGAGATTGTAAATGGGCGGCGCGGTATTACGCCCAGTACAGCTTTACGTCTGGCAAAATTTTTTAACATGTCAGAAGATTTTTGGATGAATATGCAGCTTCGTTGGGACTTATATCGTGCTAAAAATTCAGAAGAAAGAGAATTGCGTACTATAAAGCCCTATACGTCTTCTGAACACACGGCCCATATATAAAAGAACCCGCCGAACCAGTCAGCTCAAGTGACAGCCAGGGCCGGCGGCATTTTGACAAATCACACCACCGTCACCGCCTTACCTGCGAATAAAATACCCGCCCCGACCGGCTAGGCGCAAGCCAAGCGCAGTCAGGCCCAAGACGATCACCGCAAACAGATGAATCCAGTCCAAAAGCATGGTGGTCGTCGGGCTGAAGTGGACATCCGGAAGATTCTTGGCCACGCGCATGGCCCCGGTACCGATTATCACCGCGAACAGAAAAACGCGGACCCAGGCCCCGGGCCGCAATCTGCCGGAAAGTCTCCACTCAAAAACATACCGCCCCAGAAAATAGCCGACAAGGGCCAGAAAAAGCACCGCAGCCACATAATGCACCAAGTGGGTGACGTAAAACTGGGCCAGCCACCCCAACCCGGGAATATCCGCGATGTAATAGCGCTTGAATATGGGCATCTGGGCCAGTCCGGAAACGGCCAGGACAAAGACCAGGATTTTGAAAAAAACTCCCAGCCACAAGGGAAGCGCTCGCTTATTCATCGTCGCCTCCCTCGGAGCGGTTTTTGCGGGCCAGACGCACGGCATGCAGGGCCCCGGCGGCCACTCCGGCAAACGGGGCGATGAGCATGGCCCCGGACAGGTCCGCCTCCGCTTCCAGACGGTCCGGATACCGGGCGAGCCCGGGACGGCCCGGTCCCTTCTCAATCGCCGCATCCAGTATTTCAAACGGCACCGGGGAGACATACAGGGTGTTGGTCCCGCCGTTTTCCTGCTCCCCGTAAATGAAGCCGGGCATTTCCCGGGCCAGCTTATGCGCCCGGGCCAGTATTTCCTCCCTGGGGCCGATGCTCTGCACCCCGAAGGGGCAGGCCTCAATGCAGGCCGGAATTTTTCCCGCCGCAATCCGGTCATAGCAGCGGTCGCACTTATACATGACTCCGTTCCCGGCAAAGGAGGGCAAGAGTTTCAGATAAAGCCCCACCCCGGTCTGGCGCTGGGGAATGTGCCAGGGACAGACCTTGTTGCACTTGGACCCGCCCAGGCAGATGCGGTCATCGATGCGGACTATGCCGTTATCCAGCTTGCGGGCCGCTCCCCACGGGCACAGATTGGCGCAGGGCGGATTCCGGCAGTGCAGACAGCGCCTGGGGATGTTTATGTCCCGGTCTTCGCCCTCATACCGCACATGCGCCCTCTGGATATACAGCCAGTTGTACGGAGTCAGTCTGTCGGCAACTTCCCTTTTATCCGACCAGTCCTGCACCGGGACCCGGTCCGGATACATTTCGGGGAAAGGCTTTTTGGGCTCCGGGAATTTGGGCGCGTTCACATCCCGGCAGGCATACACGCACTCCTCGCAGCCGACGCATTTGGAAAGATCCAGAAGCGTGGCCAGCTCCTCCCCCCGGGAAGCGGCGGCAAACGTGGAGGGCAAAACAACGGCAGCGGTTCCCGCTCCCAGTGATTTCAAAAAACCGCGCCGGGACAGCTTTCCTTTCATATTACCTCCCCGGATTAAAAATCCCGCCTAAAAATGGTTCCGTGAAAAAACGCATTTTTGCATCCCCTACCCGATCCATTTCATCGCGAGAGTTTCAACCGCCGGTTACGCCCCGGGCATGACCGGAGCCAGGTCCACAATTCCGATCTTGTCCAAGAGCGCGTATGCGGCGATCATAAGCCCGAGCAAAAACATTATCCACCCCAGGACGTATCCCCAATAATATCTCCCCCGGCACATCTTGAAAAGAATATAACCGGGAAGGATTATGAACAGGACGGTCTCCCCGATGCCCCCGACCACATCCAATGCGGAAAGGAATATATCCGGATAAATCAAGGTCACTGCCAGGGGAGGAAGAAAGCTGAGCGCGGCCACCAGGACCTTGTTTTGGGTGTTCAGGTATGTATCGGTCATATCCCGGATAAACCCGAACAAACCGGTGCCGTTGGCGATATACGAGGCAGTCACCGCCAGAAAGGCGAACACGAACCCGGATATCTCGAAAACCCGGGAATGAAGCAGCCTGTCCATGGGTATTGTCGCCGGAAGATCATGCCAATAGGCCTCTTCAATGCTGTTCGGATCCAGCCCCATCCGGTGCAGGGTGCCCAGGACGATAAGCACCCAGACCAGATTAATGACCAGCCCCAGGCCCACACCGATGAATATGGCCTTGCGCGTGGCCCGGACATCATGATTCAGGGAGCGGGAAACAGTGGGGATTATATTGTGGAAATGAAAGGCGGAGACCGCCACCGGGATCCCGATGGGAAAGAATCCCCAGTCCGCGGAGCCGAGCTTGCTCAATTCAAAATCCTGGGCTCCGTAGATAATCAAAAAGACAAAGGATATCCACACCGCGATGACTATAAACATGTTACCCTTGCGCATGATCGCGGAGCCGAACAATATAAGGGCCGTGGTCAACAGGAAGTAGACGGTCGTGACCAGTGAGTCACTCAGCTTTGCAGGGATGAGGTTGTTTATAATCGTGGTCATCCCGCTCAGATAGGCAACCAGGACGCCGTAAAGGAGAATAAGGTTGCAGGCTATGGCCACCCATTTTCCCAGCTGATTGGTCTCCTGGGCATAAAAGGAGGGGATGTCAAAGGTGCTGCTTTTTTGCATATTGATCTTATACCCGATCACGAACGCGGAAGTAAGCATCATCGCCCATACCAGGACAATTCCCAGCAAAGCGGGAAAGAATCCGCACAGACCGGATTTGACCGGCAGGGCGAGCACGCCCACGCCCAGGCAGTTACCCAGGACCAGAAAGGATACGGAAATAAGCGGCAACTTTTTTTGCGAACTGTCCATGACACCCCCTGCTGCTTGTTTTCGACTGTCTTTTCCCGTGATTTAAGAACACTATTTTTTTGCGTCCGGCTACAGAAATTAATTTTAAGGATCAGGCGAAGGAATCCGGCATAAAAAGTCGAGGACCCCAAAAAGGTAGTTCCAGAGTATGGTCATCCCGGTTCCACGTCAATTCTCATTTAAAATCCGCTCGGTGTATTGCGCCTCAACCGAAGAAAAAACCGTCAAAAAATCGTTTTGATAAAGGATGTAAAAAGCGTCTCCCAAATAGCCGTTCAGGCAGTCGGCCAGACTGATCACCCGCACCGCGTGCGGCAGTGCGGAAATCCTTTCAGCTATTTTTCTATATATTTCACCGCCCTGTTTTGAAGGCCGCACCGGGCGGTACATGTACACCAAATCCACACCGCCCAAAAGGACCTCGGAGATATCCCCGTGAAACCATTTCACGCTCTGTGTATCCAGCCCGAGTATTTTCTGGTACAGCTGGCCAACGGAAATCAGCTCCCCGCAAAGCTCGGCCTGGACCGTCTTTCGGTGCGGACGAAGCATTTGCAGCATAAGCCCCTGCAGGCCGTTGCCGCAGCCCAGATCGGCCACCACACTGTCCCCGTCTATAAGCCGGCTGGAAAGGACCAGGGGCAGTATCCCTCCGGGCAGGCATTCGATCCCCTGGCTGGCCCGGAACATGTCCTTTTCCTCCTTTTTATAGCGCGACCCCGCCCCGTGCAAAGCAAGATACAGGGCCAGAAGCTCGGTTTCCCTTTTCTCCATGTCCCCGGCATCCCGGGCCTCGCGCAGCGCGCAAAGACTGCCCGCGACCTCCGGAACCAGGTCTTGCACCCGCTTATCCTTGGCCAGCCGGATCAGTGCCTCTTCGATTTCAAACACTCCGGGTTCGGAGTATATGCCTTCAAAAAGCAGATTCTTGTATTCCCGATCCAGATTTTTTCTTAAATCAATCAATATATGCACACCCCTGAATTTTAAAATAATCGCCCTTAAAATACGGTAAAAGCGGCAGATTAATTCAACATCGGTACCGGGATCAAGGAAAAGAAACGGCTCCCATGCCAAGCCGACCCTGTCCGGGTAGGTGGTTATGTGCTTACGTGTTTATGTTGTTTAGTGGTTGCTGGGGGAAACGGGACAGGACATCTTTTTCCCAGTCCGGCGGGGATATTTTCTGGACTTATACCCGATTAAAAATTAAACTTGTTTGTACAACCCCAACGGCAAAATCAAGGAATTTATGCCCCTCTCCCGGAAAAAAGCAACTATCATTCTCTCCTTTGTCCTGGACAAAATCAAACAGGCACTGACCGATCTTTTGCCCATCATCCTGGTTATTGCCTTTTTCCAGCTTTTGGTTTTGCGCCAGCCTTTGCCCCAGGTGGGAGAAGTCCTTTTCGGGACCGCCCTGGTCGTTGCCGGACTCGCCCTGTTTGTCCAGGGACTGGAGATGAGCCTGTTCCCCATCGGGGAGAACATGGCCCATGCCCTGGCCAGAAAGGGCAGCCTGTTCTGGCTCCTAACCTTTGCTTTCGCCCTGGGATTTTCCACCACGGTTGCCGAGCCCGCACTAATCGCGGTTGCGGCCGAGGCCGCCAAAGTAGCAGCAGAGGAAGGTCTTATCGATCAGGCCCCCCGAGCCCTTAAAGACTACGCATTCAATCTGCGTTTGACTGTGGCCGTTTCCGTGGGACTGGCCATCCTCATCGGCGTGATACGCATCATTCGCGGCTGGCCTATTCACTATCTGATTATCGGCGGATACATTATGGTCATGCTCATGACCGCAATTGCCCCAAAAGAAATTATAGGCATTGCCTATGACTCGGGCGGGGTGACCACTTCCACGATAACCGTGCCCTTGGTCACTGCCCTGGGCGTGGGCCTGTCCTCTATAATCAAGGGCCGCAGCCCGCTTCTGGACGGATTCGGGCTCATTGCCTTTTCCACCCTGTTGCCGATCATCTTTGTCATCGGCTACGGCCTGATCATTTTTTAAGAAAGGCGGCTTATGGGTTTTATACACGAATTTGGAAACACACTGCTGGCCACCTTCTGGGATGTGCTTCCCATTCTGGTTCTGATCATCGGTTTTCAGCTTCTGGTTTTGCGCCAGTCCATACCCCGGCTGCCGCAAGTGATTGTCGGGGGGTTTTATGTGGTTCTCGGCCTGGCCCTTTTTCTGGCCGGACTGGAAAAGGCCCTTTTTCCCCTGGGCAGGATCATGGCCGAACAACTTTCCGACCCGGCCTGGCTGGGAATCTCGCAGGAATCCGGTGGAGTTGACTGGCTGTCTTACGGCTGGATTTATCTCTTTGCGGCCATGATCGGATTCGCCACCACCATTGCCGAACCGTCTCTTATCGCTGTGGCCTTCAAAGCCAACGAGGTTTCCGCGGGCACCATCAGCCAGTGGGGACTCAGAATCGCGGTAGCCATTGGAGTCGCTTTTGGAATAAGCTTGGGCACATTCCGCATCGTGACCGGAACACCCCTTTATATATACATTCTTATAGGTTATGTTATCGTTATAATACAAACAGTTTTTACTCCAAAAAAATTAGTCCCCTTGGCCTATGATTCCGGAGGGGTGACCACATCTACAGTAACCGTCCCCCTGGTCGCGGCCCTGGGACTGGGTCTTTCCGCCAGCGTGCCCGGCCGCAACCCGGCCCTGGACGGATTTGGACTTATTGCCTTTGCCCAACTGTTCGCAATTATCGCGGTAATGAGTTACGCTCAACTTATGCAATGGCGGATAAACAGGAAATCAAAACAGTTCAAGGAGAAGGAAGATGCGCTTTAAACTCATTTTATCCTCGGTAAAGCCGACCATCACGGACAAGGTGGTGGACGCGGCCAAAGAGGCGGGAGCCACCGGGGCGACCATTATCCAGTCCCGGGGAACGGGCATGCGCGAGGCCAAGACCTTTTTCGGGCTCTCCCTGGAAGCGCAGACCGATATAATCATGTTTCTGGTGGAGGAGCATCTGGTGAGCAAAATCATGGAAGCCATAAAAAAGGCGGGCAAATTTCACAAACCGGGCACCGGCATAGCCTTTTCCCTTCCGGTGGACCAGGTCCTGGGCCTGGAAAGCCAGATAGAGAAATTCAAGGAAGAAGTCCGGGAAAGCTATTTCTAGATAAAAAACCGGCGCGCGAAAAGCGGGCGCAGGATCTGCTGCAAACACAAACCAGCCGAAAAAGGGAAAGAAATGGATCAAAAAAAACGTCGGATCATACGGGCAAGGGATGTCATGTACACCAAGGTGGTCTCCATCGACGGCATGGCCACGGCCAGGGAAGCCGCGGAAAAGATGCGCGCGGAAAAGGTGCCCAGCCTGCTCGTGGACAAAAGGCACCAGGACGACGAATGGGGTATTCTGGTTGTCCAGGACTTTATCACCACGGTGATCATTCCCGGCTGCTCCCCGGATGAAGTAAACGTGTACGAAATGATGACCAAACCGGTTTTGACCGTGCCCGGGAATATGGATGTGCGTTACGTAGCCCGGCTTTTGTACAGATCCGGAATACGCCGGGCCCCGGTGGTGGAAAACAGCGAGATAGTGGGTATGCTCTCCCTTTCCAACCTCATCCGGAACGGCAAACTATTCTAAAGCTGGGGCAAAGCGGTCCGAAGCGGCCCTTGAAACACAGAAAATTACGGGAAAAAATAACCGCTGATCTCGCGGATCTGCGCTGATAAAAAAATACCCTTACTTTCTTCGATCTGCGTGGATCTGCGCAATCTGCGGCAGAAAATTTCTTTCTTCCCCCTCTTTCTCCGTGTTCCGACCGAGTCTTCGAGGGCCTGTCCAACCACTCAGGCGTTAGCCTGAGTGCTGGAGACGAGAATAAAAAGTGTCTTGCACTTCAGCCCCAACGAGCGATTCCTAAATTTTTAAGCTAATTCCCGGCATCGTACCCTAGAACCAAAAGAACCGTAAATTATAACTTAACAGACCACGGCCGGTCTGTTTTTTCTTCATTCGCAGTCGGCCAATATTTCCGCGGTATGCCGGACTTGAAGATCGTATCCCTGCTTTTCCGCAGTTCCCCGAAGCTGCATTATGCAGCCGGGACAGTCGGTTGCCAGAATGGAA
>CAZTKE010000016.1:3488-11307 GCA_964614055.1 uncultured Desulfovibrionales bacterium | reverse complement strand
CGCAGTTCCCCGAAGCTGCATTATGCAGCCGGGACAGTCGGTTGCCAGAATGGAAGCACCGCTTTTCCGGACTTCTTCCAGTTTATTAATCGCGATTTCACCGGAAATCTCCGGGAATTTGACCGAATAGGACCCTCCGAATCCGCAACAGGAATCCTCCCCCGGACAGGGGACATAAGTAAGCCCGGCCGCCTTTAGGATTTCCTTGGGCGCGGAATATACGCCGAGCCCCCGGCACAGATGACACGGGGCGTGATAAGCGAACTTTTTCTCCCTCCCTTCTTCCCAATCTTTTTTAAATCCCGCGTGTTCCCGCACAAAAGAGCTGAAATCCAGCACCCTGTCGCAAAACTGCCTGACTTTGGGCTCCCGGCCCGGAATATCCCCGATAAGCAAGGGATAATTGTTTTTCAGATGCGAGGCGCAGGAAGCACACAAGGTCAAAATAAAATCGTAATTTGCCGGATTAAATGAGGAAATATTGTACAGGGCCGCTTCTTTGGCGGCATGTTTATTCCCGAGCATATACGCCGGTAGCCCGCAGCAGCCCTGGGCCGCGGGGAAATCCACCCGCACCCGGGAACGGTAGAGAACCCTTAAAGCGGCCTCGAGCTGCTCCGGATAGACAAAATCCTGCAGACAGCCGGTAAAAAGGGCCACTTTGTATTTCGGCGCGGGAATTTCGGATTTGATTTCCGGCCATCTGTCCCGAAACGGTTTTTTGGCCAAAGCGGGCAAGGCCTTGAAGCCGTGATCCCGCAGGAAGAATTCCGGCAGGTGCCGCAAAAACGGCCCGCCCCCGGAGATGGGATACTGCGCGTGACAGGCCGCCCTTAAAAGGCCGTGCATAAGTTTCCTGTTGGTCAGCAGCCCGGAGGCCGCGGCATCCAGCACCGCCGGCCGCTCCCGATCCCGGATAAGGGCCTGCACTTCCTTTATCAGCCGGGGCAGATCAATCCCGGCGATGCACACCTCCCGGCAGGCCTGACAGTTAAGGCAATTGTGGATCAAATTTCTGCCCTTTTCCCGGCCGTGGAAAAAATAGGTCAAAATCAGGCCGATGGCCCCGATATAAATATGACCGAACTCCCTGCCCCCGATCATTTTGTACACCGGACAGACATTGGCGCAGGCCCCGCAGCGCATGCAGCGAAGCGCGCTGGAAAAGACCGGATGCCGGGCTAAAAGGGATCTGCCGTTGTCCAGAAAGACTATGTGCATCTCCTTTCTCCCGTCCGGGGAGGCCGCGCACGGTCCGGCCCCGGTTATCCAGGTCACGTAGGAGGTAATGGCCTGGGCGGTGGCGTTTCTGGTAAGCCCCTTTAGATTGCGCAAGGCGTCATGCAGGCCGAAAACCAGCTTGTCCAGCCCGAGCAGAACCACGTGCACCCGGGGCAGCGTGGTCACCAGCCTGGCGTTGCCCTCGTTGCTGACCACGCCGATGGTCCCGCTGTCCGCCAGGGCGAAATTGGCCCCGGATATGCCCATGTCCGCCCGGATGAACCTCTGCCTAAGCTCCTTTCTGGCCACCCGGACCAGTTCGGGGATATTACTTTTTACAGGCTCCCCGGTTACCCGGGAAAAAAGCTCGCCGACCTGCTCCCGGGACAGATGAATGGCCGGCATGACCATGTGCGTGGGGCCTTCCCGTCTCAGCTGAATAATCCATTCCCCGAGATCGGTCTCCGTGACCTGGAGTCCATGCTCTTCCAGAAAGGGGTTAAGCATGGTCTCTTCCGCGGTCATGGACTTGGACTTGACCACCCGGGAACAGTCGTTTTCCCGGGCGATTTTTAAAATGGTTTCATTGGCCTCCCGGGCATTGCCGGCGAAATGCACCCGGGCACCGGCATTTTCCGCGTTCTTTTTGAACTCCTTGTACAGCTCATCCATGGCCGCGATGGACGCATCCCTGGATTCGGCAATCTCCCGGATCAGAGCACTGAGATCATATCCGGAAAACGCCTCCTGTCTGCTTTCCCGGTAGGATTCAGCGAACCTGTTTAGGGCTTGGCGCTGGAATCCGTTCTTAAGGGCCTTTTTTATTCCCTTGCGATATTCCCGCCTGTTTTTGGCCGTGTGCATGAGATACTCCGATTTTTCCGGACCTTTGCAGCAAACGCCGCGTGCTCAAACTACGCCCCGCGCAGGATCAGGATATGCAGCTGCAGCGGCCCGTGCACCCCCAGGGTGAGCTCCCTTTCTATGTCCGCGGTGCGGCTGGGACCGGTTATAAACGAGGTATAGTCCGGGGCGGAGGCAAAACGCTTCCCCAGCTGATCCTCCAGATCAAAACTGTTCGCCTCGATTCGCGACTCCGGCAATATATTTACGTGAAACTCGCTTATCATCCCGGCCAGACGTTTATCCTCGCCGTCCGTGTTCACCACCAGGGTCCCGGTTTCGGCTATGCCCCAGTCCGCATGGGTCAAACCCAGATCAATGCCTCCCGGATAGTGGTTCAGCCCTGAAGTAACCAGACGAACCGCATTGGAAACGCACATTTCTTTTAATCTGTGTACAAATTTATCTTCCAGGCCCGGGGCGGCGATTATCTTCTCCCCGGCTGGAGATGACTGGCTGGAATCTTCGGATACGAGTACATCCCGGCTGTCTTTTTTAAGGCAGATATCCAGGGCATAGTCCAGAACACTGTCCATATCCGGGCGGAACTCCACCACTGCCGAGGCTTGCCCCGCCTTGCGGACAAAAGTTTGCAGCATATGTTCCTCGGCCGTTAATGACTTACTCATAACACCCCGTCCTAAAAAAAGTTTGAACCGCCAAGTCGCGAAGAACACGAAGAAGAGGTGTTGTCCAAAACCGGGTAACGGTTTTGGACAAGGCCTGCCTTTTCATTTGCCGGGCAGGCGGCAAATGAAAAAAACTTCCTGCATTCCTTGGCGCCCTTTGTGTCTTGAGTCCGGCACTCAAATATCCTGAGTGCCGGACGGGCGGTTAATACACTCTTTAAATTGCGGGCCAAGCTCACCTTGAGCCGCCGCTTTCCCTTTTTTGGTTCCTCCGCATTTGATACGTATCCTATCCATCCCCGGAGTATTGCTCATAAACCTGGACCACATGCCTGACCTTAATAGTGTGTCCCGCCCGGGAAATCACATCCATAAGCTGGATCATGCACGCCGGACAGGCAGTGGCCACACAGTCCGGGTTCACGGCCAGGATATTCTTCAGCTTGCGCTCCCCGATGCGCCGGGAAAGGGAATAATGCTCCAGATTGAAGCTCCCGCCCATGCCGCAGCAACTCTCCGCCCCGGGCATCTCCCGGAAAATGTACCCGGAAGCGGCCCGCAGGATCTCTCGCGGCTGATTTTCTATTCCCAGGGATTTTTTAAGATGGCAAGGGTCATGATAGGTTACCACCCCGCTCTTTGCGCGTTTTTCTTCTTTGGGCCCGGAAGAGATTTTGTCCGCCAAAAACTCGGTTATATCCAGGGTCTTATCCGCCAGGGAGAAAATCATTTCCCGCTCCCGCGGGGTAAACAGATCGGCAAGCATGGGCCATGTCTTGCGTATGGTGGACGTGCAGGTGGCGCAGGGGGTGATCAGGCGGTAAAAACCGCCGCCCGCGTACAAATCCAGATTATGCCGGACAAGTCTTTTAAAGGACTTAACATCCCCGGAAGCCAGCGCGGGGATTCCACAGCAGGCCGGACTCCCCGGCATATACATCCCGAAGCCGTATTCTTTAAAAATATTTGCGCAGCTCGCGGCCACCTCCGGGAACACCTTGTCCGTCAGACAGCCGGGATAAAAGGCGATTTGGTTTGACGTGTTCTCCCGGTCCGGACCCGGGGAATGCACCCGTTTATGCCAGGGCTCCCCGGCCAGGGCCGGAAAATGCCTTTCCTTAAACGCTTTGGCCGGGATCCGGGACCGGAAAGTGCCCATTTCCGGGTTCGCGGCCGTGGCGAAAATTCTCTGCAATCCGGCGGCCGTGCGCAGGGAAAAATCAAAAACCCCGGGCCGGGAAAGTATTCCCCGGAAAACCGTCTTTTTAAACGCGGACAGACCCAGATACCCGGTGATAATCATCCTGGAACGGACGAAAATCTCCATTACATCCACTCCGCTGGGACATCCGGCCGCGCAGGAGCCGCACAAAAGACAGCGCTCCAGCCTGGCCTTGACCGCCCGCGGATCGTCCAGGATCTCCAAACCCAGATTGCGTACCAGGGCGATTTTCCCCCGGGCCACGTCCATCTCCAGGCCGGATTCGCGATACAGGGGACAAACCGCCTGACACATGCCGCATTGCATGCACGCGGCCATCCGATCCTCAAGGCCCGTCAGCATATCGGCCAATTGCTTCACATCCCGCATTTCAGTCCCCGAATATCTTCCCCGGATTGAGGATGCCCTCCGGGTCCAGGGCCTTTTGGATCTTGCGGGAATAGAGCATTGTCCCCCTGTTCAACTCCTTTTGCATATATTGGGACTTGGCCAGCCCGATGCCGTGCTCCCCGGACAGCGTCCCCTCCAGGTCCAGGGCGGCATCAAAAATCTCCTCTATGGCCTTTTCCACTCGGGCGAATTCCTGCTTGTCCCTGCGGTCGGTGAGTATGGTGGGATGGAGATTACCGTCCCCGGCATGGCCGAAGGTGCCGATGTCCAATCCGTATTTTTGGGCAATGCGGCCCGTGGCCCGGACCATCTCCGGGATTCTACTCCTGGGCACGGTGGCGTCCTCAAGAATGGTGGTCGGCCGCAGCCTGGCCAGGGCGGGCAAGGCGTCCCTGCGGGCCTGCCACAACCTTTCCCTTTCCCGCCCGTCTTCGGCCACATGCACGTAGTCCGCTCCCCCGGACCTGCATATCCGGATGACTTCCTCCCCTTCCTCCCGGACCTGGGCCGGATGACCGTCAACCTCGATCAAAAGCATGGCTCCGGCCGAGGTGGGCAGACCGGCCCGGCTGAAATCCTCCACGGTCCTTATGGTGAAATTGTCCAGAAACTCCAGAGTACAGGGCATGATCCTGCTTGCGATTATCTCGGAGACTGCCTCCGAGGCCTTTTCCACGCAATCAAAAACAGCCAGCATGGCCTGACTGTCCCGGGGCGGCGGGATCAGCTTGAGGATGATTTCGCTGAATATTCCCAGGGTCCCCTCGGACCCGGTCATAAGTCCGGAGAGATTCAGGCCGGTTACGCATTTAACGGTTTTCCCCCCGGTCCTTATAAGCTCCCCGCCCGCGTCGAAAAAATCCAGACCCACAACATAGTCCTTGGTCACTCCGTACTTCAGCCCCAAAAGCCCCCCGGCGTTCTCGGCCACGTTCCCGGCCAGGGTGGAAACCTTTCCGCTGGCCGGGTCCGGGGGATAAAAAAGTCCGCACCTTTCCGCCTCCAGGGCCAAATCCGCGGTAATCACCCCGGGCTGGACCCGGGCGTAAAGATCCCGGGTATTTATCTCCAAGATCCTGTTCAGGCCGTTGGTCAAAAGGACCACCCCGTTTTCTCGGTGCGGTATTGTTCCCCCGCTTAAATTGGTGCCCGCCCCCCTTGCGGTAATAGGCAGGGAGTTTTCCCGGCACAGCTTGATCACCCGACCCAGAGTCCGCGTATCCGTCGGCCTGAGGACGATTTCCGGAATCACCGGTTCCAACACGGCGGAATCATAGGCGTAAACGCTCCTGTCCGTCTTGTCCGCGAATACGTTCTGCGCGCCCAAAAGCGCCCGAAATTCGGAAATCAAAGCTTGGGAAATCATTACTTACTCCGGAAGGAACAAAAAAAGCCTGCACAAAACCTTTAATGCCGGATTTAAACGCCAGCCCGGCACTCACTTTTTAAACCAATTAAATGGCTTTAAAAAAGGCTTGGAAACAAAGTGAGTGCCGGGGGCGCATTCAAAATCACACGTAAGGGTATTTATGAATCAGGGCTCTATCCTGCTGCCCAGCACTTGCAAAAAGGCCCGGATCCATTCCGGATGCGCCGGCCAGGCGGGCGCGGTCACCAAGTTCCCGTCCACGACCGCGTTGCTCACGGTCGCATTGACCTCGCTCCACGTTGCCCCGGCCTGCTCCAGGTCCGGCCGGACCGCGGGATAGGCGGTGCAGGTCTTGCCGCTGACCACCCCGGCCGCGGCCAAAATCTGCTGCCCGTGACAGATGGAGGCGATGGGTTTGTCCGCCTCCGCGAAATGGCGGACAATGGAAATCACTTTGGGATTGAGGCGGATATATTCCGGGGCCCGGCCGCCGGGCAAAACCAAAGCATCGTATTTTTCCGGATCGATTGCCTCAAAATCCGCGCTTATCGCGAAATTGTGCCCTCTTTTTTCACTGTAGGTCTGCTCCCCCTCGAAATCGTGCACAGCAGTGGCCACGCTGTCTCCGGCTTTCTTGTCCGGGCAGGCGGTATCCACTTCGTGCCCGACCATCTGCAGCATCTGCAAGGGAACCATGGCTTCATAGTCCTCAACATAGTCCCCGACCAGCATCAGTATCTTTTTAGCAGCCATAAAACCTCCCGGGTTGATAATTTAACACTTGATTCTAACATAACCATCCTGTTTATGGTTATGTTTGCAACCGTCCATCTGTCAACATGAATACGGAAATGAGCTCTCCGTCATAGCCCATGATTTATTATATCTCCTCCGCCTGAACTTTTTGGATACTTTTTACGAGTATCTTGCATGTTTTCTAGGCGAAGCTTTGAAGGCACCGAAGCGGAAGTTTGATAGGCCAAAAGGATCAGACATAGGAAATCCAGTTCAAACGTCTATGATGGATAAAAAAGGCAAAAAAACATGGAGCGTGCGGGGGAAATTAGTGGAGGTCGAATATCTGTTACTGAGGCGGTTTTCTCAGGATGAAGTGCGTGTTTTTCAAATACGGCCGGGCGGCGTAAAATCGCCGCCCGGGGTTTATGTCCTTAAAGACTGAATACTTGGCCTGCAAGAATCCGGATCTAATATTCCCTTTCGAGCATCTTGGCGCAAATATGATTGGCCGCGGACTCGGCCATGACTTCGACATTCACGGCATCTTCCCCCTGCGCCCAGGTAAAACTGGTCAGGGAGCGCCAGCTGTCCACTTTGTTCCCGGTTTTGTTATTTAAATACAGATACACATCCACATCCTTTCTCCATCCGGAAAAAGTCAGATTTTTGCTCACGGAAATGGTTCCGTGCATCGTATAGTCTGCGTCTAGTTTATCCGCCAGACTCTTGTATTCGCTTTCGTCCAGACCGAACATGGTCCCGAAATCATATCCGCTGGCCTCAGCCGCCTGATCCACCCGGGCCTGATCCACGAACTTGAGCACATTGCGTTTTTGCAGACAGGTCTTGACCTTTTCGGTCACGAATTCCGCGACTGCAGCATCATTGGTGTTCCGCACGGGGAGCATGGCCGCCTCGGGGGGCGTTCCCGGCCTTTTCTGCATAGGCGGCGGACCGTGCTTGGTGGCGGTTGCAAAACAGCCGGCCAGAAAAAAACAGGCAAGCAGAACCAGACAATACCTCCCCCGGGACTTTCCCGCCCTAGATACAAACATACTTCCTCCCTATTACCGTTTGATATATGAAAAACACTTGTAAAAATTATTGCCTATTTTCAGGACCCAGGCAAGAAAATTTTTCCAATATCCTCATCAAATGATCGTATGCTACGGTCTTTGGTAGTACCCAGACATATTGATTTCCAGGGACTGCTAGATAAATCAAACCCCGGCCCGGCTAGGCGACAATGGTCCCGTAGGCCATGCCCACCAGAGTGGACAAGACAACGATGATCCCGGCGAATGTGCCGGTCTTTTTCCAGCCCATGACGCTGCCGATGACGATCAG
>CAZTKE010000016.1:0-3388 GCA_964614055.1 uncultured Desulfovibrionales bacterium | reverse complement strand
CCGGCGAAAAGGACACCGGCGAAAAGCAGGGGAAATATCTGCTTCATGAACCCCCAGGTGGAGTTCACCCAGTCCCCGAGTTCCTCGCGCTTGAACCAGGACTTGAGGATAAATCCGAGGATGACCAGAAGGACGCCGGTGACTATCCACTTGGCCTGAAAAATGCTTTTCCACAGCGCGGCCGCATCCTGGGAAGGCTTGGCAAACGCGGCGAATATAAGGATAAGGACCAAGACCAGCATGAATGCGCCTTCCTGAAAAAGAGACCGGCCCTCTCCTTCTTCATCCGGGAGATGCATCTGCCCGGCCTGGCGTTTTGCTTCATCCTTGCGGAAGATAAAATGCATGGAAAGGCCGACAATGGCGGCGAAAAATACCGCGCCCACCGCCCTGGCCAGGCCCAGCTGCCAGCCCAGAACCCGGGCGGTAAACACAATGGCCAAAACATTTATGGCCGGACCGGAATACAAAAAGGCAGTGGCCGGACCTATTCCCGCACCCCGGGAATAAATCCCGGCAAAAAGCGGGAGCACCGTGCAGGAACAAACCGCCAGGATGGTGCCGGACACCGAGGCCACGGAATAGGAAAGGAATTTATTGGCCTGGGCCCCGAAATATTTGATTACCGAGGCCTGGGAGACAAACACGGCAATGGCCCCGGCAATAAAAAAGGCCGGTATCAGGCAGGTCAAAACGTGCTCCCGGGCGTATTCCCGGAGCATCATGAACGCCTCCAGCCCGGCCTGGCGGACTATCTCGCTGTTCCAGGGCACGTAATAGGCTACCAGGAAAAAGCCTATCAACAGCAGCAACTTATAACGCTCTTTTATATTCATCTCCCTCTCCTAATTTTAATTTCCCGGAGAGCTTCCACGTATTTCTGCGGTTCTCGACGTTTGAAGTGGATTTCCCGGGTAAACATCTACAAAGTCTTTAAAATTGGACTGGATATAAAATAAACGCCCAGGACAAAAATAATCACTGCGGCGCCTTTGCGGAACCAGAATCCCGCGCCCCGCCAGGCGGCGCTTTCGGTGAGTCTACGCACAGCAGCCGCGGAGCTACCGGCGAAAACAATCGGCAGGCAATGCCCCAGGGCGAATAAAAGCATCATCATTGATCCGAAGAAAACCTCCTGCTGCACGGTAACAATGGCCAGAATGGGGGCGATAAACCCGAAAGTGCACGACCCGGACAGAATCCCGTAGGCCAGCCCCAGCCCGAAGGCCCCGTGGATCCCGCGCAGTTTTAGCCGATACAGCATCCCACCGGACATGGTGCAGGCCTGCACGCCCATCATGCCCAGTCCGACCCAGATCAATATCCCGCCCACCGCCATTTGCAGCCAGATCCCAACATCCCCGAGCATACGGCCCAGAATGGCGCAGACGATGCCCACCGCGGCAATGGTGATGAAAAGACCCAGGGTGAAAGCCCCGGCATACCATCCGGCCCTTTTAGGATTCACTGCGGTCTGCTGCCCGCCCACATAGGCCACGATCAGGGGGATGGAGGCCAGATGACACGGACTCAAGAGTACGCTTACCATCCCCCAGATAAAGGCTCCGGCCAGGGCCAGGGCTGTACCCCCGGACATCCATTGATTGACCGCGATCAAAAGCTGATCAAGCATATCCTGTTTTCCCTGTAATTACGGAATGCAATCAAAAATCTTTATACTTCTCCGGAGGCTCCACTCCCATCCGGGTCAATTGGCGGACAATGGATTCTTTGTCCATAAATCCGGTATGCCGGGCCACTTCTTCCCCTTTTGCATTAAAGAATATCTGGGTGGGAATGGCCTGAATTCCGTATTTTTTGGCTTCATCCCTGTTCTTCCAGACATCGATGAACATAATCCTGGCCCGGCCGGCATAGGCCTTTTTCAATTCTTCCAGAATCGGGGCCATCATTATGCACGGCTTGCATTCGTCCGACCCCAGATCGAGCATTAGCACATCCCCGGGTGCGGGCGATTTTACCGCCGCGTTCCCGGATGCGGGCTGCATATCTGTTTTCGGGCCGGTTCCGTACTGAAACATATTCCAGAGTACCACTGCCGCAAGGATCACTGCTGCGGCAATGAACACCTTTTTAACATTCGCATTCATGGACTGTTGGTTTCCTTTATTGTTTTGAACATTCAATGGATTTCATCCCGGCACGTCACGTGACATACCCCGGTCGGGGTCTGTACCGCGTACGGAAAGTATCTCTTTTTCAGCCACAGGGTCAAAAATCTATCCATAAGGGGCAATTTCTTTGCAGTGGATGTATTCATTCAACTCCTCGCTCTAATTCCTGAACGTTCAGTAATTTTAAATCCGGCCAAGGGACCGGATTTAAAATTATTTGATCCACTCCATAACATCATCCTTTTTGGGCACCTTGCCCACAGATTTGACTTCGCCGTCCACAACCACGGCCGGAGTGCCGAACACCCCGTATTTCGCGATCTCCATGCTGTCCGTGACCTTTTCCACGTTTGCCTCCGCACCGGAGTCGGTAACGGCCTGCATGACCACTTCCTCGGCCTTTTTGCATTTCGGGCAACCGGGACCCAAGACCTTGATATCCATTACTCTCCCTCCTGTTTTTTTATTTAATAAACTCCGCCCTGCTCTTCTTCGGAAGAACAGCTTCGCGACCGGCATATATCCTCGCGTCTTATTTCCGGAAGCCGGCGCATAAGCTCGATTACTTCCGGATCATCCTCCAGCCAGCTTCTGCACTTCTTGAGCATTTCTGCGGCATACGGGCTATCCGAACCGTCGGCCAGGGAATAGTTCACCCACAGCCCGTCCTTGGTATAAGTGGTCAGCCCGGCCTCTTCCAATATCTTCAGATGCTTGCTGGCAGTGGACTGGGCAATGCCCAGAGCCTTCTGGATCTCACAGACGCACATCTCCCTTCGCTGGAGCATCTTTACGATCTTGACCCGCGTCCTGTCGGACAGGGCCTTCATCACCTTTATAAATTCCCTCATTTCCAGGCTCCTATACTAAAAAGCATATATCGCTATATCACGATATATAAGTTGAATTGGGTATATGTCAAGCAATGAATATGTAAACTTGGACAGTTCTCTTCCCTCATGGAGCAACAATTACCAGGGGAAAGAATAAATTAAGGCAAGAAAATTTGGCTCTCCGACACAGTGCGTGGATTTTTTATATTTCTTCGCCTGATCCTTTTGGATGCTTTTAACGAGAGGCTCGCATGTTTTCTTGGCTCCGCCAAAAGGGGGAATTCCGGCACTCAAATTTTTGATTTGAGTGCCGGAAGGGGGCAAACATCCCCCTTTGGCGGAGCTTAGAAAACACCGAGCCGGAAGTTTGGCATCCAAAAGGGTCAGGCGAAGAAAATCCACATTAAGCGTCGAGGACCC
>CAZTKE010000015.1:1912-19527 GCA_964614055.1 uncultured Desulfovibrionales bacterium | reverse complement strand
GGGATGCGCCCCGGGGTGAATCAACTTTTCTGCGGATCAAATGCAGGCAGGAGGGTGATGTTTTTGAGTATGCCGGTTACTTTGGGGTCCAGTCCGGTCCGGTCGGAGTAAATCAGATCAGCTGCCTGGCGGATGGGGAGCAGTTGCGGGCTCCCCTCCAGGGTCAGTCGGACAAAGTAATCGGCGACAGCGGCTATTCGTCCGGCAAGGCTTATCTGCGTTCCCTTGAGTCTTTGGGGGGTACCGCTCCCGTCCAGCCGTTCGTGGTGCTCCAAAAGGCTCCCCAGCGAAAGTGTGTCCTCTATTCCCAGTTTGCGGAGGATTTCCCCTCCTACAAGGGGATGATTCAGGAATTTTTGTTGCTCCTCCCGGCTCAGGTTCTGTTTCTTCTTCCGGATGAATGCGGGTATTTTGGCTATGCCCAGATCGTAGAGGAAAAAGCCAAGCGTTGCTTGATCCAAATATTTTTTATTCAATTCCGACTGCAGCTGCATGTATATGGCCGTGGCTATAATTCCTGCGTTGAAGGCCGCGTTTTCCAGGCTATATTCGTCATGCAGCCGGGGATAGAATGTCTTTATGCGATAGGGATCTTCAAGAATGTATTCACAGAAAATGGAAATGGATTGTCGAAGCTTTTCCAGAGCCGGCTTGACCGGTTGCTCGAAAAAGGCGGCTATGTCCTCGGTCAGGGCGTTTTTAAAGACCAGGGCGATTTCGCTTGCCTTAAGCTGGGTGTCCACCAGGACCAGATCCAATTGTTTGCTTATGTGCTGGGCGTAAATGTGATGATCGGAGCGGGCCACGAAAATGACCCCCTGCGCGCTTAATTCGGCAAGTTCAGCTTGTTTTTCCTTGGAAAGCCGCTGTTCCGCGTAATAATAAGGGACCAGTGAACCCACTTCCTCTTTGAAGTGATACAGGTTCAGGGGGAGTCGGAATTTGGGAAAACTGGAGAGGATGGCCGGGGAAATCTGGTAGAATTCCTCCTCGAATTTTTGCATCTCAGGTTTGAGCTGACTCATGGCTATTTTACGAATATCTTGAGCAGGTTGGTCGGGGCGTGGGTCTGTCCGGATTTGGGATGTCCGGCGGTTATCACCAGTTTTTCCCCGGAATAGAAGTCATGGTTTTCTTGGATGTATTTCTCCACCCGCCGCAGATGATCCTCGGGTTCTTCCGGTATGAGTACCGGTTTTACCCCCCAGGAGAGATTCAGATACTTGGCTACTGCCCTGAACGGGGTGAGTCCGAATATCTCCTGGGCCGGCCTGCAGGCGCTCAGGAGCCTGGCCGTGGATCCGGAATCGGTGTGCGCCACCAGGGCCCGACCTTTTATGTTCCCGGCAAGAAGGCAGGCGGCGTAAGACAGATAGCTCTCCGGGCAGTTTCCGGAGTGCCGGACCGGTTCCGGATCGGACTCGAAATACAGCTCTTCCGCGGCCCGCGCTATGTCCGCCATGTACTGCACGCACTGTACAGGATATTTGCCCACGGCTGTCTCTTCGGAGAGCATGAGTGCGTCCGCTCCGTCCAGAATTGCGTTGGCCACGTCAGTAGTTTCCGCCCGGGTGGGCATGGAGTTGTCCACCATGGATAAAAGCATTTGAGTGGCCACAATCACCGGTTTGGAGCGGCGATTGCAGGCCCGGATGATCCTTTTCTGCAAAGTGGGCAGCGAGGCCAGGGGGCATTCCAGTCCCAGATCACCGCGGGCGACCATCACTCCGTCGGCTATGTTTAAGATTTCCTCCAGGCGGTCCACCGCCACCTGTCTTTCCAGTTTGGCAATAACCGGAGTGCGGTAGCCCTTGCGGGTTATTACCGCCTTGGCCCGGGCGATGTCCTCGGGACCCTGGACAAAGGACAGGGCCACTGCATCCATTCCCAGTTCCAGCCCCTCCTCAAGATCCACCTTGTCCTTTTCCGTAAGCGCCGGCAGTTTGGACTTTTTCCCGGGAAAGGAGACCCCTTTGCGGGAAGTGATAAGTCCCGGAGTCATGGACAGCAGGGTAAGCACACGTCCCTTTATGGACTCAACACGAAATTTAAGCCCCCCGTCGCTTAAACGTACCGTATCCCCGGGGGCCAGTTCGTCTATAAGCTCCGGGTGGTCAAAGGGGATGAAGTTTTCTTCTCCCTCCGGCCGGGAATCCGAGTCGCCCATGAGCACGGTTTCTCCTTCGGAGACCTTGAGCGGGGATTTGGGGAGTTCACCGGTGCGAATTTTGGGTCCGGAAAGATCCTGGAGCAGGGTGATTTGCGCACCAGTGGCTTCTTCAACGTCCCGCAGGCGACGGACCAGTGTCTGAAAATCCTTTGCGCTGCCGTGGGAGAAGTTGAGCCTGAACATTCGGACCCCGGACTGGACCAGTTCCTTTAATATCCCGGGTGAGTCGCTTGCCGGTCCGATTGTGCATATTATCTTGGTTCGCATATTTCGTCCTTATTTTTACCCGTATCCGGGCCGTTTTTTCTTTTTCACCCCCTTATTTAGTCCAAAACAGCCCTGGAATAAAGTTTTTTTTTCAAAAAAAGCTTGACTTTTTCTTGCTTCATGGGAAAGTGAGTGGTAAAAGGTGGTAATAAGTGGAAAGGGGAAGAGGTTAAAAAGAAAAAATGTTCAGGGGACACAGCCATAGAAGCCTGGATAGCAAGTGCAGGATAATGCTCCCGCCCGAGTTCAGGGAGGAGATTTTCCTGGGCGATTCCGAGGGCAGACTTATGCTCACCAATTTTGACGAGTGCGTTGTGGGCTATCCCCTTCCGGACTGGGAAAAGATCGAGGAGCGTTTCAGCCGCCTGAACATGGCTAACAGAAAGTTCCGCGACTTTCATCGTTTTTTCATCTCCGGGGCCATGGAGGTTGCTCTGGACAAGCAGGGCCGGATACTTGTTCCCCCCTATTTGCGCGATTACGCCGGATTGCGCAAGGAGGCGGTCCTGGCCGGAGTGGGCCGCAAGTTCGAGATCTGGGATCAGGAAAGGTTTGAGGCCCAACGGAGCAAGATGGAGCTGGAGCTGGACAATGTGATGGACAGCCTGGCGGAAAGCGGCGTGGAGCTCATGATTTGATGCAAATCTCCGTACAGGTTGAAATTAATGTCCGCTTATGAACATCTTCCGGTCCTGCCCCAGGAGGTAATAAAATTTCTTCGACCGGAGCTGGGGGGCTTCTTCCTGGACGGGACACTGGGGCTGGGCGGGCATGCAAAGCTACTTCTGGAGCGAGGCTCGGGGCTTAAACTTCTGGGGATCGACCAGGACGCGCAGGCCCTGGAGATGGCTAGGCAGAGACTTAAAGATTATCAGGATCGGATTAATCTTTTTTGCTGTTCTTTCAAAGATTTTGACACTGCGATGCAAGAATTGGGTTGGGAGTATCTGGACGGTGCATTGGTTGATCTCGGCGTATCCTCCCTGCACCTGGATTCTCCGGAGCGCGGATTCAGTTTTACCAAAAAGGGGCCTTTGGACATGCGTATGTCCTCGGATCGGAACCTTAAGACCGCACAGGAGCTGGTTAACAAGGCCGGATTCGAGGAATTAAAGGAGATAATCCTTAAATACGGGGAAGAGCCCATGGCCGCAAGGATCGCCAGGGCAATCATCCGGGCCAGGGAGAAGGACCCGATTATGGATACGCTGGAACTGGCCGGCATAGTGGCCGGCTCGTATCCGGGCAAAAGAAGGGCCCAGTCCCGGAATCACCCGGCGACAAAGACTTTTCAGGCATTGCGCATTGCCGTGAACAGGGAGCTGGAAGAGCTGGAAACTTTTCTGGAAAAGATAGTTCCCTGTTTGCGATCCGGGGCCAGGCTGGCGGTCATATCTTTTCATTCCCTGGAGGATCGCGCGGTGAAATGGTTTTTCCGTCGCGAGGCCAAAGACTGCATTTGTCCTCCGGAGCAGGTGATCTGCGGATGCGGGCATGAGAGGACCCTGAACATCCTGACCAAAAAGCCCCTGCAGGCGGGAAAAGAGGAGCAGGAGAACAACCCCCGCAGCCGCAGCGCCAAGCTTCGGGTGGCCGAAAGGATTTGAGGTCCGCAGTGCTGAAAAAGAAAAGAGCCCTGTTTTTAACCATTTCCTTTTTGCTGGCCCTTTCCCTGGGTCTGGTTAGGGTCTGGGTCAACGTGGAACGGGTGGATCTGGCCTATGAACTGGAAAAACTGCACAAGGACCTGGAGGAAAATCGCCAGCTCCGGGCCAAGCTGCGGGTGGAAAGGGATAATCTGCTTTCTTCCTGCAACCTTCGGAGCATAGCCGAAAAACAGGGCCTGAAAGAACCCAAGGCGGACCAGGTGCGCAGGCTGGGAGGAAAATGAGCAAGGCCAAGAAGACTTTTTCCCACAAAGAGTACAGCCGGTACAAAATTATTGCTATTGGTGTGCTCTTTTTTGTCTTTTGGGCCGGGCTCTGGGGCCGGGCGTACATGCTTCAGGTGGTGCAGGGCGAGGAATTGGCCCAAAAAGCGAAAAATCAATACTGGTGCCAGAAAGAAATCCTGGGCCGCCGGGGGGAGATATACGACAGGGAAGGCATGCTTCTGGCCCGCAGCGTTACCATGAATTCTGTCTACGCCAATCCGGTGCAGGTGCAAAACGTGCGGGAAACTGGCCGGAAGCTGGCCCGGATTCTGGGGGTTGAAACCTCGAGTGTGCAACAGACCCTGAACAAGAAAAAGAACTTTGTATGGATCAAGCGCAAAATCGGGGACGGAACAGCGCAGGCGATCCGGGAAAACAACCTGCCCGGTGTTTATTTGCTTAAAGAGTACGAGCGTGTCTATCCGCAGGGCCGGCTTCTGGGGCAGGTACTGGGTTTTGTGGGTATTGACGGCAAAGGTCTGGAAGGGATTGAAAGGAGCCTTAACCACCGTCTGCAGGGCAAGCGACAGAGGATTATCATGCAGCGGGACGGCTCCGGAAGAATAATAGCCGATCCGGAAAACAGCGGCAAGTGCGTTGATGGAAAAGATGTTGTCCTGACCATAGACGGACGCTTGCAGTTTGCGACCGAGGAGGCCCTGTCCCGGGCGGTGGAAAAATATTCGGCCAAAAGCGGCATGGCCATGGTCGTGCACGTGAAAACCGGTGATATTTTGGCCTGGGCGCATTATCCATTTTTCAATCCCAATCGCTTTCGGCAGTCTTCTCCGGCAAAGTGGCGAAACCGCAGCGCAATAGATCTGACCGAGCCCGGGTCCACTTTAAAGCCGTTTTTGATCGCCGCTTCCCTGCAGGAAGATGTGTGCGAGCCGGATTCCATCTATTTCTGTGAAAACGGCATGTGGGAGATCGGCGGGGAGGAGATAGACGACACTCATGAATATGAGTGGCTCCCGGTAAACAAGGTTCTTCGTTACTCGAGCAATATCGGCGCGGCCAAGATAGGCATGGATCTGGGCGCGGAAAGGTTTCATCGCTACCTGACCCGGCTGTGGTTTAAGCGCCCCATGGATCTGCCCCTGCCCGGGCAGACCAAAAGCATTTTAAGGCCGCCGCATAAATGGACCACCGTGGATCTGGCGGCTGCGTCCTTTGGCCAGGGGCTGGCCGTGACCCCTTTGCATTTGGGCCGGGCTTATCTCGGATTGGCCAACGACGGCGTGATAAAGGAGATGAATATCCTTAAGGAGCCCCGCCGGAAAGACAATGACAGCCAACGGGTGTTTTCCCCTGCCGTGGCTCGCAGGGTGCGCAAAATGCTGCAGGAAGTGGTCCATGCGGACGGTACGGGCAAACAGGCCCGCATTGAGGGGCTGCAGGTGGGAGGCAAGACCGGGACCGCGCAGAAGGCCTCGCCTGAAGGCGGATACAGCCAACGCTACGTGGCTTCCTTTATTGGTTTTATACCGGCCATGCAGCCGGAATATTTGATTATGTGCATGGTGGATGAGCCGGAAAAAAATATTTACGGCGGTGTGGTCGCTGCTCCGGTTTTCAGGGAAGTGGGAACCAGAATCATGTCCCTTAGCAATACCCTGTCTCCGCAGCCGGTAAGGCAGATATCTGCGGATGCCGGGGAGCAGAAATCCCGGGTGCGGCGCCATATCCAGACTCGAAACAAGAATGCGCTCGGGGAGGGGAAAATGCCGGATCTGCGCGGACTTAATCTGCGCGCAGCAGTGGAGACTCTGGCCGGGGCGGGAACGATACCCAGCGTCAAGGGCGAGGGAAAGGTTGTTTCCGGGCAAAAGCCCGGTCCCGGAGAGGAGATTTCCACCAAAAAACCTGTTGTCCTGTGGACCGGAAAGGGAGAGGGCAGTGGCTGAGCAAGGCAAATGGACAGAAGTCCTTGAATACGCCCGGGATACGGGAAATATCCGGATAGATTCCCGCAGCGTCCGGGCCGGGGATATCTTTGTCGCCCTGCCCGGCAGCCGGGTGGACGGGGCAAAGTTTGTCCCCCAGGCCCTGGAAAACAGGGCCGCCTTTGCCTTGCTGGGCAGGGAATACCAAAAGGAAATAAATGATCCGCGCATAGTCGAGGTAAAGGACCCCAGAGAGGCCTTGGGTGATCTGGCCCGGGCGGCTTTTCGCACGCACGAGCTGGAAATGAAGATTGTTGGGGTTACCGGGACCAACGGCAAGACCAGCTGCACGTATCTATTGGAGCATCTTTTGCTTGCCCGGGGCTACCGGGTGGGCGTGATCGGTACAGTCGAGTATCGCTGGCCGGGAATTATCCGGACCGCCTCAATGACCACCCCGGATTGCCTGCAAACCCATTCCATCCTGCGGGAAATGGCTGAGAGCAAAGTAGACGCGGTGGTAATGGAGGTTTCTTCACATGCCCTGGATCAGAACCGGCTGGCCGGGATTGATTTTGATGTGGCCGTATTCACCAACTTGACCCAGGATCATCTGGATTATCATCAGGATATGGAAAGTTATTTCCGGGCCAAGAAAAGGCTTTTTTCTCCAGTACAAGGGAAGACGCCCAGGGCGGTCATAAATATTGACGATGCTTACGGGCGCAGACTGGCCGAAGGCCTGGAAAATCCGCTTACCTACGCTTTCAATCCGGATTTTAATCCGGACCTGCGCGGGGAGATCAGCCGCATCCGTCCGGACGGACTGGAAGTTAAATGCTTTTATAAAAATAAATATTGGGAAGTGAAAAGTCCGCTGGTGGGCCGGTACAATGCCTCCAATATGCTCGGGGTGGTTGGGACCGGGCTGAGCCTGGGGCTCGGGCATGAGGATTTTTCCGTATTTAAGGATTTTGCCGGGGTCCCCGGGCGGCTGCAGAAAATACCTAATGACCTGGGAATAAATATGTTCGTGGATTACGCGCATACTCCGGACGCCTTGAAAAATTGCTGCCGGGCCCTCACACAGGCGGAGTTCACTGCGTTAGTAGTGGTCTTTGGCTGCGGCGGGAACCGGGACAGGGAAAAAAGGCCGCTTATGGGTGAAGTGGCCTGCGCGTATGCGGATTCCGTGGTGGTAACCTCGGACAATCCCCGGGACGAAGAGCCGCAGGCGATAATCGAGGATATTTTGGCCGGCACCGGCAAGTGTTCCCGAATCCGGGTCGAGCCGGACCGGCGGGAAGCCATCCGGCTGGGTGCGAGTATGTGCCCGGAGGGCGGCGCTCTATTGGTAGCGGGCAAGGGGCACGAGACGTATCAGGAAGTACTCGGTCAGCGCAGGGATTTTGACGACGCAAAAGTCCTGTTCGAGGTCGGACATGCAATTTGAGCTCCAGGAAGTGGTTATGGCCATGCGGGCCCTCGGAGATCTGGAAGGAGATATTGCAACCCTTACCGGCCGGATAAGAACGGACAGCCGGGCGGTGGAAAAAGGGGATTTCTTTGTCTGCCTCAGCGGAGATAATTTTGACGGGCATAATTTTGCCCGGGAAGCGGTTCAAAGAGGAG
This sequence comes from uncultured Desulfovibrionales bacterium, assembly GCA_964614055.1. GTDB lineage: Bacteria > Desulfobacterota > Desulfovibrionia > Desulfovibrionales > Desulfonatronovibrionaceae > CAYNNQ01. The sequence goes on along the minus strand of CAZTKE010000015.1, from coordinate 11,639 downwards.
CGGCAGCCGTGATCGCGCATAAGCCTCTGCCGGAAATAGATAAGGCCCCGGTGTTCATGGTCAGGGACACTTTGAGCGCGCTCGGGGATTTGGCCGCTTTTGCCCGGCACAGGACCGGGGCCCGAGTGATCGCAGTGACCGGATCCGCCGGGAAGACCACGACCAAGGAGCTTTTGTACGCGGTGCTCAAAAACGCGGGCAAAACCGGCCGGAATTACAAGAACTACAACAACCAGGTCGGTCTGCCCCTAAGCATTTTCGCCATGCGCGGGGACGAGGATTTCTGGATTCTGGAACTGGGAATAAATCGCCCCGAGGACATGGATGATTTGGGGCGCATCGCTGGAGCGGATATAGCGGTTATCGTCAATATCGGACCCTGTCATCTGGAGGGCCTTGTGGATGAAAAGGGGGTGGCCCGGTCCAAATGCGTCCTGCTTGATTATATGTCCCCGGACGGTTTTTGCGTTGCCGCGGCTGACTATCCCCAATTGGTCGAGGAGATAGACCTCCGCCGGGAGCTTGAAAAATTCTGGTTTGGTTCCGAAAGCGGCTTTTGTCGGGCCGAATATCTGGGGGAAAGGGATAATCAGGGATTGTACCGGCTTTTGATCCGGGACAGGGAATATGAGCTTTTGCTTCCTTTTTTAGGAGAGCATCTGGCCGAAAGTGTGGCCGCTGCAGCTTGCGCGGCTCTGGCCGCCGGGGTTTCGGCCGAGGAAATAGCCCCGGGCATGACCGGGGTGGAAGTTCCGGAACACCGCATGCGAAGCAAAAGCATTGGCAACTGGTTTGTTTTGGATGATTCCTACAACGCCAATCCCCTGTCCATGCGCGGGGCGATTCAGGCGGCAAGGGAAGCAGCCGGGAACGAAGAACTTGTACTGGTTTTGGGAGAAATGGGCGAGCTGGGCGAAAAGCGCGCTGATCAGCACAGAAATCTGGGAGCCTGGATATCCGAAAGCGGCTGTACGAAGGCCTATTTTGCCGGTCCAAGCCATAAAGACGTACTGGCCGGGATTGATCCGCAGAGGCGAAATGTTTTTCAGCCCGTACGCTCCCCGGAGGATTTTGTCCGCAAATGGAAGGACTGCGGACACGAAAAGGGGACGGTTCTTTTCAAGGGGTCCAGGAGTGCGGGCATGGAGAAATACATGCACGGGCTGGATGCGGCATCCGGCTTTAACCCGGGGAGAAACAGGGACTAAGCATGCTTTATCATCTTTTATTTCCTCTGGCCGAGCATTTCGGGGCGTTCAATGTGTTCAGGTACATTACCTTCAGGAGCATCTATGCCCTGCTTACCGCCCTGATTCTGAGCATACTCCTCGGCCCCCGGGTCATTGAGTGGCTGAAGAAAGTAAAATGCGGTCAATACATCCAGGAAGACGGTCCGGATCATCAGAGTAAGGCCGGAACCCCGACAATGGGCGGATTGCTCATGTGCGGGACTGTCCTGGCAAGCGTCCTGCTCTGGGGGGATTTGACCAATGTCTATACCTGGCTGACCATTTTCGTCTTTGTAGGTTTCGGTCTGGTCGGATTTTTTGATGACTACCTGAAAGTGGTCAAGAAAAAGAATCTGGGGCTCCGGCCCTGGGGCAAGTTCAGCGGGCAGATAATAGTTGGAGTGGGGGCGGTGTCTGTTCTCTTGATTATGCCCGGGTATTCCTCGGAGCTCATGGTCCCGTTTTTCAAGGGCATCCGTCCGGATCTGGGTCTTTTTTACCTCCCGTTCGCCATACTGGTGATGGTTGGGGCTTCCAACGGGGTCAATCTGACCGACGGACTGGACGGACTGGCCATCGGACCGTGCGTGGTAACAGCTGGCTGTTTTGCCCTTTTTATCTATGTCAGCGGGCACTATCACCTGGCCGACTATCTGCAGGTCACGTTTATTCCCGGCGTGGGCGAGGTGGCAGTGTTCTGCAGCGCCCTGGTCGGGGCCGGTCTGGGTTTTTTGTGGTTCAATGCCTATCCGGCCCAGGTGTTCATGGGGGATGTGGGCAGCCTGAGTGTGGGCGGGGTGCTCGGATTCGTGGCTGTTTTGTGCAAGCAGGAGCTCTTGCTGGTGATTGTCGGCGGGCTTTTCGTGGTCGAGACCCTCTCGGTCATCCTTCAGGTGGGGTATTTCAAGGTGAGCGGGGGCAAGAGGATATTTCGGATGGCTCCGCTGCATCATCATTTTGAACTGAAAGGTGTTCCGGAATCCAAGATAATTATTCGCTTCTGGATTCTGTCCATACTTCTGGCCTTGGTGGCCTTAAGCACGCTCAAGCTGAGGTAGAAATGAACGAACTCGTCCATCCGGATCAACTGCGCGGGCATAAGATAGCGGTAATCGGAGCCGGGCGCTCCGGAATCGCGGCCGCTTCTCTGGCCACGGCCCTGGGAGCGGAAGTGCTCCTTGCGGATAGACAGGATAGTTTTTCTCCGGAGGTCGAGGAACGGGCGTCCAAAAACGGCTGGGCACTCAAGGCCGGGGACCACGCCCCCGAGGATTTCCGGGACGCGCAGATGGTCATCTTAAGTCCGGGCGTGGCCAGAAGCAGTCTAAAAAAGTGTCTGCCGGATTCGGCCCAGGTCTTCTCCGAGCTGGAGTTCGCCTCCTGGTTCGTGTCCGCGCCCATACTGGCGGTTACCGGGACCAACGGCAAGACATCCACGACCATGCTCATAAGCCATGTTTTGACCAACTGCGGGAAAACCGTTTTTACCGGCGGAAACATCGGCACTCCGCTCGCGGAATTCGTTTTGGAGGCCAGGCGGGCGGATATTCTGGTTTTAGAGGTGAGCAGCTTTCAGCTTCAGAACTGCAGTGGGTTCCGTCCGGCGGTGGGTGTGCTGCTCAATTTCAGCGCCAATCATCTGGATTATCACGTGGACGAGGAGGAATATTTCCGGGCCAAGCTGAAACTTTTCGCCAGGCAAAAGGATAACAATCTGGCGGTGATTCCCTATGCCTTAAAGCCAAGGCTGGAGAACAGGGATTTTACCCGGGCCAGGATTTTATATTTCATGCCCCGGGGGGCGTTTTCCTGTCCCAACCTTCCCGGGGAACACAACCAGGCCAATATGGAGGCCGCCTATCACGCCTGCCGTTATTTCGGAGTGAGCAAGGAGCAGTTCCAGGAAAGCCTTGCAGATTTCCGGCCTCCGGAGCACAGGCAGGAGATTTTTCTGGTCCGGGACGGGATCAGATACGTGGATGATTCCAAGGCCACTTCCGTGGATGCGCTCCGGGCCGCTTTGGCCAGCTTCCCCTCTCCCATCCGGCTTTTGGCCGGAGGGGTGTTCAAGGGCGGGGATCTGGCCCTGGTAAACGAACTTCTGCGGGAGAAAGTGGTCAAGGTGTATTTGTTCGGGGACAGCCGGGAGGTTTTCGAGGCCGCCTGGAGCGGGGTCGCGCCCCTGGAATGGTTCCCGAAACTGGAGGCTGCCTCGTCCCGGGCTGTCGCGGAGAGCGTTCCCGGAGACAACGTGCTTCTATCCCCGGCCACTGCCAGTTTTGATCTGTTTCCCGACTACAAGGCCAGGGGAGACGCCTTTAAAACAGCGGTAAAAGAGGCGGGAAGACAATGAGCAAAAAGAAAAATATTCCGGTTATCCATCCCGGTTTTGACTGTCTTTTGCTTGCGACCGTGCTCGGTCTTTGCGCCCTGGGTTTGATAATGGTCCTTAGTTCCAGCGCGGTAATGGCGGAAAAGTTCTGGTCGGACAAGTACTATTTTTTCCAGCGTCAGGCGATTTTCACCATGCTCGGGCTGTTGGTCATGTTTGTGTTTATGTATTTCCCGGTGCGCTTTCTGGTTCGCCTTAAATATGTGTGGCTGTTTGCGGTCATTTCTCTTTTGGTCTTGACTATTGTTTCCCCATGGCAGGTGGAAGCGGGCGGAGCCACTCGGTGGCTCAAGCTGGGTCCTCTGGGGATACAGCCCCTGGAGGCGGCAAAAGTGGGGCTGGTCATTTATCTGGCCTATTTTTTCGCCAACAAGCAACACCTGGTAAAGACATTCAGCGTGGGCTTTCTGCCCCCCACGGCGATCACCGCCCTTATGTGCGGATTGCTTTTGATGCAGCCGGATTTCGGGGGCGCGGTTTTTCTGGCCACACTTCTTTTTCTGATGAGCCTGATTGGAGGGGCCAGGCTCATGTACCTTTTCCCGGCCGCTCTTCTGGCGGTTTCCACGGGGTGGGCCATGATCGTTAATTCCCCGTACCGCTTCCAGCGCTGGTTTGTATTTCTGGATCCGTTCAAGGATCCCAGTGACTCCGGGTATCAGCTGGTTCAATCCCTGTATGGGTTGGGAGCCGGGGGGATTTGGGGTCGCGGTCTGGGAGAGGGCCGGCAGAAGCTGTTTTTCCTGCCCGAGGCACACAACGATTTCATCCTGGCCGTTCTCGGTGAGGAATTGGGCTTTATAGGCATGTCCCTGGTGTTCTTGCTTTTGGGAATGTGGATGTGGAGGGCGCTTAAAATCTCCCTGGACCAGGAGGATTTGGAAAAAAGATTTTTGGGATTCGGCATGGCCCTGGTGGTCATAGTTGCCGCGCTTCTGAACATTGCCGTTGTCCTGGGTACCGTCCCGCCCAAGGGAGTGGCCATGCCCTTTATTAGTTACGGCGGGAGCAGTCTGTTGGTCAGTTTCTTTTGCGCCGGAGTACTTCTTAACCTTTCCCGGAGGCGGAGATAATGCTTAAACGCCTGGTTATAACCACCGGGGGCACAGGCGGGCATATCTTTCCCGCTCTGGCCGTGGCCGAAAAGGTCCGTGAAATGCGCCCGGAATGCGAGGTGATTTTCGTCGGCGGCGAATACGGCCCGGAAAAGAGGCTGGCCGAGAAAGAAGGCCTGCAGTTTATGGGACTGCCCGCGCGGGGAATTATGGGCCGGGGATTTAAGTCTGTGGGCGCTCTTTTGCGTATGGGGCGAAGCCTTTTAAAAGCGCTTTCGCTTTTGCGCCGCCTTCGCCCGGACGCTGTCCTCGGGTTCGGAGGCTACGCCGGATTCGCTCCGGTCCTGGCCGGTAAATGGCTGGGCATCCCCACGGCCATACATGAGCAAAACAGTCTTCCCGGGATGACCAACAGGGTGCTGGGCAAGCGGGTCGATCTGGTTTTTCTCTCTTTCCCGGACAGCTACAGGCAGTTTGATCCCAAAAAGGTCCGTGTCTTCGGCAACCCGGTACGTAAGGCGGTTTCCGAGTCCTTTAAGCTCAGGAAAAGCACGGGCCGGGGAAAGAATCTCTTGGTACTGGGCGGCAGTCAGGGAGCCAGGGGCATAAATCAGGCCGTGATCGCTTGTCTGGCCGAGCTTAGGGAGCAGGGCGTTAAAATATGGCATCAGGCCGGGGAGCAGGATTTTGAAGAAGTGAACCAAAAGTATGAGCAGGTTCATCCCCAGGCCAGAGTGGATAAATTTATCGAGGACATGGCCGAGGCCTATGCCTTTGCCGATCTGGTACTCTGCCGGGCCGGGGCGACCACCCTGGCTGAACTGTGCATGGCCGGCAAACCCTCGGTGTTGGTTCCTTTTCCCTATGCCACGCACAATCATCAGTTGAACAACGCCCGCTACCTGGAAGATGCCGGAGCGGCCATGGTCCTCATGCAGAGCTATCTGGAGGAAGTCAATCTGGCCACGCTTATAGGGGATCTTTTTGGAGCCAGGCAGAAACTGGCGGACATGGCCGCTTCCGCCAAGACCCTGGGCAACCCGAATGCGGCCGCGGATATCCTGCAGGAATTGGAAGGCACTACCCAAGATTCGGGGGGCCGGGCCGGGCCCGGAGGCAAGCGAAAAAGCGCGGAAAACAGGACCAGACAGTGAAAGACAAGATAAAGCGTATACACATGGTGGGAATAGGCGGATCCGGAATGAGCGGAATCGCCGAGGTCCTTTTGAACCTGGGGTACACGGTTTCCGGTTCGGATTTAAGCGAAAGCGGCTCCGTGGATCAGCTCCGCCGGGCCGGGGCGCGGATCTTCATCGGCCACGACGCGGACAATCTGGAGGATGCGGAAGTGGTGGTCAAGTCCACGGCCATAGACGAGGACAATCCTGAGCTCATCCGGGCCAGGGAAGAAAATATTCCGGTTATTCCCCGGGCGGAGATGTTGGCCGAGCTCATGCGTCTCAAGACCGGAGTGGCGGTGGCCGGGACGCACGGCAAGACCTCGACCACTTCCTTTCTGGGGACCATTTTTAAGGAGGCCGGCCTGGATCCCACGGTGATTATAGGCGGCCGGCTGAATTCATACGGTAGCAATGCACTGCCCGGGCGGGGGGAATTTTTGATCGCCGAGGCGGATGAGTCGGACAAGTCGTTTCTGTGTCTGTTCCCGATAATGAATGTGGTCACCAATGTGGATGCCGACCATCTGGACCATTACCGCGATCTGGAAGAGATAAAGGATTCCTTTGTCCAGTTCATGAATGCGGTGCCCTTTTACGGGATAAACGTGGTTTGCGGGGATGATCCCGGGGTAGCGGAACTTATCCCCCGGGTGAAAAGGCCACTCCTTACTTACGGCTTCGGTCCGGAAAATCGGTTGCAGGCAAGAAATGTTTCCGCCTCCGCAGGCTCGGAATTCGATGTGTACTTGGACGGGAAGAAATGGAGCCGGGTACGTCTGGCTCAGCCGGGAAGGCACAATATCCTGAACTCCCTGGCCGCCATCGGAATAGCCATAGAGGCCGGTCTGCCCCGGGAAAGGATAGTCTCCGGCCTGGAGATGTTCGGCGGGGTGGGCCGCAGGTTCGAGCTTAAGGGGGAGAAAGAAGGGATAACGGTAATCGACGACTACGGTCATCATCCCACCGAGATCCGGGCCACTCTGGAAACGGCCAGACAGTGTTACCCCGGGCGCAGGCTGGTGGTTCTTTTTCAGCCGCACCGCTTTACCCGGACTCAGGCCCTTTTCGGGGATTTTTGCCGCATTTTCCGGGATGTGGACAGTTTGCTTCTGACCGAGATCTATCCTGCTTCCGAGGCCCCGATTCCCGGAGTGAACGGCTTGAGCCTTTCCCAGGGGATAAAACAGGTCAGTCAAACCGAGGTGGAGTTTGTCCAGGATTTTGAGGCCGCTTTTAATGCACTGCCCGGGATTCTTCAGCCCGGAGACGTATTCATCACCCTGGGCGCCGGAAGCGTATGGCGCGTGGGAGAGAGGTTTTTGAAAGACGATGCGCATTTATAGCCATCCAAGCCTGGCCGAGCTCTCCACCCTGAGGCTGGGAGGGAGGGCGAGGGTCCTGTACTGCGCGGAAGATGTCGCGGAACTGGAAGAGGCCGTTGGCATGGAAGGCGGCATTCAGGAAAGGATCATGTTTATCGGAGCGGGCAGCAACATACTTTTTTCTTCCGGGGAGCACGACCTGGCCCTGGTTAAGTGGAGCGGGTCCGAGGAAATAGCCGCCACCGGAAGCGGACAAAAAGTTTTGGTTGATGTGGACGGCGGGATACGCCTGCCCCGGCTTTTGGGCTGGTGTGCGGGTAAGGGTCTCTCCGGCCTGGAACCCCTGGCCGGCATCCCGGGAAGCGTGGGCGGGGCGGTGGCCATGAATGCCGGATCACACGGCCGGGAAATCGGCGATCTTTTAGAAAGCGTGCGTATATGGACCCCGGAGGGCGGGGAGCAGCACATTACGGCTGCGAAAATCAGGCCCGGTTACCGGGAGATGGGCTTTCCCGGTTTCACCAATCCCCTGGTTACCGGGATCCGTTTGATACTGCGGGAAAGCACCCCGAAGAAGGTGCGCTCGGAGACAAAAAAATGGTTTGCCCGCAAGAAGTCGGTGCAGCCGGTTTTAAAGCGCACTGCGGGGTGCGTGTTCAAAAATGTCGGCGGGCAGTCCACGGGCAGGATCCTGGATGATCTTGGTTTTCGGGGCAAATGCCGGGGCGGGGTCTGCTTTTCCGGGCTGCATGCAAATTTTCTGGTCCATGAAAAAAACGGGACCGCGGATGAGGCCCTGGAGCTTATACACTCGGCCAGACAGACGGCAAGGGAGAAAAAAAATATTAACTTGGAAACGGAAATAAGGATTGTTCCATGTCTGTAGCCATTTCCAGGTACAAAAAAAGCAGGGTTTATTCTCCCGGGGGCAACGTCCGTTCCGGCAGGCGCAAAAGTTCCGGGTTCAGGGATATCCTGAGCCTTGTGGGGCTGGTGTTTAAGATAAGCGCGGCCCTTGTGGTTGTTGTAGGGTTCAGCATAATCATTCTTCTGGGCTACCGGGAGGTAACCACAAGTTCTTATCTGACCCTGGAAAAAATAGAGGTCAGCGGAAACGAGCAACTGACATACAAGGATGTGCTTGATGCGGCCGGCGTGGATCTCGGGGACAACCTGGCCGGACTGAATATTTCCGATATCCGTTCCCGGATGATGAAAGACCCCTGGGTGAATTCGGTTATAGTCACCAGAGAGTTCCCGGACAAGCTGTGCCTGAACCTGACCGAGCGCCAGGCCTGCTTCTGGATAAAAAAGGATTCCCGACTGTATTACGCGGACAAGAACGGGGAGATTATAGCCCCGGTCAAGACGCAGGGCTTTGTTTCCCTGCCCTTTCTGTCCCCCGGGGAAGATGCCCCCGGTCTGTCCCGGATGGTCAAGAGTTTTCAGCGCGGAGACATGCCCTTTTCTTTGCAGCAGATAGCCTGGATTGGTTTTACTCCGGCAAATTCAGTGGTTTTTGAGCTGCGCAGTCGGGACCTGCGGGTGGAGATGAATACGGATAATTGGAACCTGAGCGCGAGCAGGCTCGGGCGGATATGGGATGATTTGCAGGCCCGGGGGGAACTTAACGGAGCAGGATATGTGTGCGCCGGCAAGGATATCGCCTGGGTCGAATTCAAAAAAAGGACGGGATGATTATGTCCAAATCGGATTTGATTGTCGGACTGGATTTGGGGACCACCAAAATCTGCGCTGTCGTTGGGCAGCTCACGCCCAACGGTGTGGACGTGGTCGGCATCGGGAGCAGCCCCTCCACAGGGTTGCGCAAGGGAGTGGTCGTGAATATCGAGCAGACCGTACAGTCGATCAAGAGGGCCTTGGAGGAAGCCGAGCTCATGGCCGGATGCGAAATCCGGTCCGTGTATGCCGGGATTGCCGGCAGTCATATCAAGGGCTTCAACAGCCATGGGGTTATCGCGGTCAAGGGTGGAGAGGTAAACGCTCGGGACATGGAGCGGGTCATTGACGCGGCCAAGGCCGTGGCCATTCCCCTGGACCGGGAGGTCATCCATATCCTGCCCCAGGAATATATCGTGGACGATCAGCGGGGGATCGCCGATCCCCTGGGAATGGCCGGGGTGCGCCTGGAAGTGAAGGTGCACATAGTCACCGGCGCGGTCAGCAGCGCCCAGAATATTGTCCGTTCCTGCCATCGCTCCGGCCTGGATGTTTCGGACATTGTCCTGGAGTCCCTTGGCTCGGCCAAGGCCGCGCTTACCGAGGAGGAACGGGAAATCGGGGTCGCCCTCGTGGATATAGGCGGGGGGACCACGGATCTGGCCATATTCAGCGACGATTCCATAAAGCACACCAGCGTCCTGGCCATAGGCGGGACCAATTTGACCAATGACATCGCTTTTGGCCTGCGCACGCCCATGGCCTCGGCGGAAAAGATAAAGACCCAGTACGGATGCGCCCTGGCCGATCTGGTTCCGGACGACGAAACCATTCTGGTGGATAGTGTCGGCGGACGGGAGCCGCGGGA
>CAZTKE010000015.1:0-1812 GCA_964614055.1 uncultured Desulfovibrionales bacterium | reverse complement strand
TTCCGGACGACGAAACCATTCTGGTGGATAGTGTCGGCGGACGGGAGCCGCGGGAGCTTTCCCGGCACGTTCTGGCCGAGATCTGCGAGCCCAGGATGGAGGAACTTTTGGCTCTGGTGGACCAGGAGCTGGTCCGCTCCGGATACAAGGATATTATCGGGGCCGGAGTGGTCCTTACCGGAGGCTCCGCACTGATCGAGGGGGTCCAGGATTTGGCCGAGCAGATATTCAACATGCCCACCCGGGTGGGCTACCCCATCGGGGTGGGCGGGCTCACGGATGTGGTCAATAGCCCCATGTACGCCACCGCGGTCGGACTTTTGCAGTACGGGGCGAAAAAGGAAGGCACGGAGGATCGTTTCCGCATCCGGGACAAGAATGTTTTTAACCGCATTCTGGGCCGGATGCGCAAGTGGTTTTCGGATATATCCTAGGAGAGTCAGCGCCGCCCTTTTCTTCCGCGGACAAAGGGCCGGAGCGCATTAGGCGGTAGCCTTAAATTTTTTTGATGAAAAAAAGGGGAAGGAGGAACCATGGAATTTACAGAGATTGAAATGGAAAGCAATGCCCAGATCAAGGTCGTCGGTGTCGGCGGTGGCGGCGGAAACGCGGTGAACAACATGATCTGCTCCGCGATGCAGGGAGTGAGTTTCATTGCCGCGAACACGGATGTCCAGGCCTTGAAGCATTCCAAGGCCCCGCATAAGCTTCAGCTCGGAGAGAAGCTGACCAAGGGCCTGGGAGCGGGGGCCAATCCGGATATCGGCAAGGAAGCGGCCCAGGAGAGCCGGGACCAGATTAAGGAGTGCCTGTCCGGAAGCGACATGGTCTTTGTAACCGCCGGAATGGGCGGCGGCACCGGGAGCGGTGCCGCTCCGGTCATAGCCGAGATCGCCAAGGAAATGGGCGCCCTTACCGTGGGCGTGGTTACCAAGCCCTTTTATTTCGAGGGCAAGCGCCGTCTGAATCTGGCGGAAAAGGGAATCGAGGAGTTGACCGATGTTGTGGACAGCATCATTTCCATTCCCAACGATCGCCTTCTGTCCCTGGCCTCGAAAAAGGCCACCTTCTTGGATATGCTCAAGAAGGCGGACGAAGTCCTTTACTACGCGGTCAAGGGCATATCCGACCTGATCATGGTCCCCGGACTCATCAACCTGGATTTCGCGGACGTGCAGGCGGTTATGTCCGAGATGGGCCTGGCCATGATGGGTACGGGCATCGCCAGCGGCGAGTCCCGGGCCAGGGAAGCGGCCATGAAGGCCATTACCAGCCCGCTCTTGGAGGATGTGTCCATTGAAGGGGCCAAGGGAGTGCTCATGAACGTCAGCTGCGGTCCGGACCTGACCATTGACGAGGTCAGCGAAGCGGCCAACTTTATTCACGAGGCCGCGCACGAGGACGCCAAGATCTACTTCGGATGCGTCTTTGATCAGGACATCGGGGACGAGCTTCGGGTCACGGTTATTGCCACCGGCATCGAGGCCGAAGAGGAAGAAAAAACCGAGGACAGGGCGCAGCAGAACGTGACCCCGATCAGCCGCAAAAGACAGGAGGCTCCGGCCGAGGCCCAGCGTCCCAGAAAGGCCAATATCCGGCCGGACGAGCAGGAAGATCTGCGCATCCCGGCCTACATCCGGCAGCAGAACCGGGGCGGGGAGACACAGCAAAAGACAAGCAAGAAAAAAACCGTGACCAAGAAAAACAGCAACGGGGAGGAGTTCATTTTTGACGAGGATGAATTCGAGATCCCCTCTTTTATCCGCATGCAGGCCGATTAATGCCCGGTTTCCGACCGGTACGGCCGCGGAC
>CAZTKE010000014.1:19029-20862 GCA_964614055.1 uncultured Desulfovibrionales bacterium | reverse complement strand
CATGGCGTATGCGGTTAAGGCGATTATGGGAATATTCTCGTATCCCAGCCTGGAGGACCTGATTTTTTTCGTGGCCTCAATCCCGTCCATTACCGGCATCTGCACGTCCATGAGCACGCAGTCAAAATCTTCCCCGGCCAACATCACCAGTGCCTGCTCCCCATTTTCGGCCACACTTACATTAATGCCCTGTTTTTGCAGCAACCGCTTAATATAAAAATTGGTTGCCGGATCATCGTCCACCAATAGTACACGGCTTTCGCACGTTCCGTTCGCCGCCTCCGGCCCGCAAGCCCCGTTTTTTTGTTCCCGGGGCTGCGGCAGCTTAAAGGGCAGACTCACGTAGACCGCGGTCCCTTTACCCGGCTCGGAGTCCATGGCCATATTGCCGCCCATTAACCCTACCAATCTCTTGACCAGGGGCAGTCCCAGCCCGGCCCCCTCGTACTGCCGGGCATAGGGGGAGTCGGAATCACTGACCTGGGTAAAGGCCTCAAAGATCTCATCCGTCTTGTCTTCCGGGATTCCGGGGCCGTTGTCTTCCACCACGAATAAAATGCGGCACATCCGCGGCCCGCTCCCGGGCAGACGGGATATTTGCAGGCCGACCTCCCCGTTTCCGGTATATTTAAGGGCGTTGCCCACCAGATTGAACAGAATCTGGGTCAGGCGGGTGCCGTCCCCGAGCAGCCTTTCCGGGAGATCGGCATCCAGGGTTATTTGCAGGGTGTTGTTGTTTTCCCGGCAGGTATGCCGGAAAATGTCCTCTACCGACTGCTTTATCTCCGCCGGGTCGATTTCTTCGTCCTTTAATTCCAGTTTGCCGGATTCTATTCTGGACAGATCCAGGATGTCGCTTAAGAGTCTGGTAAGGCGCCGGGAAGAGTTGCGGGCCATTTCCAGATATTCACTCTGTTCTTCATCCAGCTCGGTTGTCTGCAAAAGCTGGAGCATGCCCAAAATGCCGTTCATAGGAGTCCTTATCTCGTGGCTCATGTTGGCCAGGAATTCGGATTTGGCCCGGTTCGCGGCTTCGGCCTGCTCCTTGGCTTCTTTCAAGTTGTGCAAGGCTTCGTTTAGCTCGCTCACGTCCGCGACCTGGGAAAGAAGGGAGAGCATATTCCCGGACTCGTCGCGCAGGGCGGAATTGTACCATTGACAATGGACTATGCTGCCGTCCTTGCGGTAATTTCTGTTTTTACTGGTATTGAACACCTCGGTTCCGTTGAATAGCTTTTCTATTTGAGCATGCGTCTTTTCCCGGTCTTCGGGATGGATGAAATTGAAATCCTCCCAGTTTTTGCCCAAAACCTCCTCCCGGGTCCAGCCGAACATGATTTCCGCCCGGGAAGACCAGTGTTTAATGTATCTCCCGGATTCCCATTCTATGACCGCCAGGGGGGAATTTTCTATGTGGAAGGTAAGGCGGTCGGCCATGAGCTGATAGGCCTTTTCCGCCTCTCGGCGCTTTACAAGTTCCGCGGTGAGATCGGCTGTTTTCTCCTTGACTTTTTTTCTAAGGGTTATGGTCCAGATAAAAATTATTAATACTATAGCAATCAAGGGGGTTATGATCAGCACGGCATAACGGAATATTTTGCCGACGGGAATGCCTTTGGGCGCTACTTGTCCGAACCATTTTTGATATATTCCATCGTAGCGCTTGGTGGTTTTAAGGATGGCCAGGCCTTCGTTCAGGGTGTCCGCCAGCTTTTCCCTACCCTCGCCCACCGCGAAACAGTATTCCCGGGGATAAAATGGTGCGCCCACCGCTTTTATATTTTCCATTTTAAGTCGTTTAAGATTGTACAGCCCCTGGAGTTTGGCCAGCAG
>CAZTKE010000014.1:0-18929 GCA_964614055.1 uncultured Desulfovibrionales bacterium | reverse complement strand
TATTTTCCATTTTAAGTCGTTTAAGATTGTACAGCCCCTGGAGTTTGGCCAGCAGAGCGCAGTCGCATTTTCCGGCCTGCAAGAGGCGCAAGGCATGCATCTGATTCCGGGCGAGAACAATATCCTTGCTCAGATCCTTTTTTTGCACATAATCGTGCATGATGTCCCCGCGCTGGACAGCGATGCGCTTGCCGCGGACATCCTTGAGTCCGGAAATACCCGGGCTTGACTCTTTTATGAAAATCGCATGCCGGACCGTGATGAAGGAATTGCTGAATTCAACCCGTTCATCCCGCTCCTCGGAATAATACATCCCGGTCAGGCCGTCGATTTCCCCTTTCTCCAGGGCGGAGCGGATTTCGCTCCATTGCCCGGCCTTGATCCGGACATTGAGGCCCATGACTTCGGCCACGGCCCGGAAAACGTCTACATTGAATCCCCGTACCCGCCCCCTGCTGTCGCGGAATTCATAAGGCGGATAATTTTCATCGGCCATGAAAAGCAGTGTGTCCTTGGCTTGGGCGGGGAGGGAAAAGGCAATCAAAAGGAGGGCGAGGGATAAAAATGTGAAAAGAACGGATGTGCGCCTTAAAATGCTCAATTTAAGCGGGAAATATCCATCGACCCGGGCATGATTTTTCATGTAATTTTCTTAGCCTGGCTGTTTAAAACCTGATTTTTAAAATTTTCAGCATGGTATGGAGGCTCAACCCGAACCCCGCCTCAATACCCGGGAGAAATTCATTCTCACAACCAGTTAATCAAATCCGCGATATATATTCAAGGAGTTCCTTTCGATCATGTTTCCAACGTGGCGGAGAAACTAGCTGTCCCTGAGGAAGCGGACAAAAAATCCCCCTCTACCCGAAGCCATTGTGACTAAGCCGCCATCCGGGCCCGGCCCGAGCATGACCGTTTTCAGACGTCCATTGCAAAAGAAACCGTACTGCATTATTCACGGTGAGCAGGTGCATGGCTGACTGTTGAAAAATTCCTTGCCACGCAGGCCGGGACTGACCATGCACAAAACGCAAGCCCCGACCCGCGTTCCACCGGACTGATGGCTTAAAATTTTACTAAAGGCGATTAATCGAATGCATTCAAAAGCCAAGTGCAAAAACGCCGATCGTTTTGTTCCGGTTTATCTGGCCGCAGCCCTGGTCTGCCTTTTATTGTCCGCCTGCGCCGCAAAATCCGGTCTTTCCGGCGTTTCCGGGAAGAATTATCAAAACCTGATTTCCGAATACACCTATTCCCAAAACAGCAGCCGGATCACGATCGGGATCGCGAACATCCACAACCATGTTTCCATGAACGGAACCGGCAGCATTGAGCAGAACAAGAAAAGAATCCTGGAAATAACCGAAGTACTCAAGACCAGGGGGGCGAACATGGTTGTCTTTCCGGAATGCTCGCTTACCGGGTATTTCTGGGAAGATTCCCCGCAATGCTGGAAGTACATGCGCGCCGGGGCGCTCGACCGGCATATCCCCTGGCTAAAGCGCTTAAAGGCAAAACTGGGCGACGGTCTTGAATACATAGTGTTCAACGCCATACGCCTTGATCCGAATAATCCGCAGGGCAAATTCCGCAATTCCGTCTTTGTCCTGGGCAAGAATTTTGACTGCGAGGATATTTCCTCGGAAGCAAACGAAAAGAACCATATCTATGACAAGACCTTTTTGCCGGGCATTGAAAAGAAATTCACCCGCAGTCCGCAAACCGACCATCTGGTAATCAATACCCGCTGGGGCAGGTTCGGGTTCGCCACCTGCTATGACATGTGCTTTCCGGAAATTTTTCGAGAGTACGCCAACGCGGACCGGGTGGAGGCGATCATCGAATTGTCCAGCTGGCGGGGGACTTCCCAAAGGGAGTATCCGGGGATGGACGTGCGGATGGACGATTATTACGGCTACATTTGGGAGCTCATGGCCTCAAGCCAGGCCGCGTTCAACCAGACATGGGTTATTGCCTGCAATTCGGTCGGTTTTCAGGACAGGGGCGAATATGAATTCTGGGGCGGATCAGGTGTCTGGGCTCCGTCCGGGGTCCGTCTGGCCGGGGCCTCGAACCGGGATGAAGAACTCTTGCTGATCCGCAATCTGGATATAAAGGGGCAGGTCGAATACGAAAAAAACGATTTCTGCTACCACGACGATTTTATCCGGGTGTACAGGCCGCTCAAGAATATGCGCACTTTCACCCGGATGCGGGATTGATGAAAGGGAAAAGAATCGTGCTCGCTTTAAGCCGTCCTTAATTTCCAAGCATTGCCCGGCAAAGGCCAAAAGCCGGGCGACGGTTCCGACAAATCGTTTTGGCCGAGGATAAGGATTATAGCCCGGAATTGTTTTCATTCAAGATTAAAGATTTGACCCTGAGTCCCCTAGCTGTCACCTGAGTTGACCGTTTATGCGGCGTACAACGGTTTAATCCGGTCAACTCCCTCCCTGATCGACCGGGCAGCGATCCACAGATCAACAGCACGCTGCGCATTCAGCCAGAACTCCGGAGAATTACCGAACAGTCGAGCAAGCCGAAGCGCCATTTCCGGACTGACAGCCCGGCGTTCACGCAACAGCTCGTTGACCGACTGGAGCGAAATCCCCAAGGATTCAGCCAATCCGGCAACAGTCAAGTCATAGTCCGGCATGAAATCCTCTCGCAGCATTTCCCCGGGTTGGGTGGGCTTGCGCTCAATGCTGCATGCATTGGGAATAGCCATATTCATTACCTCCCTCAGTGATAGTCGCAAACTTGGACATCAAACGCATCTCCATCTTCAAAACGAAAGCAGGTGCGCCACTGATCATTTATTTAAGTCGCGTACCGCCCCAGCCTGTCCCCGGAAAGTGAATGAAGGCGATTGCCGGGCGGAACTCTCAAGTCCTCCAGTTGCCCGGCAAGATCCATGTATTCAAACTTTCTGGCAGCCCTCGGAGCAACATACGCAGGAAAATTTTTCGATCTTCACTTGGAGTACAATTCTTGTGTTCCTTTGTCTGCAAAGGCCAGAGGCCGTGTATCCGGGTCAACGCAATCAAAGCCGGTTCCGCACCCACCAATACTTCTCCCGAAACCATTGTGCATAATGATTAAGGCTGCAACCTGCCTCATCAAAACGTTTCGTCCAATAGCGAGCGGTTTCTTTATCACCACGCAACTTTATAGCAAATTCGGCTACACCGACCATAACATTTTCAAGCCCGACAAAAATTTGGCGTTGCTCCAGCAGCTGCTCGGCCTGTGAAAGGGCATTTAGGGCGTAGACTCCATAATCCTGATTTAATCTCAACCGGCAATATGGTGAAAATTGTTCCATATAGGCCATAAATTCGTCACATATTATCATCCTGGCATGCAGGGCATTTCGAACGGCGCCCTTTTCATGATACAGTTCTGAACTTTCCTGTTGGTATTTAAAAAGATTATCCAATGCCTTTGCTGGATACTGTGGTGCGTAGTGGCGAATTCTTATTTTTTCAATATGGTGTTGCAACCCCAACCAATGCTGCCGCTGATGAACCAAATTCGGTGGTAGGCTTATAAGCTGTTCCGCGATCACATCCTCCCGTTGCAGCATCATGTTGTCGCAGCGTTTATGCACTCGGCCACACTCCTCGAATATCTTTGAGGCATTGCCCAGACTCAGCATGACCTGTTCCAAATTATGTGTTATTTCTTTCAAAGCTGCCAACTGCTCTGAGCTACTCAACAATTGCATGTCATCAAGAAGCGCATTGACCTTGGCCGGGTACCTGGAAAAATCATCTGCCAGGCCATCGTTAAACTCCATGCGCAGACGCGTGATGGCCAGAGTAAGCCGCTCTCCGGGAGTATATTCCAGCTCGGCACAAAGCGCATCATAATCTTTGTAGGCAGATTGAAGCCAATCCTTGTCCTTGGCTTCACGCGCAATTTCGACACATAGGTTGTGCCACATCAACACCTGATGCGGGTTATTCCGGTCTATATACGAAAACGCCTCTGTGACGATGTGCTTGGCTTCAGCAACCTCATTGTTGCGCACCTTTCCAACAGCCAAGTTATGGACAAGATATTGCAACGCGGACGGCTCCGGTGCCTGACACCAATAGTGCCAAGCTGTTTCAAGATAGTTCAGTTTCTGCTTATGTCGCCCTGCAAGACCTTCTCCATTTGCCAAATCATTATATAATTTGAAAAGTTCCGCAGGAAAATTATCAAGCTCTATTCGCGCCTCCAGGTATTCTCGTGCGGAAATCAAATCCTCCTGCTCCTGCAAAGCCTGAGATTTGAGCAATGTGCTTTCTGTATCCCGCCATACTTCTGCTTCATCCCAATCCTGTGTAGCTTTTATAAAAGCCTTAATATTACCGGATTGCTGATAGAAATATGCTTGCAAGCATCTGAAACGTATTTTTTCTTCTCCGGTGAATGCTGTTGTGTCAATCTCATAAAGGCTACGTTGAGCTTCTAAATGATTGCCTGCATTAAGCAACGCACGCACGCGCAGCAGTTGTGCATGAATCCGTACCGTATAACCGGCGGCAACAGGTATATTGGCAAGCAATACTGCTGCAGACTCAGGGTTCATTGCTCGCAACTCCTTTTGGGATTTACGAAGCCAGTTCTTTTCGTGCGGCAAAAGCCAATGAAGCCTGATCCAGTTATAGAC
Source organism: uncultured Desulfovibrionales bacterium (assembly GCA_964614055.1). Taxonomy (GTDB): domain Bacteria; phylum Desulfobacterota; class Desulfovibrionia; order Desulfovibrionales; family Desulfonatronovibrionaceae; genus CAYNNQ01. The sequence continues at coordinate 14,269 of CAZTKE010000014.1, read as the reverse complement.
TGCTATTAGGAAAAATATGATGAGAGCAGGCTGCCACCAACTGATCGCTACGCAAATAAGTGCTGGCCAGGTTATCCACGCGTATCGCTTATGACGAAGGTAGGTCTGTGGGACGGTCAATAAATTCAAAAAAAGTCCTTTAAAGTTGAAGTAGTTATACTCACCGCACACTCATTCCGCGCGGATTTTTAAATTCCCATCAAAAACTGGACGATTAGTTAAGGTGGATTTAAGAATTATTTTTCATGCCTTAAATAAGGCGTGCAGTGAACAGTCCGGTCCTAAAATAAATATAGGACTTCAATTCCGGCCTACATCAAATATCAGGATGCTTCCTCGTAGGTTACACCGAAGATTGTATCCGCCAGCCACTTCTTGAAGTCAGGATTGTCGCTGAATTGTTTGAACAGCTCGGTATGGTCGGACAGCATACTGATGACCACTTTCTCCAGGGCTCGGTCGTGCTCCAGCCTGGCAGCAGATTTGCTGCTGTTCTTTATCGCGTTCTGGTATGCTTGATCCTCTTTTACCTTGGCCGGGATGTCTTCGGTGATCACTTGACGGATGCGGTCCGCATCTTCCCATTCTATATTTCCGAACCGGTCGTTGAAGGCCTTAATGATATTGCTCAGCGCATCCAGCTCAGGTTCCGGCTTGGGCCCGCCCCCGGGTGGCGGAACGGGTTCTATCTCGGCGTCCTCATCCGGAAGCGTGAGTTTCATTGTCTGTTGCTTTTCTACGCGGTAACTGTCCATGTCTATGGATTCGAGAATACCCTTTGAGAGATCCTGCTCAACAGGAGCCGGAAGTTTGGGGATCAGGAAATTGAGAAAAATCGACAGCTTCTCCCAAGAGGCATTGGTGTAAGGCAGAACCGATGCCAGAAACTGATATGTCCTGGTAAATGCCTTGGCTTTGCTTTTGAAGTCTACCTGTTCATCCTCATTCAAATCTTCATTATAAACGCCTACACATGCATCCAGTATCGGGTCCAGTTTGTCCCGATCTTCGCCGTCAAGAAACAGCCGAACCAGTTGGTCCACCTGTTCATCCGCATATACTTGAAGGGCATCCATATCCGCCTTGAGGTCGTGCAGTTTGTCCGGATCGGTCTCGTCGCTGAGTATTGTCGTGCGATAGTAGTCGGAGAAGGCAGCCTTAATTGTATCCGCATCATTCATGAAATCCAACACGAAAGTGTCTGTCTTTTGCGGGTGTGCCCTGTTTAGTCGCGAAAGCGTCTGTACAGCCTTGATACCGGAAAGAACCTTGTCCACATACATGGTATGCAGGAGCGGTTCGTCATAACCGGTTTGAAATTTGTCGGCCACAATTAGAAAGCGATACGGCTCCTTGCCGGGGATTTCATGAATTTTATCCGCTTTGAAGTATTCCTCGATCTTGTTGCTCGGAAAATCGTTCAGCGATGCCTCAGTGACCTTTTGGCCGTCCTCTTCGAAATCAGAGAAGGCGACAATGGCCCGGTATGGGCTTTTGCGTTCCTTTAGATACGCGGACACTGCCCGGAAGTATTGGATCGCCCGTTTGATGCTGCTACAAATCACCATTGCCCGCGCTCGTCCTCCTATCTTCCGCCGGGCAAGCACCTGCTCGTGGAAATGATCGACCATGATCTCCGCCTTTGTTCTTATGGCGTAATCGTGGGATTCTACGTAGCGCCGCAGCTTTTTAGCCGCCTTTTTCGTGTCGAACTCCGGATCGTCCTCAACGGTTTTAGCCAAGCGGTACCAACTTTCCACCGGCGTGTAATTCTCCAGCACATCCAGGATAAAACCCTCCTGAATCGCCTGTTTCATGGTATAGCTATGAAAGGGGTAATGCGGGATCTTTCCGTCCACCGGTTCCCCGGGTATGCCGAAGATTTCCAGCGTCTTGTTTTTGGGCGTGGCGGTGAAGGCGAAATAGCTGGCGTTATCCAACATCTTTCGCGACTCCATGATCCTGTTGATCATGTCTTCGTAGCTTTCCTCTTTCGGGGTCCCAAAAGTAGCCCCATCCTCGGCTGCTATCTTATATTCTTGTTCGGAAACGGTTGCGCTTGATTTTCCCTTCGATGGCGAAAGCGCCATGTGCATCTTGGCCGTGGTTTTGCCGCCCTGGCTGGAATGGGCTTCGTCGATAATAATGGCAAATTTCTTCCCGCGATGCTCATCCCCGATCTCATCAAGAACAAAGGGGAAAGTCTGCACTGTGGAGATGATGATCTTCTTGCCCGCCCGGAGGAATCCACTTAGCTGCTGTGTCTTGCTGCCGGAGTCACCCGTTACCGCGCCGACAACAGACTTAACCTGGGCGAACTGCTTGATCGTGTTCCGAATCTGCTTGTCCAGCACGCGTCGGTCGGTGATGATCACCACGGAATCAAAAATAGGCTTTCCATTGTTTTCCAGACCGATCAACTGATGAGCCAACCAGGCAATGGAGTTGCTTTTGCCGCTGCCTGCCGAATGTTGGACAAGATACTTCTCGCCGGTTCCATTGGCATACGCATGGGCCAGCATTTTCCGCACCGCGTCGAGCTGGTGATAGCGGGGGAATATTTGTTTGGGGTGCTTCTTGCGCCCGCGTTCGTCCTTCTCCTCGACGACTTGGGCGTAGTTTTCCAGGATATCGGTTAAGCCGGATTTGGTAAGAATTTGCTTCCATAGATAATCCGTTTTCAGCCCGTTCGGGTTGGGCGGGTTGCCGGCCCCGTCGTTGTATCCCCGGTTAAACGGCAGAAACCACGAATCCTTGCCTTTGAGGTGTGTGCACATCCGCACCTCGTGGTCGTCCACGGCGAAATGCACCATACAGCGACCGAACTTGAACAGCGGCTCGTTCGGACTACGGTCACGCTTGTATTGCCGTACGGCATCGTCCACAGTCTGTTTGGTGAGCGAGTTCTTAAGCTCAAACGTCGCTATCGGTAATCCATTTATAAAAATAGCCAGATCCAGCGCGAGCTTCCCTTGGTCCTGGCTGTAGCGGAGCTGCCGGGTTACGCTGAATATATTCGCCGCGTGCAGTTTCACCGCTTTGGTATTGCCCGGTGTCGGCGTGCCGTAAAACAGATCCAGACTGACAGGTCCGTGCTTGATGCCTTTGCGTAGTACATCAATCACCCCCCGCTTGGTTATCTCCGCGTCCAGACGATGCAGAAACTGCGTCCGCTTCGGGCATTCCTGGTCCAGCGCCAGAGCCTCGGCGACTTCAGGCTGGGTGTCTTCCAGGAAAGTCCTCAGTTTGCCCAGGTCAATCACGTGTTCGCGGCTGTAGTCGGGGTTACTGCCCTGGACATAGCCCGCATCATTAACAAGTGATTCGACAATCAGCGTCTCCAGACCTTTTTCGCTTGTGTCGGTAGGCATTATAAATCCTCCAGTAATTGGGCGATTTCCTTCGGGGACGGAAGTTGGCCTTCCAAGGATTGGGGGAGGGTTTTGGTAATTTCATACGTTGCCACGCCAATGGGTTTTTTGGCGTCTCGCAGGGCATATTCCACTACAGTGCGGTTCTTTTCCTTGCAGAGAATGATGCCGATGGAAGGATTTTCATCCTCCTGCCGCACGTGCCGGTCCAACGCCGTCAGGTAAAACTGCATCTTGCCGACGAACTCCGGCATAAATTTACCAATTTTCAGCTCAATGGCCACCAAAGCTTTGAGCCGCCTATGGAATAGGAGCAGATCAATGAAGTATTCATCGCCGTCCACTTCCAGTCGGTATTGGCTGCCCATAAAGGCAAACATGCCGCCCATGGCCCGCAGGAAGTTCTCGATTCGACCAATCAGCGCCCGTTCCAGTTCCCGCTCGCTGTGTTCCTCACCCAGCTCTAGAAAATCGAAGGTGTACTCGTCCTTCACCGCTAACTTGGCCTGAGCACGCAACTCCGGTGTAAGCGCCTGATCAAAATTGGTCTGACCTTGAAGTGATTTCTCGTAGGTCTGGTTGTCGATCTGGTGGGAGAGTACATTCTTCGACCAACCGAATTTGCGGGCCATACGGATATAGAATTCCCGCTCCAGGGGGTCCTTGCATTTACTCATTATTACAAGATTATGCGCCCATGCTATTTCTCCAACCAGTGGTTGGAGTCTTTCACTGTTATGGTACTCGGAATAGAATTGGCGCATGTACCAGAGGTTTTGAGCTGAAAACCCCCTTACATCGGGAAATTCCTGCCGCAGATCGGAAGATAAACGCTGCACCACTGATTTACCCCAGCCTTCGGTCTCTTGCCGCTCAACGATGATCCGCCCAATGTCCCAATAAAGACTGACCAATTCCTTGTTGACTGCCTTTAGGGCTTCGTATTGGGCGGAGCGGACGCGCTCCTTTATTTCGGCCAGCAGGCCGGGGTAGTCGCCAGTATTGTCGAGATTGTTTTGGTGTGGGGTATCAGTCGGCACGGGATACCTCCCCGGCTAGAGCTTCGTCTTCCAGTTCGCCTGCCGCATCGTCTAACGGTTCGAGCTCGTCAGCCGTCTCTTCCAGGTCTTTGCTGCCCGACGGCGGGGCAAGATGCCGAACGTCCACTTTGCCTGTCACGACGTCGGCGATCAGGCGAGTGCGGTATTCGCGGATGAGGTCGATCTCGCGGCTAGCCTTGTCCATGGCTTCAACGACACGAGCGGACTCACCCTCAATGAAAAGGGGTATCTGCCTCTGCTCACCGATTGGCGGCAACGGCAAAGGAACACGACTGAGAATGCCAGTATTCAAGCTTTGCATCGTTGCTCCGACCGACATCAGCGAAAGGTAATCCGAAACCCATCGGCCCTGAAGTGCGGCGATGAGGTAGCTGGGATCAACAGCACCGGGAAGCAGCCTTGCGCGTATACTACCTGTTCCAATGAGCCACCCGGCCTCCGCTGCGCGAACCAAAGCGCAGCGACCAAGCTCGCCTCGGCGTGAGAACACAATGTCTCCCTCTGCCAAGGCATACTCTCGCAGTCGATTGAATGTGGCGTCATCCACGGCGCAATTTCTATCCGGTGCGATGCGCCCTCCCGACATATGAACAGGATTGATCAACGGAATACCGCCGGTGACGTAATCCGATTGATGCAGTATGCTTCCAAATGGGCCTGTTTTGAAAGTTCTTACGAGCCGCCCGAGCGTTGTTGCCTCCCAGTGCTCTGGAATATCCCCAAGCCAGTCAATGCCGGAGGGTTTGAGGGGGACGTTGGGATCGAGGCCGCGGGTCACGGCCCGGTTGATGATGGCCTGCTTCTGCTCGTTTAACACCTCGATCAGCCGCCACCGATTGCGGATGAAGCGGCGGACCTGCCGGTCAAGTCCACGGAGAAATCCAACTATCAGTCCTTGCTCATCGAGTGGAGGCACGCACGAATAGATCATCTTGAAGTGCTGCGGGCGGAGGCTCCATTGGTCCGAAGTGATGCCATACGACCAACGTTCCGCTTCCTTGGCGAAGCCCGGCGTTCTGAACAGGTAGTGGAAATACTCTGGCCTTGATTCGCCCCGCAAGCGTTGAACGATGTAGGCTGGACTCACGATCCCGCGATACCTTGATACTCCCACTGCGCCCTGCCAAGCCCGCATCTTGTTGTAGGCAATGTCGCCCGGCTCAACGAGCTTGTACTTGGACTTGTCAAGGTTGGACGAGTCTTTCTTGGACGAATCGGCCAGGAGGTTTTCTTGGCGGATGATGCCTTTGCCGATCGTGACCGAAAGCAACTGTTCGTCTACATGCCCTTGTTCCTTGACCTCTTCGAATATCGCCCGATGAGGCAGACAGTCCCAATGCTTCGGGATACGACCAAGCCAGGGCAGACCGCTGTCCTTGTATTCGGGATAGGCGTGCATGGCTTCACTCATGACAGCGCCTCCAACCATTTCTTGATCCGGAGCGCCATCAGCTTACGTCGTTCTGCCAGAAAGTCATCGTAATCCATAAATTTGCCTTCCAGCATTTCCTCTGGGATGCAGTTGGCCCGAAGGTTCTCGCGCAACTGGGCCTCATTGGTGATGCCTCCGTATTTTTTTTCGCCACCATTACACTGAGCGTGTAGTTCTGCGAAGTAGATATCCGGAGCTTTGCAGCCAATGGCGATATTGATTTCGCTTTGGGCGATTACGAAGTTGGCGATCTGATTGTAGCGCCCGCGTTTGAGCCCCTTTTGCTGAAGATACTTGCGCGGGAAGATGTGATGCTTGTCCCCTCGATTTAGGAGCAGATCACGGACGGTAATATCGGTGGACAGGAACCCCTTGTCTCCCAATCGTGCTTGCGCCGCTTGGTAGGCGATAAAATATGGGCTTGTTGAAGATGACGTATCCATCAGTTGCGGCAGCATTCCAGTCCAGAATGTAGAAGGCAACTCGTTTTCGATGACTGCTTCAGCATAACGCGTCAGCCCTTGTGCCTCGATTTGACGAATATCTACGTCGAAAGCGGTTTCTGGTGTGCCGGAATAACGGCGGGTGAGAATGGACATGACATACCAACGACGCACCAGGCGCTCGATATCATGGGCGGGCATACCTTCCTTGCGCCCTCGCAAGTAGACGATATAGGCAAAATTGACTGCATTCCGGCTACGAATCAAATCGCTAATCAAGAAGCCGGTCGAACGGAGGATCATTGTCAGTCGTTCGTAATGGGTCCTATTCATGAAGGAAAGAATGCCCGTTTTCAACTTTGAGAACGACTCCTCTGCAATGGAGTCCTCGTATTGCTTGGTCTCAAAGTTGCGTCCCGAAAGCAGCGCCACGAGGTTCTGAAGGCGTCCACGGCCAAACTCTGACGTAAATGCCACTCGTAACATATCGGTGTACGTGGGTTCGTAGAGGTCGTCATTGACATCCTTGAGCCATTCCATCTTCGGAAAAAATTCGGATTGCGCAAAGGCCTGGTCTCCGTTTTTAATTTTCGAGTAAAACTCCGGCGCAACAGCAAGGTGGCAAAAGTAATCAATGGCCTTGCGTAGCATATTACCACCGTATTTTTCGTTTACTGCGATTTTGGACATTGCGAAATCCGCCTGCGATAATTCAGTTCCTGCGGAATTTACGCGGATGAAGATTTCGGTCACGGTTTCAATATCCAAATCCTCGGCCAATTCAATTAGGCCAACGTGGTTGTTGGTAATTTTCCCTACCCTCTGTAAAACTTTTCCCACGGATTTTCGGTCGGCATTAGGGTTACGCTCGACATACTGCTCCGTTAATTCGATCAGGTCAGCGTCAGGATGAAATAGGACAGCAATGTCTTCAATCCAAGCGGCATCCTTTGCAATTGCTGGGTTTCGCACCTCGAACCGCTCTTCCTCAGGATGAAAAGCAATCCGGATGCGGATAGATTCGTAATTGTCAGTTAGTACTTCATGACCGAGCAGGGAAGCCATTAGTGCAGTGACACGCTGTTGACCATCTATCAAAACACGTTTGCCCGCCGAAAATGTACCGTCCTTAAGTTTCACGTTGGGGTTACGCCAAGCAATCAAGTAACCGACCGGATAGCCATGGTAAAGTGAATCAAGAAATTTGCGTACTTTGGTGGCGTTCCAAACGAACGGTCGCTGTATTTCGGGTATGGCAATTTCACCTGACTTAATCCAAGTTAACAGTGTCTCAATCGGATGGGGTGTTACAGAATAGCGTTGGGTAGTCATTAGCTGTTTCCCCCAATAATTTCTTCAAGCAACCCTTCACCTTCTTCCTGCAATTTAAGCAAATCAGCCTTGATCTCTTCCAACGGCCGCATCTTGGGTGGCTTGTAAAAATGTCGGGTAAAGGAAATTTCATAACCAAGCCTCGTCGCCGACTTATCTATCCAGGCGTCGGGGACATGGGGCAGAACCTCGCGGCGGAAGAACGCCTCGATGCCACCTTCCTCCAAGAGCGGCACCTGTTCACTGTCGCGCAGTTCACTGTCGGGTTCATATTCGATAACCAAGCCAGGGTCCCCGGCGGGATTGGCATACAAGCCATGAAGCGGGTCGACTTCAGCTTTACCCGGCTTGTGGGCCTTCTTGATGACCGGGGGCGCATCCTCCACTCGCCAGCTCACGGCGTTGAGGATAATTTTCTGCTCGGCAGCGGTGAGCTTGATACCCAGCTTCTTCAAAACATCGCTAACTGCATCGCGGAAGATATTGTGATCGGTATATACCTCTTCTCCGAGTTCGTCCTGCAGGGTGCGGGCAGCTTCGTAAAGCTTCTTGTCCCGCTTCCAGCTATCCGCCTTGAGCAGCTTCTTGCGTTTTTTCTCCGGGATGGCTGTACACTTGGGCGCGTCGCTGTCCTCGGTCTCGCCGGATTCGTCATCGTCATTTCCTCCCCAGTCTCGGAGCATCTCCTCCACCTGCTTGCGCACGGAGGAGAAGTTATTGAAAAGCGCGTCGCCAAACTCTTCGTGCAGGGCCTGGCGGATGTCTTCGTCGCCGGAGGCGTAGCGCAGACCCTGAATCGCCTTGCGGGTTAGCTGACTGCGCAGACGCAGCGGACGTTCCACGCGAATTTTCCAGTAGCCGAAGGCGGCGTTGGGAAATATTTTCGACTGCTCGGTTTCATCGAAAGCCAGAAACATATCGCAGATTCTTTTGACCTGCTCCTCGGAAAGTTCACAGTTCTTCGCGCCCATATTCTTGCGCAGTGGCTGGTAGATTTCGGTGGCGTCGATAAGCTGGACCTTGCCCCTGCGGTGGTCCGGCTTGGCGTTGGACAGCACCCAAATATAGGTGGCGATGCCGGTGTTGTAGAACATATTCAGCGGCAGGGCGATGATCGCTTCCAGCCAGTCATTCTCGATGATCCAGCGGCGGATGTTGGATTCACCGGAGCCAGCGTCTCCGGTGAACAAAGACGAGCCGTTATGCACCTCGGCGATGCGGCTGCCGAGCGGGCTGCGCTCGGTGGGCTCGACCATTTTGGTCAGTTTGTTGACCAGGAACAGAAGCTGCCCGTCACTGGAACGGGTAATGAACGAAAGTTCCTCGCCCTTATGCTGGACAATAAAGCGATGATCGGACATGTCCTTTTTGCCGCCCATACGTTCGAGATCGGTCTTCCAGCTCTTGCCATACGGCGGATTGGAAAGCATGAAATCGAATTCTCCTGAGGAGAAGGCATCGCGGGAGAGCGTGGAACCGAACTTCATGTTCTCCGCGCCCTGACCCTCGCCCTTGAGCAGCAGATCGGCCTTGCTGATGGCGTAGGTTTCCGGATTGACCTCCTGTCCGAAGAGATGGATGGAAACTTCCTTGCCGCGCCGATTAGCAAGGTCCTGGAGAGTGTCTTCGGCCACGGTCAGCATACCGCCGGTGCCGCACGCACCGTCGTAAACGCGATATGTGGCGGATCGGATATCGTCAGCGATGGGCCAAAATATCAAATTGGCCATGAGCCGGACCACATCACGGGGCGTGAAATGCTCTCCCGCTTCCTCGTTGTTCTCTTCGTTGAAGCGGCGGATCAGTTCTTCGAAGATCGTGCCCATGGCGTGGTTGTCCAGGCCGGGGAGGCGGACGTTGCCCTCGGTGTCGCGAACCGGGTGCGGGCTGAGGTTTACGTCCGGGTTGAGAAACTTCTCGATGAGCGGGCCGAGCGCGTCGGCGTCGACGAGCGTCGGAATTTGGTTGCGGAATTTGAACTTCTCAAGAATTTCCTGAACGTTGGGGCTGAACCCATCTAGGTAGGCCTCGAAGTCGGCCTTGAGCTGCTGCTCTTTTCCCCGTGACTGGAGGTCGCGGAGGGTGAACGGGGAGTCGTTATAAAAGGCGTAATTGGCGTCCGGCCCGGCAGCCCTGGACAAAGCGCCGACTTTATTGGCAACGCCCGCTTGGTCTAGCTGCTCGCTCATTTTCAGAACGTCCTGCTTGGTGGATTCCAGACAGGCGTCGAGACGGCGGATAACCGTCATGGGCAGGATTACATCGCGGTATTTGCCGCGTACATAGACGTCTCGGAGAACATCGTCGGCGATTCCCCAGATGAAATTGGCGATCCAGTTCAGTTGTCCGTTTTCCATTTAAACTCCAGTCATTTGTATTCTTACATTTACATTGTCGTCCTAATACAGAACGATGCGAATAATTAATTATAAAGTTTTTTTTCTGACTATCATATGGACAATCCATACTCAATTACTACAATTGCCTGAAATAAGGAGACAAATTAACCATCAACTGGTTAGCAAAAATTAAACATGCAATTATTATAAATCATTACATCAAAAAACATAAACCTTGTTTTGCATCAAATCAATGAAAATTATCTCGGCTCAAGTCCATGCGGGTTCAAAACAGCGACGAAAAGATAAAATCCCTCCCCTTGAGTATAAATTTTATCCCAAATACCTCAGCGGTAGCATGATGGTCGGAACCGTGTCGTTACCTACCATTCTTTGATAGCCTCGCAATATTAATCGGAAGCTTTGACGCCTGACCCCACTGCTGCACGGCTCAAATTTTTCTTTTAATTTTTGGACAAAATTGGTAAAGTTTCCTTGACTCATCCATTAAAAAGCTTGTCCGAGGCAAAAATCAACATAGTTTTACGGCCATTTCGGAATTGATTCTGAATGTACTGGCTTTCGGTCTTCCGGTACAAAAATAAACTTCTAAACCCAAAAATGGAGGTTTTTTATGGGCATGACAAAGCCAACCAAACTGCAACCTATCGCCGGGCTTTTTTGTTTATTGTTTTTGGTGGTGGTCCTTTCTGGTTGTGCGACCACGGCTTCCAGCACAAACACCGGCGAGACGACTCAAAACATTCCACCTGATGAGCCTTTTGCAAAGATCGAAAAGGGTATGGGGCAAACCCAGGTATTTGATATTATTGGACAGCCGGATGATTCTCAGTCCAGAAGTTCGGGAAAAGCATTTATCCCTTTTTACTATGGAAGCGATACTGTTCGCACAATCTTATACTATGAAGACCAAGGGCGTATCGTTTTGGGGGGAAACAACCGGGTAATAGGCATAGACTATGACCCGTCCGAAGACGGGTATATGTAATTTATGGAAAATCAGCCGGCGGTACGACAGAAAAACCGCCGGCTGTTTTCACTAGTTGCCTTTCTTACAGAGTACGGACCATACGTGGAGAGGAGGCGGATGCACAGGTGGATTGGACCCGTATAATATACTGAACATTTACAATAAAAGCTCAAAACAAACCCTTATACCTGCATCAAAAACCACCTTTCCCGGCCTTAAATCACCATTTCAAAAAAATGCGGATTTTACGTCCCCAGGGCAAAATAATCATGCCGGGAAATTTTTTGTTTTCTGCCGATGCACATCAAATTAAATCCCTAACACCTTCACTTTTTTATTAAAACCCGCAAAAAATCCCGCTTTCAACTCTTCTATTTTTTTACCCTTGATAACAAGGACTCCAGCATATATAGCCACCTCATCATGAGCAGAGATCTAATAATAGTCGAATCACCGGCCAAAGTACGGACCATAAGCAAGTTTCTGGGCAAGGATTATCTGGTTGAGGCCTCGGTGGGGCACATCCGTGATCTTCCGGTCAAGGAAATGGGCGTGGACGAGGAAAACGATTTTAAGCCCGAATACCAGACCATCATGAGGGAGCAAATAGGGACAGGCTAATTTTTGTTGATCGGATATGACGATGAAATGAGAAGGTTATTTACAAAAGATTTGTTTTTTATTATCTGGTTTATTTATTGCAGGGAGTTTGGCCTAATAGGAAGGTTTTTTTGCGCTATTCGCTCAGGTCTGACCACGCAAACTATATAGACCAAGCTGGACTTTAAAATAGGTAAGGGCCCACATAAAAATGCTAATACAACCTGAAGAGTGCTTAACTGCAAAATGCATAGGTATTGATTATGTAAAACCTAAATACATACTATCTCAATTCTTTAATGAAATACTAGATACAGCGCAAGAAATTGAGGAGGGCAATCTTGATTTTAAGTTAGAAAGACAAAGTCTAACTTTACATCTTGGTGGATTAAAAATAATTTTTGGAGTTAAAAAATTAACTATTATCAGCAAAATAGTAATTCAGAAAAAAATAGTCAAATCTATATTTGGCGAATCAAATTTAAGCGAAGAAAACCAAATTTATAATTTTTGGGGTAGTTCTTTTTCAGACGTTCCGTTAATTATACAAGATGGCTCGGAACACCACAAAGCTCTTAGATCTTTTTTTGATGATACATCCTCAATATTGTCAACACTATTAGATATAGTGGAAGATACTCTGCCTGAAATTAGGTTTGTAGGTTACATACAATTCTATTTAATCCCTATATCTTCATTAAATTGGACAAAACTTGCTGATTACGACAAACAAGCCGAAATTGGTCAAGCACAAATGACGGAGAAAGTATCTAGGAATAGGTACAGATTCCCTGAAGACAAAACAACTGGGGATCAAGACAGCCTTATTTTTCATTTACATATACCGGAGGAAGACCTGCAACGGGCTGAATATGCTGGCGCTTCATTTGATTTTCAACGTTGGCCGCAACGACCGAAATCGCTAAAAGATTTCGGAGAACCTAAAGACTTGATAAGGCATCTCCACAAAGACTCTTTAAAAAAAATTAACGATGCCGAGTTATTAAATTTTATGCCTAGTGAGCGGGGGAGGTAAAAGCTTATGCTTATGCGAAAGACAACATCCAATGACGAAACCTACAATAATCACCAAGCGGATCCCTTTACCGGAACAGGACTAAGCAATTATGGCCTGGTAGCTCCAAAAGAAGCTAAAGGTCATAACAGACTGAAAGTTCCTACAATAGCAGCCTCAGTTGCTCTGGTTAGCATGAATCCAGGAGGATTATCTTTAGGAGAAAACTTCCATGGGGATTTAAACCAGTATAAAAAAATAGAAGCCCCTGCATCTGAATCAGCCAGTAAAAGTCTTTCGGAAAAAATCCAGGAAAAAAGACCATTTAAAAAAGTAGTTTTTGAATATCCTGCTTATATTTCCTCTATCGATGAAAAAGATAGCCACAACAACCCTAAAGCAGTAACTATAGCTGTCTCAGTTGACGGTAAATATAAATATTTAAAACGATCTGTTAAAAACATTGGGTTTGAAGTAAAACCGAATATGGACTTACTTGCGCAAGGAATTGAAAAAAGAGGAAATAAAAAAATCAAATTTATTAAACCGCCAGAACCTGAACTAACTGAAGAAGAAAAAGAAATAATAGGCGCTTTATAAAGATAGATGCTTAAAATCCATGTCTTAAACGTTGGTTTGGGAGATTCCCTCATCATAGAGACCTCAAACCCAGAAGGTGAAAAACTTTATTCAATAATTGACTGTAAGAAGATTGGAGGTGTAACTCCAACAGTACAATTTTTACAAGAAAAAGAAATACGCAATTTATCCTCGTTACTAATCACGCACTTGCACGAGGATCACATTTCCGGATTGCCTGATCTTTACGACTATTTAAAAACTAATGGTGGAACCTTAAATTTTTTTATCACCCCTAATTTGGGCGACGAGGCTAAACTAAAACAAGACCTTGCAACCAAATTATATAGAAATACCCCCCCAAGCGAAAGAAAAAGACTTATTAAGTCTTTAAAAGACATAGAATCATTACTTACCGACTCTTCCTACTGCCCAGAGCCAACAATAATGTTGCGAGGAGCATATGAAGGATCTGACTGGAAGACTCAACTTCACCCTGGCCTAGAATTTGCCTTTCTACACCCAAACCACCAAGAAGCCCTCTCTTTTTTAAAAGACATACTAAAAAGAGAAGCCTCCTTTAAAAACAATTTAAACGATATATCTTTAGTATTTATGCTAAAAGAAGCTCAAAATTCATCTCGTCTTTATTTATTCTGTGGAGATTTAGACAGAAAACAGAGCTGGCTTACAATCGCAAATAGATTTGATAATTTTACTAGTAGATTCGATTATACGGACTTAAAATATGTTAAGTTTCCACACCATGGGGGCAAAAACCACCCATTTATCTCTACCTTATCTAAGTTGACCCATCAAGAAAACGATCTTTTTGTATCTTTTTCTTGTCCATTTAATGACAAAAACCATCCTCATCAAGACACCTTATATAAATTGAAAAATTCTTTTAAAAACGTACACTTCGCTTGTACAAATATGAGCCAGCCCTGTTTCCACAAGAGTAGCAAAGAAATTGAGCCTTCTGATTTTTTTGATAAAACAGAAGAGGAAGAGGAGTTTGATGACTTTGTTGAAAATAAAGATAAGTACACCTGTAAAGAATGTGCTGGAGATCACATATTTTTGTGCGAAAAAGAATTTAAATT
>CAZTKE010000013.1:2192-21175 GCA_964614055.1 uncultured Desulfovibrionales bacterium | reverse complement strand
ACGGATTTTACCACGAAGAGCATGAAGGACACGAAGAATGAAGTTTGACGAGCTGGAAATGAACGGGATCAAGGGCTTCGTTCTTTGACCCCTTCGCGCTCTTCGTGTCCTTCGCGGTGAAAACGGATCGGACTGTAAAAAACGGGGTCCTCGATGCTTAATGTGGATTTTCTCCGCCTGACCCTTTTGGATGCCAAACTTCCGGCCCGGTGTTTTCTAAACTCCGCCAAAGGGGGATGCTTGCCCCCTCCGGACTCTTATTTCGGCGGGGAAGATATTTTACAGCATTCAAATGATATTTTTGTTAGCCTATTTTTTGGATGTGCTTTCCGGTCCGGGTTCCCCCTTTTGGCGGAGTTAAGAAAACATGCGAGCCTCGCGTTAAAAGCATCCAAAAGGATCAGGCGGAGAAATATAAAAAATTCATACGCTACGTCAGAGAGCCAAAAAACGTAATGCTGGCGGGGGCTCGTACCTCGCGCCTCCGATGCCGGGGGGCTCCGGATTGCTTAAACTACGAAATGCGCGAAACACTGGAACCGGTTGCCATTTTCGCGCCTTTTGCGTGTTTCTTAGTTCCTACCCTGACATTGCTGGATATCAAACTACCGATCCCGCAGGCGGTTAAGGAACTCGGCCACGGTGACCCCGGCCGCCCTGGCCTTTTTAATCACCTCGTCCATTTCCGGGCGCCAGAACTCCCTGCCCTTCAGATAAAAGGACTTGCCCGCAAGATTCCCCTCATCCATGCGCCGAACCGCGGCCTTTCTTTGCAGAGTGCTCCTGCGCACCAGTTGCTCCCGGATTCCCAGAGTCAGACTGTGCCGGTAAAAGGCCTCGCGTATTTTCTCCAGATCCTGCGGAGCGCAAAGGACCTGCAGCATCCCGCCGGGCCGGTTTTTCTTCATCACCCCGGGCAGATAGATGCTGTCCAGGGCCCCGGCCTTTTGCATCTCCCGGATGAACACCCCGATCTCCTCGCCGCTTAAATGATCCACGTTGGACTGCAAGACCCAGACCCAGTCCGTTTGATCTTCCTGCAAGGAAAACAAAAAAAGGCGCAGCCCGTTAAACCCTTTATCCTTTTTCCCGAACCCCACACCGCTTTTTTGCAATCTGCCCTGGGGAGCGGCAAAACCTTGGACCAGCTGATCCACCACAAGGGCGCCCGTGGGTGTGACCGCCTCAAAATCGATGTTCACCGGGAGTACCGGTTTGTCCCGCATTAGCTCAGCCGTGGCCGGTGCCGGGAGGGGCAGGACCCCGTGCTCACAGCTTACGCTCCCGCACATCCAGGGCAGGGAAGAAGCCAGGACAACCTCCGCCTTTAATTCTTCCACGGCCCAGAACGCGCCCAAAATATCCACCACAGTGTCCACCGCTCCGGTCTCGTGGAAATGGATATCCGACTCGCAGACCCCGTGTACCCCGGCCTCCACTTTGGCCAATCTGCGAAAGGCCCCTATGGTCCTCTCCTTTATCCCTTGCGAGCACTCCAGGCTTAAGACCAATTCCTCAATATCCGGGAGGCGGCGCAGAGGCTGCTGACCATCCGCGCGGACATTCACGCGGTTTCCGGTTATTCCGCAACGCTTATCCTCGCTTAATTCCAGATCTACCTGCACCCCGGCCCGGACAAAAATATCCTCAAGAGCCTTCAGGTCCACTCCCAGGCCGGCCGCGGCCGCCAGGAACATGTCCCCGCTGATCCCGTTTGATAAATCCATGTACAGACTAACGCCCATATCTTCTTCTCCGCTTATTTCGCTTTGTAAGGCCCCAGGCGCGCGTATCCCTTCGCCTTTAACCAACCCTCTCTCCCGATGCAGCGCATGAATTTTCCGTAAAAGACTTCACCTTGTCCGCGGACCTTGCCAAGGCCGGGAAAAGGTATTAAAGTTTTAATTAGTCTGCTATAGATTTTTAAAACAGCAAAACCAAGTCGGGTTCGGCCATGAATTATTCCGCAAGTGTAAGCGCTCTCAGGGCGGCATCGCTCTCCCAGCAGATCACTGCCAATGACCTGGCCAACATGAATACCAATGAATACCGCTCCAAAAGGCTGGATCTGGAATCAGGCCCGGAGGGTAAAGGGGTCCGCCCGGCCGCTATCCGGGAAAACACCACGCCCGGACCAGCCGTGGAGGAACTCCAGACATACGAAAACGAGCAGGGAAGAGTCCGGCAGAGAGAAGTCCGGGTCGAGGGCAGCAACACGGACGTGGCCGAGGAAATGGTGCAGATGATCGAGGACGAGACCTACCAAAAGTCCAATGCCGAGGTCATTGCCGCCCAGCACCGGGCCACCGGAAACGTCCTGGATATTCTGGTCTAAGTCCGCAAAGCCCGGAAAGAACAAAGCAAATAAATTTAAGGCCCCACTCCCGGCGCCAGTTAAAAAGTAGTCCCGTTAACTCCCCACATCTTCCGGTCCACACTCTCAAAAACTATATATATCCTGTCCTGGGGAATATCCAGGTTCTCGGCCACCAGGGAGCACAATTCGGCCGAAAGCGTGCCGGTAAGGGAATCATCCAGGTTTATGCCCTTGAGTTCCATGTACGCGGCTGTCCTCCTGGTGCCGGCAAAAGATATGCCCGCCTCGTCCTCCAGCACAACCATCATCACTTCCCGCGGTTTGCCAAGAACAGAGCAGACGGTTTCCGCGGCCCTGTCCATTAGATCATTCTGGCCGCTTACCCGGTGATTGGTCTTGATTTTTAAACAGGGCACGAAAACCTCCCGGTATAAGTTGCAGTTTCACGGCTTTTCACTTCGGGCCCTCGACGTTTGACAAGGATTTCCCCCTTTTGGCGGGACCAAGAAAACGCTCGAACCTCTCGTTAAAAGCATCCAAAAAGATCAGGCGGAGAAACATAAAAATCCACACGCTGTGTCGGAGAGCCTTCACTTCTCCCGTTTTTTTAGGCTCGTCTCAAGAATCTGTGCAAAGCATTTTATATTTTTACTGAATCAAGATCCTGGATTACCCGGCCAAGCCGGGTAATGACGAATAGTAGATAACCCGTATTTCGAGGTCAGAACCAAGTTATGCGGAATTTCCACCCCGTCATACCTGACGCCGATCAGGTATCCAGGAAACGACAATAATTGTTCAACTGAAGGCATTTCATTTAAAGCCTTTAAACTCAATTAGTTAAGCATGTTTTGCGGGATTTTAACAACAAAATTTTGCACATATTTGTGCGAGGAACCTTTTCAAAACTCCCGAAACAAAGGCTAAACCACAACCACGAGAGGAAAGACCATGGGATCCCGCTCCAGGATCTTGCGGAAATAGCGGCGCAGGGCGGAGCGGATTCTGTCCTCCATCTTGCCCGGTTCCTTGGCCGAGATATTGCTGAATACATCCAGGACAATATTCCTGGCCTCATCCAGGACATGGGAAAACTGCTGTTCAAAAATAAATCCCCTGGAGGCGAGTTCCGGCCCGTAGATCAGATCTCCGGTCTCCTTGTCTATTACCAGGGAGACAATAACCAGGCCTTCCTCGCCCAGGTTCTGCCTCTCCTTTAGCACCAGCTGGCCCACGTCACCCACGCCCTTGCCGTCCACAAGCACGGACTCAGTATTGATCTCATCTTCAAAGCGGATCCGCGACCCGGACAGGGCAAAAGGCTGACCGTCTTCCACAACCAGGGACCTCTCCGGTGCCACTCCGCAATCCACGGCCAGGCGGGAATGCTTCAGAAGATGCCGGTATTCGCCGTGCACCGGGAGAAAAAACTTGGGCCGGACCGTGTTCAGCATCAGCTTAAGCTCCTCGCGATGGGCGTGCCCCGAGGCGTGAATGGCCCGGACCTTTTCATAAAAAACTTCCGCCCCGAGGCGGTAAAGATTGTTTATGACCTTGGTGATCGCCTTGGTATTCCCGGGAATAAACCTGGAAGACATGATCACGGTATCCCCGGGATGGATCTTTATCTGCCGGTGCTCACCAAGCCCCACCCTGGTCAGGGCGGACAAAGGCTCGCCCTGGGAACCGGTTAAAAGGAGCACTGTTTCCGAGTCCTTGTAATGATGCAGATTCTCCAGGCTGACGAAGTTGTCGTCCGAATACTCCAAAAACCCCAACCTGCGGGCCACCTCCGTATTCCGGAGCAGGCTGCGGCCGCTGACCGCCACCTTGCGCCCGTTGTCCAAAGCCAGGTCGAATATCTCCTGCATGCGCTGGATGTGACTGGAAAACAGGGTGACCAGAATCCTGCCCTGGGCCTGATCAAAAATGGTTTTAAGCGATTCCTTTATCTCCATTTCAGTCAGGGCATAACCCTCGCGCTCCACGTTGGTGGAGTCGGACATGAGCAAAGTCACCCCGGAGGAAGAAAACTCGGATATCGCCTCCATGTCCGTGGTATGCCCTCCAAGCGGATTGCGGTCTATCTTGAAATCCCCGGTGTGCACTATCCTGCCCGCAGGAGTGTCTATACCCAGCCCGTAACCTTCGATTATGGAATGACAGGCGGAGAAAAAGGTGAAGGAGAAATCCTTTAATTTGAGTTTCTGGCCGGGTGCAACCGGACGCAGAAAAACCTTGTCCGCCAGGTTATATTCGGTAAGCTTGTTCTGGACCAGTCCCAGGGTGAACTCCGAGCTGTAGATGGGGGCGCTGATTTGCGGGACAAGCCAGGGCAATGCACCGATATGGTCCTCGTGACCGTGGGTCAAAACCACTGCCTGCAATTTTTCCTTGCGCTCGAATATATAATCCAGGCGGGGGATAACCACGTCCACCCCCAGATGAAAATCGTCCGGAAACATAAGCCCGCAGTCGATAACCACCATGGACTCCTCGGTCTCCAGGACCGTACAGTTCATGCCGATTTCCCCCAGGCCGCCCAGAGGGGTGATTTTTATTTCAGTTGAAGGATCCGCCATATGTAAGACTCCAGAATATTGTATTTGTTCACTGCTGCAAGAACAAAAGCAGCTCAAAAATCCTCTCCACCCGGGTCAAAAACATTAGGCCCGGAATTAAACCTTGTATAGAATGATCAGCCCAAATGAGCAAGGGCGCATTACCCCCCGGTAAAAATCGCGCCAAAACCCCGGATTCGATGGCGGAGAAAAAGGGTTCGGCCTGTTTGCTGCATAAATAAAGGATACTTGACGTTAAATGTAGATTTTATCCTCCTGATCCTTTTTGATGCTTTTAACGAGAGGGCCGTGCGTTTTCTTGGTCCGGCACTCAAATCAAAAATTTGAGTGCCGGAAGGGGGCAAGCATCCCCCTTTGGCGGGGCATAGAAAACTCCGGGCCGGAAGTTTGGCATCAAAAAGGATCAGGAGGATAAAACATAAAAAATCCATCGGCTACATCGGAGAACCATAAAAAAAGGACCTCCTGAAGAGAAGGTCCCTTTTTATTTATGTGTCCAAGTTCCCTGATGCGTAAAACATTTTACTGCATCAAAGAACACTCCATTTCCGGAGATCCTTGCCTAATTTTCCGCTTCCGCCCGGCTCTCTTCAACCACTTTTTCCGCTTCCTGGGCCGGGCATTCGTCGTAATGATCGAACTCCATGGTAAAAGTACCCTGCCCGCCGGTCATGGCCCGCAGGTCCTGGGCATACTGAAGCATCTCGGCCATGGGCACCTGGGCGTGTATCTCGGTTATCCCGCTGTTTGAATTCGAACCCTGCACCCGGCCGCGCCGGCTGGATATATCCCCGATCACATCCCCCATGTAGTCATCCGGGACATACACGGAAACATTCATTATCGGTTCCAAAAGAACCAGTTTGCACTTTTCCACCGCCTTTTTAAAGGCCATGGATCCGGCAATCTTAAAGGCCATTTCCGAGGAGTCCACGCTGTGATAGGAGCCGTCATACAAGGTAATTTTGAAATCCACCACCGGATACCCGGCCAGGATTCCCTTTTCCGCGGCCTCCTGTATTCCCTTGTCCACCGCCGGGATATACTGTTTGGGGATTACCCCGCCGACAATGGAATTGACGAATTCATAGCCCTCGCCCCGGCCCAGCGGCTCCAGCTTTATCCAGCAGTCCCCGAACTGGCCGCGGCCGCCGGTCTGCTTCTTGTATCTGCCCTGGACATCGGCATTGCCCTTGATGGTCTCCTTGTACGGGATTTTCGGGGTCTTCAGGTTTATGCCCACCTTATACCGGCGCTTGACCTTTTCCACTGCTATCTCGATATGCAGCTGCCCCATTCCGGACAAAAGCATGTCCCCGGTATCTTCGTTACGGCTCAGATTGAGGGTGACATCCTCGGTCAAAAGCCGCTGCACCGCGGCAAAAACCTTGTCCTCTTCCCCTTTTTCCGCGGCGCTCAGGGCATAGGAAAGGATGTTCGGCGGCAGCTCCCTGGGGATGAATACGAAACGGTCCTTTTCATTGCACAGTGTATCCCCGGTTTCCACATCCTTTAGCTTGGGCACGGCCACAATCGCTCCCGGTCCCAGCTTTTCCTTTGTAGCCACCTGTTTTTTGCCTTCAAACAAAAGTATCTGTCCCAGCTTTTCCTTGGAATCCTTGCGCGGGTTGGCCACGGTCATATCCGGCTCCACGGTCCCGGATAGGACCCGCATCACCGTGAGCTGACCGGAAAAGGGATCCACAATGGTCTTGAAAACAAACCCGGCAAAAGGCTCATCCGGGGAGGAAGCCCGTGTTTTGTCCTCCTCGCCCTGCCAATCGTCATGTTCCAGGGGAGAGGGCAAGAGTTCCTGGATGGCCTCCAAAAGGATTCCCCCGGCCTTGTTTTCCAGGGCGGAACCGGCGCATACCGGAACCAGCTCCCCGTTTTTCACTCCCACGGAAAGGCCCTTGTATATCTCCTCGGAACTGAGCTCGCCCTCTTCCAGATATTTCTCCATAAGGGCCTCATCGCTCTCGGCGATATTCTCTATGGTCGCCTCCCGCAGGCCGGCCACCCTGTCCGCCAGTTCCTCGGGCACTTCCCCTGCGGTGACCTTGCCCCCTTCCTCAAAGAAATACGCCTTGCCTTCCAGGACGTTGACCACCCCCCGGAAATCAGCCTCGGCCCCTATGGGCAGGGCCATGAGCACCGGCCTAATCTTCAAAATATCCGTAAGCCCGTTCAGGGCCATATCAAAATCCGCCCTTTCCCGGTCCAGCTTATTGATAAAGACCATTGCCGGAAGGCCGGCTTCCCGGACCTCCCCCCAGGTCTTCTTGGTCAGCGGTTTGACCCCGTCCACGGCGTCAATGACAAAAACCACCCCGTCCACGGCAGCCAACTGGTAGGGCAGATCCCCGATAAAATTGTTGTCCCCGGGCAAATCTATCATAAAATGCTGGTTCTTTTTCCATTGATAGTTGGCAAAGCCGGGCTGAATGCTGCCGCGCCTCTTTATTTCCTCCGGCTCAAAATCAAGGGCGGTGGTGCCCTCTTCGATCTTGCCCAGCCGATTGGTCTTTCCGGCATTGAAAAGGATCATTTCGGCTACGGAAGTCTTCCCGGTTCCGCCGTGGCCAACCAAGGCATAGGTCCTTTGAGTGGATAATCTGTCCAGCATTAAGCAGCCCCCTTTGCAATTATTTAGGATGTTCTAAACTTAAGTATCGGCCCGGGCCGGAAAACAATTCTGGACATTTGCACCTGCCTGCATATACAAATATCCCCCGCCGGCTCTTGCCGCAGTTCTGTATCCGGACCGCGGGAATCCGCGCACGGTTTTAGCGAGAAAGCCTCAATCGAATTCAACAGGCTGTCAAGTATTACAGAGATTCTGTCCTATAGGAAGCGGGAATTAAAGTTGTCAAGAAGGACCATGAGAAATGGACAAAAAAAATAATACGGCAGGCGATCTGATCCGCCTGGATGCACGAGAAATTGACTTGAGCGGGGATTGGATACTCTGGCCGCGTGAACCGGACAACATCCTGCTTGAATCACTTCAGACCCAGGGGCAATTACAGCCGGTACTTGTCCAGGACCAAAACCCGACCCGGCTCATCTCCGGATACAGCCGGGTCCTGGCCCTGCGCGAGCTCGAAAGGGATGTGCTCGCAATCAAAACAGACATGGCCGGAAAGGACCCCGGCCTGGTCTATGTGCAAAGCAACTGCGGCCGGGAGCCCGCAACAGGACAGAAAATAGCCGCCTTGCGCTACTGCCGCCGGGACACGGAACTTTTAAAAAAGATGTACCCGGCCCTGGGCATTGACGCCTCTTCCCGGGAACACAAGCTTTGGGAGGACTGGCTCGGGGTAGAGGAAAAATGGGACAGTCTCCTTTCCCGGGACCATCTCCCGCTGCGGGCGGGAGTATTCCTGGCAAAAATGGACCCCGAAGACCGCGAGGTTTTGTACCCTTTTTTCCGGAAACTTTCCTGGTCCCAAAGCAACGCCTTGAAATTTTTCACCTGGCTGATTGAAAGCGCCCGGATGCAGGAGGGATCCCCGGCGGAACTGATCCGGGAAAAAGGCCTCGAAAAAATATTGAGTGAGGACCTGTCCCCCAAGGACGCCACATCCAGGATCATAAACCGCTTATATTCCCTCCGTTATCCGCATGTGGCTGTTTTTCTGGAAAAAAAAGACGCCCTGTGCCGGGAAATAACCGCGGGAACTGGCTGGAGGGCGGCGCACACAAAGAACCTGGAATCGACCGAGCTCTCCTTTTGCGCGGCTGTAAACTCAACATCGCAAATGAAAAAACTGGCCCGGGAGCTGGCGGAACTGGCTGAATCCGGAGCATTTGAAAAATGGCTGGCCCTAAGGGAAAACACCCTGGAAACCGGGGGCACGGAAGGCGAAAAATGAATCACTCCCGGGAGATCCCGGAATATCTCCAGGATATAAAACGCATAATCATCGACCCCGAGGTGGCCCGCTCCCCGCTCACCCGCAGGGTAAAAAAAAGACTCCCCCATCTTGCGGCGCATATCCTGGAGCCCGGGGAGACTCCGGATCTGGACTCCTCGGTTTTGTATCTAAAAAATTACCGGGGCAAATTCCTGCGCTTCTGCCCCGGGACCAGGAATTACCGCTGCTGCGGCTACCGCATCATCCACGTGGGCGAGAACTGCCCGCTTGGATGCACCTACTGCATCCTGGACAGCTACTTCCAGGACCGCTCGCTTAAGGTCTGGGCCAATCAGGCGGATTTGTTCGCGGAGCTGGAAAAGGCTTTCCGGGCCAATCCCGAGCATCTGTTCCGGGCCGGAACCGGGGAGTTTACCGACTCCCTGGTCCTGGAGCCGCTTACTTCCTACAGCCGGGACCTTGTAGAATTTTTGGCCGATTATCCCCATGTCTGCCTGGAACTCAAATCCAAGGTGGCTGACTTAAGCTGGATGGAAGCGGTCCGTGACCCGCGCCTGGTTCTGCCCGCCTGGTCCCTGAACAGCCCGGAAATCAGCCGCAAGCACGAAAAAAGGGCCCACAGCCTGGAAGACCGGCTGGCCGCGGCCAGGGAATGCGCGGGAAACGGCTTCCGGGTCTGCCTGCACTTCGACCCCATCGTACACTATCCGGGATGGGAAAAGGGATACGGCCGGACGATCGAGATGATCTTCGACTATCTGCGGCCCGAGGAAATCGCCTATCTGAGTCTGGGTTCTTTCCGGTGCATGCCCGAGCTGAAAACGGAGATACAAAATAAACGCCCGGACTGCACCTTTATCTACAATGAATTCGTCACCGGACTGGACGGCAAGGACAGGCTCTTTCTGCCCCTCCGGCTGCAGCAGTTCAGATTCATGGTCGACCGGCTGCGGGAAAAGGGACTGCAGCAGCAGATCTATTTCTGCATGGAATCGGATACGGTGTGGAAGAAGACCCTGGGCTACACCCCGCGCGATTTGGGCGGTCTGGACCGCCACCTTTTAAACCGCGCCTTCGGCTGAGCCTGGGAACTACTCCTCCCCGCCCTTACCCGGCCCGAACAGCCCTCGCAAATTCGGGGCGTTGTACTTGGGACAGCTGTCTTTCAAGTAACACAGCTCGCATCCGCCCCGGTACGGGCAGTAAGTCAGAGTGGAATATTTGTAGTTAAGCGCCCCGGCATTGGAGAACTCCAAATCCACCTGGGCCAGGGACCTCTTTAAGTGCTTGTTCGGCTTGGGTACCGGAGCGCATTGATGGGTCTCCAGCTCCGGAAGCAGATGGCGCAATGCGCCCATTATAAGGGTCTGGGCCAGACACTGGCGCTTGAACCCCGAAGAAGGGCTCTCCTCCCAGGCCTTTTCCAGTTCATCCTCGATCTCCTGGTTTAGATATGCGGCCACATACCCTTTTTTCTCCCCCAGCCTGTACACATTAAGACCTGCGGACATCCGTTCCCAGGCCTGTATCAGCTCCACGGTCTCCCCGCCTTCAAGACCCTTGGACTGGGAAAGGACCATATACATCTCCAGATCCATGGGCGGGTGGATGCTCAATTTATTCACGGAAAGAAGGGCCATAAAATTATCCTCGCGGTTGAATTCAATACTTGCTCAGGTCCTTGCCGCTTACCGGAAACCGCCTTTTTACACAACCGTTCCGGCCCGGCACTCAAATTTCGGATTTGAGTGCCGGGGCAAAAAAGTAGCCGTTCGCCGCATTTAAGCCTTTCGACCGTTCTGCTCCGCCAATGCCCCCGGGGTTTAAAACTTGCCTCCAGGCGGATAATGACTTACAAGTTTGGGACTTAGAACTTAAACCCGGAAGGCGATCCAAGTTGCCGGACAAGGCCTATACTCCGGGTTAGCCGGCAGTATTGCCTGACTGAACTTTCAATACCGCCCGATCAATGTACAAAGGTATCCGTATGAAGCCCCAAAACAAAAAAAGTTCCATCGCCGCGGAGCTGGATCAGCTGGAATCCGATCTGGTTTCCCTGATAGACCGCAGAGCCCGGCTGTTAAGCAATATCTCCCGCAAGAGACAAGAGAGACGGGACAGTTTTACCGACACCCAGCTGGAAAAGGAGCTGTGGAAAAAATGGAAACCCTCGGCCCAGACCGGGAACAAGAGATACTACCGCCAGATTTTCAACCAGCTGAACACCCTGGCCTACGCCCAGGCGGAAAAATCCCCGGAGAAACCTTTCTGCCTGTATCCCAGCCACAAGCCTTTAAACGTGGATATCCCCGGCCCCAGGGAAACGGTGGAGACCAGGCTCTACACCCTGCTGGCCGCCCACTCCCCGGGCATCAGAACCATACACGACTACCCCTTGAACGACGTGCATGTGGAATTCATCAAGGCCCTGAATCAGGGTAAGGCCAAACTGTCCTGGGAACAGGACACCCTGCACAGTCAGGAATCCGAATTCGAGATGGACGGGGCTTCCGTATATGTAGGTGAGGATAAGCTAAACCTCTTTTTTTTGCTCGCCCTGGGTGCGGGCAAGCCCTGCGTGGTTCGCTTCAACTGCTCGGCCAGACTCAAAAACGAGGATCTACGGAGCATAATGCCGGCTTTGCAACAGCTTGGGGCCAGGCTGAATTTTATTGAGCCCCAGAGCTACAGCCTGCCGGCCAGGCTAGAATCCTCGGGGATATTCTCCTCCAGTATAAATTTCCCGCCGGACGGGGATCCCATGTTCCTTCTGGCCCTGATCCTGGCCGCGGGCACCTATCCCCGGCCCGTGGAGATAAATTTCAGCCCGGAACAAATGCGGCCGCAGACCCTGCACTGCCTGAATATCATGGAAAAATGCGGCATCTCCAGCACATACACCCCGGGAAAGATAAATATCGAACCGGGTCCGATTACCGTACCCCATCGCCCGGATATACATATCGACCCCTTTCTTTCCGGTTTTCTTCTGGCCATGCCCATATACGGAGACGGAGCAGTCCGGCTTTCCGGCAGCTGGCCGGAATGCCCGGAGGTCCTGGATCTTCTGCACCACGGGGGGGTGCAAACCGAAATAAGCGAAGATGCAATCACCGCCCGCCGTGGGGAGGCGCCAAAGGACACGGTCCTGGACATCCGGCAGAAACCGGAATTCCTCCCCCTGGCCGTGAGCATCATTCCCGGGCTTATGCGGCAGAACCGGGAACAAGGGTCCATTTTCATGGATACCGGGGATACAGACGTAACCTCGGCCCAGGAATGCCTGGAGAACGCCGGGCTTTCCTGCCGCGTCTTTCCCAATCGGCTGGAGGTGTCCCGCAGCACTTCTTCCCAGGAAAAAGGTCCTCCCTGGGAGTGCCCCACCCCCTGGTGGTGTCTGGCCTATGCACTTATCTCCTTTTCCTATCGCGGACTGTGCCTGGCCAACCCGGGGATATTGACCAGCGTCTGGCCCAAATTCTGGAAGATATTCACCTCCCTGCCCGAACCGCAGAACCAGTTTGAGAGTCTGGAATCCAAAGGAAATGAAAAAACAAAGAGGAGACGGATCATTGTCGGATGATATCCACAAGCTGAAACAGGAAATCGAGGATTTCACCATCCAGAAGACTTCCTGTGAATCGCGAATAAATGAGCTCCGCAACCAAGAAGACCCGGCTGCCGGCAAATTCCACCACGAGGAGATATTTTCCCTGCAGCAGGAAAAGCTCCGCCTCCAGGTGGAGATTGAATTCAGGGAAAACAAGATCAACAGACTTATGATGGAAGCGTAGTCCTGCATGGGATACAGCACCGGCATAATCGGACCGGCCCGGCTCCTGGAGGGAATCGCCCGGATCTTGGCCGCCGAGACCACCATTTGGCCTCAGATCCAGCCAGTCGGGCTGGCTTATACGGATCACCCCCCTCAGGCGGGGAGTCTTCCTGTGTATTCTTCCTGGAGGGATCTCTTAAAAGGGCACGAGATTGATGTCTTTATCAATCTCAGCAGCGACCCGGAACTGCGCACGGAGATCCGTTCCGAACTTCCCCCGCAAGCCTGCCTTATGGAGGACGTGCCCGCCCAGTGGATGCACGCACTTTTCCGGGCGCACCGGGTGTGGATAAAAAAACAGGAAGCCAAAAACCAGTTTCTGGCCCAGACCCTGGACAGCCTGCCCTTCCCGGCCATCTTGTTCAATGACCGCGGACTGGTCAAACACTGGAACAGGCATTGCGCCAAGCTGACTGACACCTCTCCGGAAAACATCCTGGGGACTTATGAGGTGGGGTCCTGTTTCTACAGCTACCAGCGTCCCCTGCTCGGCCAGATCATCCTGGAAGAAACGGATATCGACGGCATTGCCGGCCGGTTCGAACATCCGGAAACAGACTTCACTCCCCTGGAAAACGGGGTGCAGGTGAGCGGATATCTACAGCTGCGGGGGAGGCTGCCCGGGTATTATCTCTTGACCGCCCAGCGCATAGTCAAGGACGGGAAAGTCCTCGGCTCCCTGGAGCTCATCCAGGACATGAGCGCGATTACCATGCTCAAATCCCAGCTCAAGGAACACAAGGACACCCTGCAGTTGATGATGACCCATCTGCCCTTTCCCCTGCTGAGCACCGACCTTTCCGGGAGGATAAGGTTCAAAAACGCGGCGGCCCAGAAGGAATTTTTGAACAAGATGGGAACCGATGCGGTCGGGGACAGGCACAACATATTCTGCTACCTGAAACAGGCCGCGGACAAGGAAGAAATAGACAGTCTCTCCAGTTGGCTTGCGGAAGCCCCCTATGCAACCAAACCCTCCCGCATTTTGTCCCTGGACGTAGAAGATTTGCATTGGGAAGTGACCTGCATCAAAACCGGGGACAAGGAATCGGAAAGCGCCTTGTGGATCCTGCGCAATATCAGCGAAAAGGAGACCGAGGACAGGCTGAGCACAGCCCTGGCCTTTTCCGGAGCGCTCAGCCATGAACTGGCCCAGCCCCTGACCGCGATCTCCAACTCAGCCCGGCTTTTGTCCCGGACTGATCCTGCGGACAAAGAAAGAATAAAAAAACACAACCAGATACTGGAAAGGGAGAGCGAACGGGTGATGGCAGTGTACCGCAAACTGCAGAACCTGACCTCGTACAAACTCCAGGGATATCTGGATACGCAGATCATGGATCTGGACGACTCTTCCGACGATCTGCATCCCTTTGAAACACCAGGAGAAGATGAATGAACCTGACCCAGAAAATAATAAAGGACCATCTCCGCCAGGGTGAGATGCAGCCCGGCCGGGAAATCGGCCTGAAAATTGACCAGACCCTGACCCAGGACGCAACCGGAACCATGGCCTGCCTGCAGTGGGAAGCCATGGACCTGGACCGGGTAAAGACCGATCTCTCGGTCAGCTACGTGGACCACAACACCCTGCAGATGGGGTTCAAGAATCCGGATGACCACCGCTACCTGCGCAGCGTGGCCGGGAAATACGGCATGGTTTTCTCCCCGGCCGGAACCGGTATCTGCCACCAGCTGCACCTGGAAAATTTCGCCCGCCCCGGGACTACACTCCTGGGCTCGGACAGCCATACCCCTACGGGCGGAGGAGTGGGCAGCCTGGCCATGGGTGCCGGAGGACTTTCCGTGGCCCTGGCCATGGCCGGAGAGCCCTATTTCATCAGTATGCCCCGGGTGGTAAACGTCCGCCTGGAAGGCAGTCTCACCGGCTGGGCCGCAGCCAAGGACGTTATCCTCTATCTTTTGAGCCGCCTCGGGGTTAAGGGCGGGGTGGGCAAGGTCCTTGAATACACCGGCCCCGGAGTGGGCAGTTTAACTGTCCCGGAACGGGCAACCATCACCAACATGGGCGCGGAACTGGGAGCGACCACATCCATTTTCCCCGCGGATGAAAATACCCGGGCCTTTTTGAAATGCATGGGCCGGGAACAGGAATTCCTCCCGCTTGCCCCGGATCCGGACGCGGAATACGATGAGACACTGGAAATAGATCTGTCCCGGATCCGGCCCATGGCGGCCAAACCGCACATGCCGGACCTGGGAGTACCCGTGGCCGAACTGGACGGAACCGGGATAGACCAGGCCGCGATCGGCTCCTGCACCAATTCCTCGTATGCGGATCTCAAAACCGCGGCCAGCATCCTTACCGGGCGAAAAAAGGCCGGAAATGTGGATCTCTTGATCTCCCCCGGCTCCAAGCAGGTCCTGAACATGCTCATGCGCGAAAACCTTGTCTGGCCCATGCTGGAATCCGGAGGAAGGCTTCTGGAGTGCGCTTGCGGGCCGTGCATCGGCATGGGCGGCTCCCCGGTGAGCAATGGAGTGAGCGTGCGCACTTTCAACCGCAATTTCGAGGGCCGCAGCGGAACCAAGGATGCCCAAGTATACCTGGCCAGTCCGGCAACAGCCGCTTTTGCCGCCTTAAACGGCCGCTTTACCCACCCGGACACGTGGGGAGACCCCATGCCCCGCCCGGAACTACCGGCCGAGGCCCCGAACATCAGGCACATGTTCGTGTTTCCTTCTTCGGACGGCCGGGATACCGAGATCGAGCGCGGCCCGAACATAGTCCCTTTGCCCGCCTTTGAAGAACTCCCGGAAAACATGCATTTGCCGGTGAGCATCAAGGTCGGGGACGACATCACCACCGACCACATCCTGCCCGGAGGCGCGGAAGTAACCTCGCTCAGGTCCAACATCCCGGCCATCAGCAGATACATCTTTTCCCGCGTGGACCCGGAATTTGCCGAAAGGGCTCTCGCGGCCGAATCCAGCGCAATCCTGGGCGGGGAGAACTACGGACAGGGTTCCAGCCGGGAACACGCCGCCCTCGGTCCCAGATTTCTGGGAATCAGGGCGGTGCTGGCCAAATCCTTCGCCCGCATCCACAGGGCCAACCTGGTGAATTTCGGCATTCTGCCCCTTATTCTGATTGACGCGGCGGATTACGACCACATCCGGGCCGGAGACAGCCTGGAACTTGATTGCGCACAAATAAAGCCCGGAGAGCCATGCTCGGCCTGGCTAGATTCCGGCCGCACGATCCGTCTTCTCAATGATTTGACTGGGCATGAATTCGAGGTTATCAGGGCTGGCGGCCTTTTGAATCAGGTCAGAATCCGGAAACAAAACCTGCGGGAGTAAATACATGCTTGATTTCATGCGCAAAAATGCCCAGTCTTGGGGGGTCAAAGTCTTATTCGGACTGATTGTTGTCGTGTTTGTCTTTTGGGGAGTGGGTAATTTCGGGAACGAAAAAGCGGCCATCCTGGCCACTGTCAACGAACAGCCGATTATGATCAAGGAATTCGGGCGGGCCTATGAGCGGACCCTGCAGGATATCCGGGACCGGGAATCCGGTCTGTCCCAGGAGCAGATCGAATCCATGGACCTTAAAAACCGGGTCTTTAACCAGCTTATTTCCTCCACTCTCCTGAGCCAGAAAGCCCGGGAATGGGGGCTGACCATCTCCGCGCGCCAGCTCCGGGAAAGCATAGGCCAGATCCAGGTCTTCCAGAACGAGAACAAACAGTTCGATCCACAGCGGTACAAGGCGGTCTTAAAGGCCAACAGGCTGACCCCCGGCCAGTTTGAACAGGATCAGACCCACAATCTGCTCATGGAAAAAGTCCGGTCCTACATACAGCTCCCGGCCGAGCCCGATCCGGAGGAAGTGCGCGATTTCTACAATTATGCCCGGACAAGGGCCAGGGCCGAATACATTGCCTTTGAATGGACCGAATACCAGGATCAGGTAGAAATAGACCAGGAACGGATCCAAGAATTTTACGAAAAGAACAAGGAGAATTTCAAGGTCCCGGAAAAAATACGCATCTCCTATCTGGACATAACCCCGTCCTCGCTGGCCGAGCCGGAAGCAGTCACGGACGAGGAAGTCGCCCGGTACTATGCGGAACACAAAAGCGACTACACCGAGCCGGAAAAGGTAAAAGCCAGGCACATCCTGATCGAACTGCCCAAGGATGCGGACAAAGAGGCTGAAGAGAAGGCACGGGAACGAATAGCCGAAATAGGCCAAAAACTGACCGAGGGTACCGAGTTCGCGGATTTGGCCAGAAAGTATTCCGACGGTCCCAGCGCCAGCCAGGGAGGAGATTTGGGCTGGTTTTCGCGGGGGAGCATGGTCAAGCCGTTTGAAGAGGCCGCGTTTGAGCTGGAGCCGGGGACAGTAAGCGAACCCGTGCGCACCCAGTTCGGCCTGCACCTGATAAAGGTCGAGGACCACAGACAGGCCGGAACGCAGACCCTGGAGGAAGTCCGGGGAGAGATCCGGGAAAACCTGGCCCGGCAGCGGGCAGCGGACGAGCTGCCGGATGTGATAGACACCGCCCTGGAGATCCTCCTGGAGACCGGCGATCTGAAGGGCATAGCCGAGGAGCTCGGGCTTAGGGTTAGAAAAACCGCTCCGTTTTCCAGATCATCCGGCCCCGAGGAAGTGGATATACCGGAAAAATCAGTAAACGAACTCTTTTCCATGGCCCAAGGACAGATAACCGAAAGCCCCATCCTTCTGGACCAGGGTTATGTCCTGGCCCGGGTGGATGAAAAGATCCCCTCCCATCCCCGGGATATGGAGGAGGTCAAGCCGCAGATAGAATCCACTCTGGTCCGTCGCGCGGCCATGGATATCGCCGAAGAGGAGGCGGAAAAGGCCCTGGAAAAGATCCTTTCCTCTTCCCAGAGTGAACCTGTCGGTTTGGACAAAAGGCTGCAAAAGACCGAGGAATTCGGACGGCGCGGTTTTATTCCCGGTCTGGGCATGAATCCCGAACTGGCGGAAGAACTTTTCAGTGCCGAGACCGGCAAGTGGCTTCAGACCCCGTTTGAGGTGAAAAGCGGGTATGTCCTGGCCCGGCCCACGCAGCATATCTATCCGGACAAAAAGGAATATGAGGCCCAGAAGCAGTTCTGGATGTCCACATACGCCCGCATGGAGAGGCAGCAATACGTGCAGGCCTTTGTTCAGCAACTGAAAAAAGAAGCGGAAATAGAGATATTAAATCCCCGCGTCCTTGAATACTAAAAGATCCCGTGAATAAAACCTGAAAAAGGCCGCCTCTTGGCGGCCTTTTTTATATGCCTCCCCGCATGGACCCGCTCTTGACGAACCGAGTAAAAAACTAAAAAATCGGAATATATGAAACGTCGGGAGTTTATCCGCATATTGGTTTTGTCCCCGGTTCTGGCCGGAATCGGATGCAAGGCCGGGCACGTCCGCCGCGCGGTTACCGCGGGCAGACACCTGGCCCAGGGGTCGGTCACCGGGGCGGCGGTTTCGGCCATCCCCGGCACCGGGATCGCCGGAGTGGACGGTCTGCTGCGCTCACAGCTTAAAAAAATGGCGGACCATCTGGTTGAGGAGTGGGGGGACGAAAAAGTACCCTCGAACAAGGAATACGTTAAATACACGGACAACTATCAGACCCGGGCGGTGATCAATTTTGCAAGCGGGGACATCCGGGTGGAGACCGTGGACAGGGAAAACAGCCGGAAAAAGCTCAAAACCGCGATCGTGCACACCGTGCTTACTCCAGAGGATCCGGGGAAAGTGGATCTGCTTTCGGACAAGCAGGTAAAAATCGGGGAAAAGCCCTTTTTATACGATCTGGTCCTGGACGAGGACGGTAAGCCCATCCGCTGGCAATGGCGGGCCAACCGCTTCGCCGAACACCTCATGCACACCTCACTGCACGAGGACGATTACAACGGCCGCAAGCGCATGTACGTGTCTTTCCGGATGGTGGAAGACCACGACACGGAGCAGAAAAAGCGCTATCACACCCATGTACTGCGCAGCTCAAAGCGCTTTGGTGTGGACACATCCCTTATCTACGCCATCATGGAGGTGGAAAGCAGCTTCAACCCCTACGCCATGAGCCCGGTTCCGGCCTACGGCCTGATGCAGATCGTCCCGGAAACAGCCGGACGGGACGCCTATCCCTTGATCCACAAGCGCAAGGGCACCCCCACCCGGGAATATCTTTTCGTGCCGGCCAATAACATCCGCATGGGCACGGCCTATCTGCATATCCTTTTTAGGAATTACTTAAAAAAGATACAAGACCCCAGGGCCAGGGAATACTGCGTCATCGCCGGGTACAACACCGGCAGCGGAAACGTGCTCCGCTCCTTTGCCTCGGACCGGGAACAGGCCTTGCGGCGGATAAACT
>CAZTKE010000013.1:0-2092 GCA_964614055.1 uncultured Desulfovibrionales bacterium | reverse complement strand
AACGTGCTCCGCTCCTTTGCCTCGGACCGGGAACAGGCCTTGCGGCGGATAAACTCCATGGACAGCAGCCAGGTGTACCGGCATCTGATCCGCAATCTCCCCTATGAGGAGACCCGCAACTACCTGCCCAAGGTCCTCCGGGCCAAACGCAAATACGCCTGACGTTCCCGCAGGATGTCCGCAGCTCGTCCGGAAAAGCACGTAGCCGGAAGGGCTTCACTTTCACCCTGTCTGCCTGTTTTTAAGAGCACTAATCTTCTTCCCCGCGGGCTGGGTCTTTATGTACTGCTCCAGCCTGTAGGCCTCGCTTTTAAAGAGACCCTCCCGGATCGCGGCCAGCTCAACCGGCAGCCTGGATCTGGTATATTTGGAGGCCCGGCCCTGATTGTGCTTTTTAAGGCGTAAATCCATATCTTTGGTCACCCCGCAGTACAGGGAGCCGTCCGCGCAGCGCAAAAGATACGTCTGCCAGTCCTTTTGCATCTTTCTTTTTACTCCTTACCGGCCAATTTCGCCGCAGTCAGGTCCGGGCGCACGCACTACCTGCGGGGATATTCCAGAGGGTCCCGCCCGAATCTGCGGCGCAGATACTGTACGGATCTCCAGATGGGACGGCGGGTTATAAGCCAGCACTCCATATGGTATTTCCCGGGCAGATTGCTGACGGAGATACCGGTGAGAATGGCCAAAAGCCCCTGACCCGGGGTCAGAAGCATGATAAGCCCCAGGAGAATCAAAAAGATGCCCAGTATATTCTTAAGACCAATCAGCAGGATAGCCACTTCCGGCCGCCGCACCCGCCGGGACAGGGCCTTTCTCTTGGAATGGACCAGATAGTCCGCCGGCAGGCGGACCACCACTATGGGCACCGCTATAAGCGCGCCCAGCAATAAAATTATGGACACCCCGGTGGCAATGCCGAAGATAACTTCGTGCGCCTCCACGAATTGCTGCAACTGTTCCAGAAAGGTCCACATGCATCCGCCAATGCTTTTTGGGTCTTTTCGTAGTTACCTGAGATGTTTGGTCTTGGGCTCCTTACACAAATATGTGCAGAATTTTCAGCCGCTGATCCGAATCTTAGCCATTTTTCGGGCCAGATCGTCAACCACCTCGTTCCAGCCCCGGTTCAGGGCCCGGACCATGGCCGGGTATCCGGAATCAGGCAGGGGGCGCCTGACATCAAAGCGCTCCCTGGCAATCAAATCGCCTTGGGGATGACTCAGCTTCCAGTACCCCCGGATCTCGGCCCATCCGCTCCCGGTGACCTGAAAGGCATCCACCCGGACAAGGAGGACCGGACTGTCCTTTTCCGCGGACACTGCCTCTTCCTGCCAGTTTATTTCCGGCAGGCGATCAGCCAGTCGGATGCGGAGGGTGCGGGTGAGCTGCCCGGACAAAGGCTCGGCCCACAAATGGCGTCCGGCCCGGTGCACCTGTCCGTTTTCCCCGAGAATGACCATGCTGTTACCGCTAAGAAACTCGGCCACCCGGACCGGATAGATGCGTACATCCCGGATGTCGGTTTTCGTGTCCGGCAAGGGTTTTGCGGCTTTTCCGGACAAAAGGTATTCCTCTGCTCCCGGTTTGGATGCGGTTGCGCACCCGGTCAAAAACAGGCCTATCACACAGAATAAAAACAATCGAATACGCATCAGTCATTCTCCGTGTCTGCTTTGGGGGGGATAAGGTCCTGGCGACGCTCGCGATCAAAAATAAGCATGTTCGGCTGCTCCCTGAGTTCCCGGACAAACGGCCTGAGCTCATCCAAGAGCCTCTCCAGGGCCTGCATGTCCCGTTGCAGCTGCTGCCCGAAAAGACTTTCCTTTTCGTATCCGGACAGGGTTGTATTCAGCTGATGTATGGCCTTATCCAGCCTCTTCGGCAGCCTTTGGGTGGACGGATTGTCCACGAGTTCCCGCAGACTGCGCGATACCCCGCTTATCTCCCGGAAGGCCTCTTTGGAGGTATCCAGGGTGGAATTCAAATCACTGAGAGCAGCCTCCAGCTTGAGACCATTCAGCTTATGCAAAAAAGCACTCAGGCTGTTTTTTATCTCTTCCACTCCGGTTTTCTGCACAGTAGGGAACAC
>CAZTKE010000012.1:19138-22277 GCA_964614055.1 uncultured Desulfovibrionales bacterium | reverse complement strand
TTGGCATCCAAAAAGTTTAGGCGGAGAAAATCCATGTCAAACGTCGAGGACCCAAGATTTGCATTCTATGTTCGGACCATAAAATGGCAGGTTGTCTGCCCGGCTTGCCCCGATGCGGGACACAACTGCTTTTTTCGGAAACAGTCCTTTAAAACCGGATGACTGGGAACTTTGCTTTGCATGTATTCAAAAATATATTATTGTCTTCTCCATCCGGAATTAAGTATCCAGGATGATCAAGGAATAAATAAAGGTCATCCCCGGAAAAAGGACCTCTAAAAAGGGAGGAATTATGGCTATAAAAATCGGAATCAACGGATTCGGACGAATCGGTAGGTACATGGCCAGGTTGCTGGCCGGAAATCCGGACTACGAACTGACAATTGTCAATGCCAGATCCGAGAATAAGGATCTGGCCCACCTGCTGAAATACGACTCGGTGCACGGTACGTTCTCCGGGGAGGTGGAAGCAAACGACAGGGGCTTTCTTTTAAACGGCAAACAGGTGCACACCAGCAGCAAGCCGGCCGGGGAATGGGTTTGGGGAGACTACGACGTGGATATTCTCCTGGAAACCACGGGCAAGTTCCGCGACCGGGAAAGCTGCGAGAAGCATCTGGCCTGCGGGGCCAAAAAAGTGCTCATAAGCGCTCCGGGCAAGGACCCGGACGCAACCATTGTCGTGGGGGTTAACGACAGCGACCTCAAGCCGGAACACAAGATTATTTCCAACGCCTCCTGCACCACAAACTGCCTGGCACCGGCAGCCAAGGTGGTCCACGACAGCTTTGGCATTCAGCACGGAATAATGACCACCATACATTCCTATACCATGAGCCAGAGGATCCTGGACGGATCGCACAAAGACATGCGCCGGGCCCGGGCGGCGGCCATGTCTATGATCCCCACCACCACCGGGGCGGCCAAGGCTGTAACTCAGGTCATCCCGGATTTGGTTGGCAAACTGGATGGAATGGCCGTAAGGGTGCCTACCCCCAATGTTTCCCTTGTGGACCTAGTTGCCGAGCTTAAAACCGAAGCCACGGCCGAGGAAGTAAACAAGGCCCTGAAAAAGGCGGCCGATGGGGATATGCGCGGGCCGCTTGGGTATACTGAGGAACCTCTGGTCTCGGTTGATTTTAACGGCAGCATTCACGGCGGGGTTGTGGACGCACTGACCACGACAGTATTGGATAAGACCCTTTTAAAATTGATTGTCTGGTACGACAATGAAGCCGGTTTCTCCAATCAGCTTTTGCGCCTGCTTAAGAAAACCCCTTTATAGTCTAATTTTAAGATTTGAACCAAAAAGCGCCCGCAACAGCTCTAGCCTGTTGCGGGCGCTTAATTTCGCGAAGATGCAGGATCAGGACCCGGCACCCATGCGCACCTGCTTCATATCGGTTATCCCCTGCAGCACCTTTAATATTCCGTCCTGCTTCAGGGAAAACATGCCCTCCTTGACTGCCTGGGCCCGGATTTCCTCGGTCGGTTTGCGAAACTTGACCATGGACTTGACCCCTTCCGTGGCCAGCATGAGCTCGTGTATGCCTATCCTGCCCTTGTATCCTCCCATGCACTGTCTGCATCCCACGGGACGATACAGCTTCAAATCCTTACCCCCGGCCTCTTTCAAATATTGCACAAAACCGGGTCCGAATTCATACAAAAGTTCCTGAACCTCGTCCCGTTTGGGGGTATACTCCTCTTTGCAAACCGGACACAGGGTCTTGATGAGCCTCTGTCCCAGAACACACAAAAGTGAATCCGCAAAATTGAATGGATCGAGCTCCATATCCAGTAGCCGGGTTATGGTTTCCGGGGCGGTATTGGTATGCAGGGTGGAGAAAACCAAATGCCCGGTGAGCGAGGCTTCCACGCCGATATGGGCCGTTTCCTTGTCCCGCATTTCCCCGATCATGATCACGTCCGGATCTGCCCGGAGAAAGGAACGCAGGGTATGGGCAAACGTAAGTCCGATCTTGGGCTTTATCTGCACCTGGCGAAGGCCGCTCTGGGTGATTTCCACCGGATCCTCCGCGGTCCAGATCTTTCTGTCCACGGTGTTTATAAAGCTGACAGCTGAGTGCAGGGTGGTGGTCTTACCCGATCCCGTGGGTCCGACAACCAGGACAAGCCCATACGGCTTGTTTACCATGCGTTTGAAATTTTCCAGGTTTGTTTCCGTAAGACCCAGCTTGTCCAGCGGTAGAGGCTTTCCCGAGGACAACAGGCGCATAACCACGTCTTCCTGATTTTCCACGGTGGGCAGTGTAGCCACCCGGAATTCAACGATTTTATTCCTTTCCGGGAGCTTTATTTTCATCTTGCCGTCCTGGGGCAGGCGTCTCTCGGCAATATCCAGATGGGCCATTATCTTGACGCGCGAAACCAAAGGCTTGGCCATTCCCAGCCTTATCTTCCGGAACTCGTGGCAGGTTCCGTCCACCCGGAAACGGATGGAGCAATATCTGGCCTGGACATTGGGCTCGATATGGATATCCGAGGCATTCTTGCGCCAGGCTTCAACCAAAAGGGCGTTTACCAGGCGGACCACTTCGCTGTCGTGTTCGGTTATCTCTCCCTCGGTTACCTCTCCTCCGGAAACTTCCTGGTCAAAATCGCTCTCCACGTCGATCTCATCCCCGAGAGCGGCCAGATCCTCATCAGTGTTCAACTGCTGATAGAAATGCTCTATATAGTTATCTATATCCTCGGCCGTTGATACCTTGGTTTCGATATTGCTGGTCCCGAAAATGAACCGGATCTCGTCCAGACGGCCCAGATCAAAGGGGTCGACCATAAGGACTTCAACAGTCCGGCCCTTCTGATGATAGGGGACCCAGCCGTAGCGTTTCAAAAATTCCGGATCCAGGCGCCTTTTTTCAAATATCTCAAAAGGGGGTTCGGTGGATTTGTCAAAAACAACAAACTCGGTATCAAAATAATCAGCCAAAGACTGGCCAAGGGTCTTTTTGTCCACCTGAGGCAGTTTGAGAACCGCTTCATCCGGATCCAGATCCTCTTTTCTGGCTTTGTTCAAGGCTTCATCCAGCTCTTGGCGGGTGATCACCTTTTGCCGCAAGAGATAGGAATATCTGCCTTTTGCTTCATTGCTCACTGGGCATTTCCACTTTTA
>CAZTKE010000012.1:0-19038 GCA_964614055.1 uncultured Desulfovibrionales bacterium | reverse complement strand
AGAGATAGGAATATCTGCCTTTTGCTTCATTGCTCACTGGGCATTTCCACTTTTAGTTTATCCTAAAAAAGATAAAGAGTGTTGGGATTTGATTCTTTAATATCAATTTCGGGAAGAAATAACAATTTATAATCTACCAAGGACAGCAAGCGCCGGCAATGAATACTCCGCGCGTTTCAGTATTTCATTTGATTTTCCCGGCGAAGCCGCGGCAATTTTCGGGCATTATCTGACCGGCGGGACAAAACAAAGGGATCATTCGGCAATTAAATCGGTTACCCGAGATATCAATATTGCCGAATGATCCCTGTCCAAGACCGGACAAAAGATTCCTTATTTCTTAAGCCAAGGCATCATCTTGCGCAGCTTCTCACCCACTTCTTCAATCTGGTGCTTGCTTTCCTTTTTGCGCATGGCCTTGAATGCCGGGGCCTTGGCCTGGTTCTCCAGAATCCATTCCCGGGCAAACTTCCCGTTTTGTATTTCCTGCAGGATCTTGCCCATCTGCTCTCTGGATTCCGCGCCGATCACCCGAGGGCCGCGGGTATAGTCCCCGTATTCGGCGGTATCGCTCACTGAATAGCGCATGTTTTTCATGCCCCCTTCGTAAATCAGATCCACGATCAGCTTCAGCTCGTGCAGACATTCAAAATAGGCGATTTCCGGCTGATATCCGGCCTGGACCAGGGTTTCAAAACCGGCCTTGACCATTTCACTTACACCGCCGCACAAAACAGCCTGCTCCCCGAACAGATCTGTTTCGGTTTCCTCTTCAAAAGAGGTCTGGATAACACCGGCCCGGGCGCATCCGATACCGTAGGCATAAGCCATGGCCTTGTCCCAGGCCTTTCCGGAAAAGTCCTGATAGACGGCCGCCAGACCAGGAACCCCGACACCGTTTTCATACTGCCGGCGGACAAGATGTCCGGGAGATTTGGGAGCGACCATGATCACGTCCACATCCTTGGGGGGAACAATCTGGCTGTAATGGATATTGAATCCGTGACTGAAAACCAGGGCCTTTCCCGGCTTAAGGGCCGGCAGCACGTCATTTTCATATATTTGGGGCTGAACTGTATCCGGGAGCAGTATCTGTATCACATCCGCCTGCTCCGCGGCCTCGGAAGCGGAGACTGGCTCAAAACCGTGTTTCTTGGCCAGGTCCCAATTGGCGCTTCCGGGCCGTTGCCCGACCACGACCTTGAACCCGGAATCGCGGAGGTTCTGGGCGTGAGCGTGCCCCTGGCTGCCGTATCCGATTACGGCAATCACCGAGTCCTTGATTACTGAAATATCCGCATCCGCTTCATAGAAAACTTGCATATGATCTCCTTGGCTTTATTTTTTGTTTAATCCTGGACACTGCGGCGCATTGCCGAGGTACCTGTGCGGGCGAATTCCTTGATCCCGAATTTCTGCAGCAGATTTACAATGGCACTGATTTTTCCCGGATCTCCGGTAACCTCCAGGGTCAATTCGTTTAAGCTGACATCCACCACCTTGCAGCGGAAAATATCCACGATCCGGAGCACTTCAGCCCTGTTGGGCCCTTCCGCGTTCACCTTGATCAGGACCATTTCCCTTTCCACGGTCTGCATATTGGTCATATCCACGACCTTGATAACCGAGACCACTTTGCGCAGCTGCTTGACGATCTGTTCTATGATCTGATCATCCCCGCGCGTGGCTATGGTCATCAGGGAAACACCCTTTTCCAGGGTGGGACCGACATTCAGGGATTCAATATTAAAGCCCCGACCGCTGAAAAGTCCCGCGACTCTGGAAAGCACACCCGGTTCATTTTCCACCAGAACGGATAATATATGACGCATGTAAAGCTCCTAGACCAAAAGCATTTCCGTTAAAGAAGCACCTGCCGGAACCATGGGATAAACATTTTCCTCCGGCTCGACCAGGACATCCACAATACAGGGTCTGTCACTTTCAAAAGCTGATTTTAAAGTGGTCTCCAGCTCTCCCCTGTCCGAGACCCGATATCCTTCCGCCCCATAGGCCTTGGCCAGTTGAACAAAATCGGGATTTTTCTGCAGGCATGTGGAACAGTAGTTCTTGCTGTAAAAAAGCTCCTGCCACTGTCGGACCATACCCAGATATCCGTTGTTCAGGATAACCACCTTGACCGGCAGGTTGTAGGTTACGGCAGTGGCCAGTTCCTGAATATTCATCTGTATGGAACCGTCTCCGGCAACATCCACGACCATTTTGTCCGGAAAG
This sequence comes from uncultured Desulfovibrionales bacterium, assembly GCA_964614055.1. Classification (GTDB taxonomy): domain Bacteria; phylum Desulfobacterota; class Desulfovibrionia; order Desulfovibrionales; family Desulfonatronovibrionaceae; genus CAYNNQ01. The sequence goes on along the minus strand of CAZTKE010000012.1, from coordinate 16,803 downwards.
GCAATCTGGGCACCTATGGCCGCCGGGAATCCGTATCCCATGGTGCCCAGGCCTCCGGAGGTCAGAAGTGTTCTCGGGCTCCGGAAACGATAAAACTGTGCCGCCCACATCTGGTTTTGCCCCACTTCCGTGGATACAATCGCATCTCCGTTGCAAATTTTATATATCTTTTCAATTACCTGCTGGGGTTTTATCATCTCTCCGGCATCGGAATACCGCACCGGCTGCTTTTCGTCCCAGTCCCGGGTCTGCTCTACCCATTGGGAATGCTTCTGCGTCCAGTCCATGTCCTTATAGGAATTCATCTCCTGATACAGGGATTCCAGACCGAGCCTGCAATCGGAAACCACGGGCAGATGAACGGACACATTTTTCCTGATGGACGTGGGGTCAATATCTATGTGAATGATTTTGGCCCGGGGAGCAAAGCTTTTGACCTTGCCCGTGACCCGGTCGTCAAAACGCGCTCCCACTGCAATGACAACATCCGCGTTGTTTATGGCCATGTTCGCCGCATATGTCCCGTGCATACCCAGCATACCCAGCCACAAGGGATCATCCCCGGGAAACACGCCCAGCCCCATAAGGGTGGCGGTTACCGGAATCTTGAAGGTGCGGGCCATATCGGTCAGGATTTCGCTGCCGTTGGAGGAAATCACCCCGCCCCCGGCGTAGATTATCGGTTTTTCCGCCATGGACAGGATACGGGCCGCTTTCATTATCTGTTTCTTGTGCGGGGAATAGTTAGGATTATAGCTGCGCAGGTGTATCTCCTGCGGATATTCAAATTCAGTCCTGGCCTGCATGACATCCTTGGGTAGATCGACAAGCACCGGCCCGGGTCTGCCGGTGGAAGCGATATAATACGCCTCGCGCACGGTCTGGGCCAGCTTGGTTACATCCGATACCAGATAATTATGTTTGGTACACGGACGGGTTATGCCGACAATATCCACTTCCTGAAAGGCGTCATTCCCGATAAGAGGGGTCGGCACCTGGCCGGTAAACACGACCATGGGAATGGAGTCCATGTATGCTGTGGCAATACCGGTTACGGTATTGGTTGCTCCGGGGCCCGAAGTCACCAGACAGGTTCCCACCTTTCCCGTAGCCCGGGCATAGCCGTCCGCTGCATGCACAGCCCCCTGCTCATGCCGCACCAGTATGTGCTGCAGCTGGTAATTGGGAATCTGGTCATAAATATCAATTGCCGCTCCGCCGGGAAAGCCGAATATATGGTCCACTCCTTCCCGCTTGAGGCATTCCAGGAGTATTTGGGCCCCGGTCATCTCCATTTCCTACTCCTCCTTGGATTTGTATTTTTCCAGGATTTCATTAATGCGGGTCTTTCCATGCAGTTTCTGTTTTTTAATCCTCTTGATCTCGCTCTCTTCCTGAGGAGTCAAAAAAGACTTGTTTTCCAGCTTTTCCAGCTGTTTTTCATACAGGATATGCTCGTCCCACAATTTTTTTAGTTCTTCGTCCCTATCCCCGTACTTGGCCAACAACTCCAATTCGTATTGCTCCATGACCATTCTCCTTTTTAAAAAATGGTTTTATTACTATGTAAACAGACCGAACCAATCCGGTTCCTGTTCGGCTTCAACCATAAACGTCTTGTCCCTGCTCTTGTGTCCTTTAAAGATATAAACCGCGTTTTTTTTCAATCCGAGCCTTTCGGCCAGGAATCTGGCCACTGCGGAATTGGCCTTGTTATCCACAGGCGGGGCCTGAATACGCAATTTAAGAAAGTCACCGTATTTTCCGGCAACCTCGGTTTTCTTGGCCTTGGGCTGGACATGGATATTAAGACACCACGTGGTTTTGTCTTTGCGGGTAACAAATTCAGGTGCTGCGGACATAGCCTATAAAATCAAGACTGGGCCCGGGTCAGAAATTTCAGTTTATTTTCGGCCTCGTCAATTTCCTGATCATCCCTTCCGGTCTGTTCAAGCAGTTTCTTGTGCGAATCCAGAAGAGAATTTAAATTGATTTCAAACTGCGTTCTTTGTCTTTTTAGCTCGGAAATATCCTCGTGCAGTTCGGCCAGCCTCTTGTGGGCCTGGTTGATTATGCCTTCGGCCTTGTTCTGGGCCTCTTCCACGATCACCTTGGCCTGCTTGTGCGCATTGGCTTTGACGTCATCCACCATCTTCTGGGTGGTTACCAGGGTGTTCTGAAGAACGCCCTCCCGACTCTTGTATTCAGAGATACTTTTGGAAAGTTCCTCGACTTTTGCGTCCAGGGCCTTGCGCTCCTCGGACAGCTCCCCTATCCGTTCGGCCACCTCCTGCAGGAACACATCCACTTCCTGCCGCTTGTATCCAAAGATACCTTTCTTGAATCTGGTATGCAGGACGTCAACTTTGGATATTGGCATATACTGACCTCCAATTCCAAAAAATTATTGGGGTAACATGATGCAAAATTTAATTATGTAAGGCACTATAACCAATATGCAGCATACAATGCAACGACTAATTACCGGAGGCCGGGGCCGGCATGAAACGATCCTAGCCGCCCATGCCCATGGAGACGGCGCTCTGATACAGGGTTTGAACCAAAAATATTTTTATAAACTGGATAGCCAAAAGGACGACTATGGGGGACAGATCAATCCCCCCCATATAAGTAAACGGGACCCAGCGCCGAACCCGATAAAAAACCGGTTCGGTCAGGTTGCGCAGTATGCGTACAATAGGATTGTACGGGTCCGGGTTAACCCAGGTAAGAAGAGCGGATATAATCACTATCCAGAAATAAAGTGTGAGCACGGTATTTAAAACGCTGGCAATCGCCTGCAAAAAGTTGGCAAGTATCATCGGCAGTATCCTCCGAATTTGTGCTTTTTTAAATTTATTCTAAAGGCTTGTGAACCTTCCCGCCTTAATGGTTCGCTTTACAGGTTGTTTCCCAAAAATTCACGCAAAGTAAGGAAATCCGGGATATACATCCTGCCCCTCAGGTACGGATTGGCAAAGGACCAGAAATTTACTCCGGCTGCCTCGGCCGTGCTCTGGTCCACCTGGGAATCACCGATAAAAACGACCTCTTCCCTTTTCATGCGCCAGTGTCTCAGAATCAGGTGCAGGCTTTCCGGATGAGGTTTGCTCCAGCTTACGTGCGCGGCGGTAACCACCGGAGAGAAAAATCCGGACAGGGAGAAATAATCAAGAACCATTTCCATTGTGTTGGTCCTATTAGTGTTCACCGACCGTCTTATATCCCGCGAACACAAGAAGTATAGGCACTCGAAAAGGCCCTCGGCCGGGCGCATATACGAGACCAGGTCCTTATAGGAAATCCGGGAACGCACTTCAGGTATCCGGGAATGCAGTTCCGGGGGGAGTATATGCTGCAGGGATTCCTGCACTGTATGCATGTGCACGAATTCTTCTTCCGCCTCGGTCATGGGGGGGAGATCGAGCAGGGATTTAAATTGATTGTAAAATCTTATGTTTACCTCTTTGGAGTCGAACAATACGCCGTCGCAATCAAAAATAATACCCCGCAAATTTTTAAGCTCGGGTAAATCCAGAAAGGGATTGCAGATATACAAGGGGTCTCCTATTTGAGATTTTATTCCGGGCTGAATATCTCTGCGGACATCTCCCGCAGTTTGTATTTCTGGACCTTGCCGCTGGCGGTCATGGGATATTCATCAACAAAGGCGATATACTTGGGAATCTTGTACCGGGCTATCTTCCCCCGGCAGAAATCCTGAATATCCTCGGGCTCGTACTTGACCCCCTCCTTGAGGACAATAAACGCCCCCACTTCTTCCCCGTACTTGCGGCTGGGTACGCCCACTACCTGGACATCCTGGATACCTTCCACATTATACAAAAATTCTTCTATTTCCCGGGGATAGATATTCTCGCCGCCCCGGATGATCATATCCTTCAGGCGGCCGGTTATACTCAAGTATCCGTCCTCGTCCATTATTCCCAAATCACCGGAGTGCAGCCAGCCGTCCTTGTCAATGGTTTTGTCCGTGGCTTCCGGCATTTTGTAATATCCCTTCATTACATTATAGCCCCGACAGCATACCTCCCCGGCAACTCCCGCGGGTTGTGATTCTCCGGTCTCCGGATCCACCACCCGAACCTCGATTTCGGGCATGGACCTGCCCACCGTTTCCACCTTTTTGCTGATGTCATCGTCAACTCGGGTCTGAGTCATCACCGGCGAAGTTTCGGTCAAGCCGTAGCAAATGGTCACGTCCTTCATATTCATTTCGTCTATGACTTGGCGCATGACCCGGATGGGACAGGGAGATCCGGCCATAATTCCGGTTCGCAGGGAACTGAAGTCGAATTTGGAGAACATCTTGTGTTCCAGGACGGATATGAACATGGTGGGTACGCCGTAAAGCGCAGTACAGCGCTCCACTTCCACGGAAGTCATAACCAGGAGCGGATTGAATCCCTCCAGGATGACCATGGTAGAGGCATGACTGACAGCGGCCAGCACTCCGAGTACGCACCCGAAACAGTGAAACAGGGGTACCGGAATGCATACCCGATCCTCGGCAGTAAGCAATTGATGCTCTCCGATCCAGTATCCGTTGTTCCCGATATTGTAGTGAGTGAGCATAACCCCCTTGGGGAATCCGGTTGTGCCGGAAGTATACTGCATGTTCACCACATCATGGGCATCAAGCTCTTTTTGGCGGGCAACATATTCCGCATCAGTCACCAATGGTCCCAGGGACATAAGCTCCGGCAGGCAATACATGCCCCTGTGCTTTTCCTGGCCCAGGAAGAAGACCCTTTTCAGGCTGGGGAAGTTTTTGCTCTTCAGGTTGCCCCGCTGCTGGGTCTTTAATTCCGGAACCAGGTCATAGACTGTCTGCACATAGTCGGTATCCCTGAATCCGTCGATTATAACCAGGTTTTCCGAGTCGGACTGCTGCAGGATATATTCCAGTTCGCTGCTTTTATAATAGGTATTAACCGTGAGCAGTATGGCCCCTATTTTGGCTGTGGCGAATTGAAAGGCGACCCAATGCGGCACATTTGTGGCCCAGATGGCCACTTTCTCACCTTTTTGCACTCCCAGGGCCATAAGCCCCTTGGCCAGCTGATCCACCAATTCACCGAATTCGCGGTATGTCAGCCGAAAATCGCGATCTACATATATAACAGCGTCATTGTCCGGATGTTTCTCCACGGCTTCATCCAAAAGCCCGCCCAGAGTCACTTCGCGTAAATTTTTGTCCCACATACTATCTCCGACCGTATTGTGCACATTTTATCTTAATACAATAAAAAACAGTTCTTATTCCGGAAAATAAAGCACCGCATATATTTCCGCGGGAGTATCTCCCTTACAGGAAACATTATGCGGGATAATCGAATTATAATAGATACTGTCCCCGGCCTTGAGCTCATATTCCTCTTGCCCGTAGACGATCCGCACCTCTCCGGAAACAACCACGATGAATTCCTCCCCCTCGTGCGAGGAAAGCTTCTTGTCCTCTTCCGGCTCCGGGTTTATGCGCACAAAAAAGGGTTCCATATGCCGGTCGTTTTTCCCCTTGCCCAGTGAAAAGAACTGCAGGGCCACCGGTTTTTCGTTCCCCTTGAGCATGCTGAGCTCTTCTTCCCGTTCCTCCAGGTGGACAATCAGGGGATCGCGGCTTATGGTATCGTCCAGAAAAGTACCCAGACGCGTGCCCAGAGCCCGGGATATCTTCAAAAGTGGACCAAGGGAGGGATATATATTCTCCTCTTCCACCCCGTAAATAAAATTCTTATCCAGACCGGAACGCGAGGCCAGCTCCTCTCTGGAAATCTCCTCCATCTCCCGGAATTTCTTGATCCGGCTGCCGATCTTGTCTTTATCCATGCCTTACCTCCTTACGTTTTGACTTGTCACCGGCCTTTTATAAACTAGATATTGTTCAGGCAGACGCACCGAATAAATTCCTTTCCGGACATTTCCGGATCAATGGCGGAAACGGGTACCCGGACAACTTCCGCCCCGTACTGCTCTAGACCGGGAAGATTGGACTTTTCTGCTTCCGGATGCTGGGCCTCGGATTTTATTTCCTGGATTATCCTCCCGTCCCATAAGAGAAGAGACATCTCCCGAGGGAGGAAATAGGCAAAGGAAGGAAAAATCTTTTGCCATTTCATGGACTGGTCTAACGTCCCTGCAGGATCCGATTGGGGGAAAAAATCAAATTCCCTGTCCTCATCCTCCAGCCCCAGGCTCTGTTCAAATTTTTTCCTGACCTGGACGGTCTTATCCTCAAGCCTGGATATGTCCAGAATGCGTTCTTCCAGAGCGAATCCCAGAAGGAGCATAAGCTGCATTTGCAGGCATTTTTCCTTTTCCTTGTCCTCCTCTGTCCGCCCCCCGCCGGTAAGTTCGGATTTTATGGCCATGGTGGTTTCGGCATAAAAATCCTCGAATCCCTTGACTGCATAGTATTCCATATCCTTGGGATTGGTGAATTGTTCTCCGAAGCCATAAAACTGGTTCAGACGCAGACCGGCTTGTTTGGGATCCAGGATATACCCATCCGGGGTGAACGTCCCGGGTTGCTCCCTGTTTATACCCGGATTGAGGAGCAGAGCCGCATCCCGGATAGGCTCAGGAATAAAATCCGCATGCATGCAGGGGAAAAAAACAAACTCCGATTTTTTCATATAAAAATTCCGCTTAAAAATTTAATAATCAAAGCGGCCCTAAGCGGGCCTAAAATTTGCTTCAAAGAGGCAGGCCGTGTGTCCGACTTTTGCATACAGCCGGCTGCAAAATCGGACAAATGCGCCAACCATCTAATAAGTCAAACAAATTGAATTATCAAGGCCGCAGTTCCACCCTTCGGTCTTATTCCGGGGTAAACAGCCGGCATCGTCCCGGGCAGGAGGGCATCTTCAGGATACATTGGTTGTGAAAGAGGTAAATGCACTCCCCTTCTCTTTCCGGGTCCGGCCGATAATCCGGACAGTCCCAAACCGGAATACGTGTGGAAAGGCGCTTTTTCCAGATGGCTTTGGCCTTTGTTCCATTCAGATTGAATATCTCGGCCTGGTCAAGGAAGTGATCATAGGAGTGTATCAGTCCGGAAAGGATATCGCATCTCCAGCTCCGATTATAGCCCGGATTGAGGAGTTCCTCGTATATGCAGCACCCAAAGAAGTAATATTTGCAATCAGTTGCGGGAAGTCGAACCAGTTTGACCATTGTCTTTAGCACCCTGTTTCCCAAACTCAAAGGGCCACAGTTCATATCCTCCGTTCAGGACATACAATTGTTTGGCTCCCTTACTCCGCAAATATTTGGCCGCCTCAAAGGCCTTTCCGGAAATACGGGAATAAAGGACCAGGGGGGTGAACCTGGGGATTTCATTAAACCTTTTTTTAAGTTCAGTAAGGGGAATATTATATGCCCCGGAAAGTTTTCCCCGGGCATATTCTTTTTTCTCCCGGACATCCAGCAAAAAGAACTCCGCATCGTCTTCAACCGAGGCGATGAGTTCCGATGGAGTAATATTCAGGATCCCGGAAGACTCTATTTTGTTTACAATAATGGAGGCCGCGAGATGAATGGGGTGCCTGGATCGGTCATGCCATACCAGGGTGTCCCCCAGGATGTCTTTAGCTGTTTTCTCAGTTTTTATTGCGGAATAAACAATATTTCCCCATTGGCTGACCTGCTGGCCCCAGAGTTGAACTCCCCTGATCCGTCCGTTTTTTTTCCCGCCCCAAATTTTAAGGACATATTCCCCTGACTCTCCGGGGAATTTTTTGTTGGAGCAAATGGCCTGATGATAATCCGCGCTGTCTTTCATTCCGAATTCGCCTGTATCGGACCGGAATATTTCTTTTTCTTCCAATCGGGCGCTTTCCGGACCGGGAAGAATCTCATTTACGTATGTCCTGCCGTGTCGCAGGGCGTTTTCTCCCAATTCCTTACCCAAGCAAATCCAGTCCTGGAGGTGGAAGCAGCCCGGGCGCATACCCTGTCCAGGCTTAAGCAAAGAGATGCCGCCCTTGTGCGTATCCGATTCATCCACTCCCAGACTATGCAGCCAGTTTTGATCCACGACCAATTCCGAAGGATAAATAATCGTCTTATCCGACAGAGATCCGATCTCGTCCTCCCTGACCACGTTCCCTCCCCGGGAGCAAACTTCCTCATGCAGGCGATCCATTATTTCCGTGTCCCAGACAGCTTCCTTTGGCCTGACCCAGGTCAGATCCTTTCCCATATACATACAGCTTTGGAGCAGCAAGGGGTCGTCGCCATAAACCGAGACCGACTCCGTGTTTTGGCGCGTATCGACTATTTTTTGCATGCACTGCCCGGAGGGAAAGCTATATCCGGAGTTATGTTCTATTCCGGGAACAAGTGGAGGGAAAAGCAAAACGGCATCATATCTGTAGGTGGTTTCCCCGCCGTTGGTAAGCACGGTAAATTCCCTGTCTGCCGGATTGATATTCATTTTTACTGCCGAATCTGTCTGTACCCCGAGGTGTTCGGCCCGGCGGGAAAATTCCATCACTCCTGCCGCGCGCATCCTGGACCATTCCGCTGGATCCGTTCCTGCCTGCAGGAGCTGGGAAGAAATAAACCAAGGATATTTTTCCCGGGGATGATAATCCATCCACAGGATATCCACGGCTGAATCCAGACCGCGTAGACCGGAACAAACCTTGTACGGGATGGGCCCGTTTCCGAGAATAATTATCCTTTGCATGTGCACATTTCTTTTTTAGAGTTTATTGACGCACATGGCGCCCATTTAACCATATTATTCTTTGGCGTCTTTCAGTAAATCGGCATCAGAAAAACCGATTGTATAGGATTTTATACATTTTGCCCCGGCTAGGCCAGAATTTTTTATACCTTTCCTCCCGGCATATCCAGCTTGTTCCTTGACCCGGATACGGTGGGGGTGTATAGGATTTTGCAGTTTAAAATTACAGGAGGCAGTACATGTTTGGCATAGGCATACCTGAGCTCATAATCATTCTGGTTATTGTCCTGGTTATTTTTGGAGCGAACAAGCTCCCGGAAATCGGTTCTGGAATGGGAAGGGCGATCAAGAATTTCAAGAAAGCCACGAACGAACCGGAAGAAATCGATGTCACGCCGGAAGATGAAAAAAAGGAAGAAGAAAATTCCGAGGAAAAGAAATAAAAAAAACCCGGCTTAAGCCGGGTTTTTTTAGCTGTGCCTACACTCGTTTATCTCCCCGGAGATTTGACTTCCGCGCTCAAATGTCCATAGCCGATAAGCAGATATTGTCCCCCGGAAAGCAGAGTACTCAAGATAACCGTCCCGACCAGTATACTCAGGATAAGGCCGGGCTCAATCCCCCAGATGTTTAAAATAAAGGCTGCAAAAACAAGCAGTATCTGCAGGCCGGTATTGACCTTGCTCAGAAATGTGGGTTGAATGCGCTGGGTTATATCCATGCCCATGAAATACAGAAGCCCCATCCCCCCAACTATTATAAGATCGCGGCTGACGACCATGAATGCCAGCCACACCGGAAGCCATTGGTTCCAGGCCAGGCAAAAAAACGCGGAAACCAGAAGTATTTTGTCCGCCAGGGGATCCAGAATCATCCCCAGCCGGGAACGCTGATCCAGGATCCTGGCCAAAAATCCGTCCAGGGCGTCGGTTATCCCGGCGCAGATAAAAATTATCCCGGCCAGGAAAAAGTTGTCCCCCTGAAAAGCGACCACAAAACCGGGAGCAAGCAGGATGCGGACAAAGGTCAATATATTACGGTCCAGTTATTCATCAGTGGAAATAAAACCAGTTTTTTCATCCCGGTTTAGATTCCATCTAACCCAGGGATCCTGCAGGTCTTTTTCCCGGTCGAAGCGCACCGGGCGGTAAAAGGCTCCATCCGGGCTGACATCAAAGCGATACCCGCTTTTGACGACCATTATCCAGTCCTGCATGGAGATCTCGCTCGGGCCCTGTACCTCCTGCGGTCCGCCCACCTCTTTGATTCCGGAAAAACTCTTACCCGTGGCATATTTGGAAGAAACAGGGCGATAGCCAACCTTTATGCTTCCGTCATATACAAGATAGGACGAGGCCCGGGAGGCATCCACATGCACCCTGTATCTGGTCCCGGACACTCCGGCCACTGCAGTTGGGGAATTGACCGCAAATGTCGAGTTTTGTCCCAGAAATTTTTTCACGCTGGCCCAGCAATCCCCCAGGGCTACATCCACCCGGACATCCCTTTTCATTCCGCTGGCTAGCGCACTGACCAGATCGCATTCCGTCCCCCCGGAAAAACGAAGAACACTTCCGTCCGCAAGCTCCAGTTCCAGACGGGCGTCTTCTCCCAGAACCAAATCTCCCGGAGCGGAGATCTTATATCCTTGTTTAAGCCTTACCTTGCGGTTCTTTTGGGTGTAATTCACCTTTCCCTGAACAAAAGAGACATTGGCCTGACCGGACATGGGCAATTCCGAAGCCCCGGCCAAGCCCGGCAGAAATAACACCAGTACGGCCATTATCCATAAAGTTCGCATCATCTGCACTCCAGACTCTTTAGTTTGCCAGATAAGCCCCGGCGGGGTCATTTTCAAGAAGTAAAGCTGTTTATTGCCGTTTTAAAAATTCTGTTCTTTTATTGAAACCAGCTTGAAATCCAGGGCCCTTTTTTCGGAAAAATGGGCAAGCCGTTTCTGCAGTACATGCACATCCCTGGTTTCCACTCGCCATTTTCCGCTCAATCGGCCGTACTCGGAGGTCACTTCCACGAGCTGTTTCTTTTCCACTGCCTTGTTCCAGTCCGAGAAACGCTGGTCAAACATGCGCATCGCTTCCACCGTAGGCCACCCGCCAATGGAAAGACGCAGGGAATAGACGAATTCGTCCCGTACATCTTTTTGGGAAAAATATTTGGACCATATATTAAACCACAGTTCTTGGGGGTCCCGATGTACAGCCACAAGTGATTCATCCTTGTATTCCAGTCGGGCCTCCAACCTATTTTCATCGTCCTTGGCAATGCTCAGGAACGGGTCGGCTCCCGGGCGGGAACGCATTCCGCTCATGGCCTTGAGCTGATCAATTTGCTGTCTTTCCTCGGGATCAAGCCCGCTTGTTTTCAATTCAAAGACAATCGGATTATAAGCGGTATAATAATATCCGCTTGCCTTGAGTTGCTTGCGCAAAGAATCGCGGTCTATTTGCACCTCGATTTCAAGTTCCAGGGAGGTGTCGGAATGGGTGCGGCCCACCTCGCTGTAGGACATGATAAGCTCGTTCATATGCGGCAGCAATAGCTTGTTCTTCAATAACGGAGGCGGACTTACACCCAGCATTTCCTTAACTTCCAGGCTAAGAGCGGTCTCAAACGCCTCGGAAATAAGTTTATTCTCCACTTCGCCCAGGCTGTTTTCTCCATCCAGCGGTGACTGGACCGATACCAACTGCCCGGCCCGGACAGGAAAGGAAAAAAACGCCAGAATTAAAACAAATACAGCAGTCCTCTTTAACATCTATCTTTTTATACCTTTTTATCTTTTAAAAAATATACTCTAAAAATATCGATCTCCGGGAAGTTCTAAACAACCCTTTTCTCCACGCGGGTATGGATTTTATTCAGCTGATCCTTAAGAATTGGTTAATGCATCACTGGAGATCCCTTTCTCTACTTAGGAATATCCCAAAAAATCAGGGTACTGTCCGGCTAAACCGAGTCAGAAAAAAACATCACCGGTCATAAGTCAAGCAGACAGTACCCCTGCCTGGATAAATAAGACAGGCTGGCCCTAAAAAAGGCTCAACATCTCCTTTAGCTTTTTAATGGACAACAAAGCGTCCACTCCGGAAATACGGGAATTGGGTTCAAAAGTACCCTTACGCAGATCGGTCTCCAGAAGTCCCCTGGTGGTGCACAGCATGATGGCATTAAAGGCATAATGTGAATCCGGGACATCCGGAAAACGGCTTTCGTCGCCTATGTACTGCGTGGCCAGAGAAGTATCCCCGGTGGCGCGGATGATAATGTCCTCGTAGAGCATGGCCACTTCCGCCTTGGACATGGGCTGCTTCGGCCTGTAGGTGTGGTCCGGATAGGGTTGCAGGCCCTTGACTCCCATGTCTATGACCTTGAGGATATCCGTGCGCAGGGGGCTGTCATCTATATCGGTCACCCCGATTTTTTTATACAGATCCTCATGTTTCATCTGGGTGCCCTTGGGCTCCTTGAACTCAGCTTCTTCCGGCTTCTGAGTCCGGGAATAAAACCGCTGAACATCCAATTCCCTAACCAGAAGGGCGGCCATGTCCGCCCGGTCGATAGCCTCGACCAGGACGATTTCCTTGCCCACCGAACTCTGGGGAGCGGCCCGGCCGGCTTTCTGAACCAGATCCCAACGCTTGTTCGCTTGTTCCACGTAGCCGTTGTCCAGGGCCACCACCTTGGCGTACATACCTTCCGCGGACCTGAATTCCAGAGCCTGTAGATATATCTCGCCCATAAAATAATACGGTGCCGGGGCCTCGGAATCAACCAGCTTGGTCTTGTCCAAAACTGCCTTGCCCTTGCGGATCATCTCTGAGTCTGAATATGCCCCGGACTTCCCCAGACTCAAAACAGACTGCAATTTGTTGGTATAACACCATATTTTTTCCTGATCGGAATCCGCCTTACGCACACCTTTATCAACCAGGTCCATTCCGTCCATATCTCCCTGCATAACCATAACCAGGCCCTTTCCGGCCAGGCCGGGGCCATAGTCCGGGTCCAGTTGCAGGGCAAGGTTGAATTCGCGATCAGCCTTATCCGGACTGCCTTCATCCACGAGTTTTATCCCGGTCAAATAATGGTGTTCCGGATTGTCCATCACTCCGGTGGACTGTCGCGCCTTGGGTGCGCAGGAAAAAAGCACGAGGCTCATCACAGCCAGGGCAGCAAAGCAAAGATATCTGTATTTCATCATTTTCCCCTCCAGGATAAATCTACTTCAAAACAATCATAACCCGGCATTTCTCCAGAAAATTCAAATTATCGGACATGCTGCGCAATTTATTGGCCTGTTCATTGGGGACCACAATATTGGTATCCGCCTTGCCCTGCGCCTTAACCGCCTGCACGACATAGGGGTTGTCCGCTACCCTCGGATTCTGGCGGGCCTTGTCCATATCCTTGGCATATCCGGCCATGCCCTGCTGAATGGCGTATTCCCGGCTGACCATGGCTGAACCGTACACTTCCACACCGTTTTCATCCAGAATCTTGGGACTCATTGCCGGTCGGGCATCCAACTGGCTGGCGTCCACTATAAGGCCGGTATACACGGTCTGCACGGCCTCCATGGATACTTCCCCTTCCTGTTCTTGTACATCCGGTTCAGGCTCGGTTTCTATCGGCTGAGGGCGGTATGTTTTCGGCTTCGGGGCCTGCTGGTCGAACTTGATTTCCTTGGGGATCAAAACATCTGCAAATCCGCCGCGCAGACTTATGCCCACCTCGACCTCAACCGACCCGTCGGACATGTATTTGGTATTCAGGACCTGGGAATTTTGCAGAAAACCATGCACCTGACTTACTATCACATCCTCGCTGACCATATAATTCTCCACAGTGGTCGCGGAGTCAATCTGTACTCCCTTGATAACTTCCAGCAGATTGCGTCTGGCCACCACAGTAGCCGCGCGCAGGGCCATGGCCCTGGCCTGGGCCATGTTAGCGGCGCTTTCCGGGGGTGCGCCTATGCCGGTGGCCTTGACCAATCCTGATTGCCAATTCACCTGGCCCTTGGCCAGATTCTGGATGTACCCCTGGGATTGAAAACTAACATTTTGTTGAGCGAAAGCCACAGAAGAAAATAAGAAAAGTCCCAAAACCGCGGCAAAACAAAATACATTCTTTTTCATGGTCCTCCTCCGGATATTGCTGTGTATTTAAAAATTTCCGTTTGGCCGTAATTCAAGAGTAGCTGAAAATATCCCCTGCTGCTACAGGCTCCTGATTTAACCCAAGTCCTATTGACTTATTCAATTTTGCGCAAGTAATACTTGGCTGCCTTGTTCCCGGAGTCGTATTTCAGGGTTTTCTCCCAGATTTCCCGGGCTCGGTCGGTGTTGCCCTGCTTAAAGCTGGCATAAGCCATATCATTGAAAACTTTAGCCAGATTGTGTCCGGCCTCGGGGTCGCCGGATCCGGCTGTAAGGGCCTTTTTCCACATTTCTATGGCCTTTTCTTCATTCCCCTGATTGTAATAAAGCCAGCCCAGGGCATTCATGGCCCCGGTGTATTCCGGATTCAGCTCCAGGGCTTTCTCGTATTCCAGCCGGGCGTTATAGACCATGTCCAGGCCGGCAAAGGCATTGGCCAGTCTGTAATGCGTCTCCGGGTCATCGGATCCGACTTTCTGCGCCTTGCGCAAAAATTCGATGCTCTTTTGCATATTGTGTTCAACCGCATATATCACCCCCAGAAAATAATAACCGTTGGCATTGTTCGGATCTATTTCCAGAGTGCGGTGAAACTGGGCAAAAGCGCTTTTAAGATCGTTTCTGTGCAGATCAAGCACTCCAAGCCAGATGCGGGCGAAGGTATTTTCCGGAGAGACGTTCACCACTTTGGCAAAAAGCTCGTAGGCCCGGTCGAAATCCTCTGTTTTGGCGCAGATAAGTCCCAATTGATTCAGGGCGTATTCATTCTCCGGCTCGATTTGAAGCACCTGTTCAAAGGCCTGCCTCGCTTTTTTCAGCTCATTGTTGTACTGATAATCCGCCCCTTGAAAGAGGAGATCGTCCACACCCCGGGCCTGGCAGAGGCTGCTGCCTAAACCCAGAACAGAAAGAACAATATAAAATATAAACAGAGTGCGGAAAACAGGCTTCATCACACACCCCCTCGGACCATGTTCTTTATCCCGGTGGCAATCTCGGCAGCCAGTCTGTCCCGGAAATCAGTTTTTTTCAAAAGTTCTTCCTCCCGTGGATTGGAGATGAACCCGGTCTCCAATAGAACCGAGGGCATCCGGGCCCGGCGCAGGACATAAAAATTGGCCGAATGCACCCCCCTGTTGCGCAGATCTATGCCTCCGGCCAGGGCCTTCTGCATCCTGTCCGCGGCCTTTCCTCCGGTTCGCCAATAGCTTTTGCGTTCAAATAAAAACAGTATCTCCTCAATATTCACGTACCCCTTGTGCACCAGGCTGCCCTTGTCATATTTAATCACTGAATTCTCGAATTTGGCCACCCTGGCCGCTTCCTTGCTGGAAGCCTTTTCCGAGCAGAAATAGGTCTCCATGCCGTGGGCCTGGGGATTGTTATTGGCGTTTATGTGAAAGGAAATGAACAGATCCGCGTTGTATTGATTGGCAGTGGTGGTCCGGGCACTTAACGGCATATAATAATCTTCGGTACGGGACAGATACAAATGCAGATGGGGTGCTTTATTTTCAAGCACCCGGGAAGTCCTTTTAACCAAATCCAGAACAACATCCTTTTCCTTCAGGCCGGTCGGGCCGACCGCTCCGGGATCAAATCCGCCGTGACCGGCATCCAGGACAATGCGGCGGACCTGGTACTCAAGACCGCTCTTGGATTCCAGGCGGGAAAAAATACGTTCTTCCTCTTCCCGGGCCTTTTTTTCCAGAGGGGACAGCGGCTTTTGTTCCTTTTCCGCCGGGGGAACCGGCTTTTGGGTGATCATGTCCACCATCATCCGGGAATATGTATCCCCGGGGTTAATTTTTAGTACCTGCTTGAAGCTGTCCACGGCCCGGCGCATATCCCCCTTTTGGTAATAAGCCCGGCCCAAAAGCCCCCAGGACCATTCATTCCCGGAATCCATGGAAGTGGCCTTTTTGAGGACGTCAATGGCCGCTTGTGTCTCTCCCCGGGCCAAAAGATCCTGGCCCTGCAGGGACAGATCAAAAGCGGTCGCGTTCGCCCACGCCGCGGCCGGAGCCAGACACCCACTTCCCATGCTTAAGGCCAGGGCCTTTAAGAGCATTCTCCTGCGTTTATCCATTGGCTTAAATCCCTGATGGTTAAAATATCTCCGGACCCGTACATACTCCGTCTACCACAATTTACGAAGCTCGGTTTGGGGGTAATAATGCTCCAGAATACGCTGATACCCCTCTCCATTTTCGGCCATGCCCTGCGCACCCCATTGACTCATTCCCACACCGTGCCCGAATCCGTGGCCGGAAAAGATATATTCTCCGCCTCTTTTTTCTATACTGCACAAGGTGGATTTTATTTTTCCTGCTCCCAACCAGATGCGCAGGCTGTTGGAGCTTATTTCAAAGTCTTCCTGATCGGTGGAAATCCGCACCCGGCTGATCCGGCCGGAAGAGGAGCGTTCAGCCGGGGATACATTGAGAATCGAAGTCGACTCAAAACCGTTTCTGCGCAAGCTTCGGGCGAGATCGGACCCGCTTATGGCCGTATTCCAGGACAGGTCCTTGTACTCCATGGATACCGGATCGGGGATGACTTTATAGTACGGCAAAGAGGTGGTCCAAACTTTGCCCGCGTCTTCCAGGACTCCTCCGCTGTGGGAATGGAAATAGGACAAAATTGGCTTGCCTTTGTATACAAGCACCTCGCCCCGGGTCTGGCTCACGGCCTTATCCGTTGTTGGATTTCCGGCCTCTGCCCCGCCGTAAACCTGGGAGGCGGTGGTAGCGGCCACGTCGTATGGTTTGTCCCGGGAATGCAGAACAAGGTAGTAGGCATAGGAGCGTGCGGCCACCGCCTGGGCCTTTAGGGCCTGAACGCTCCAAGAAGGAGACATTTCCCTGGGGACCACGCCCAGAAGATATTTTTCCAGACGAAGCTTATTCA
>CAZTKE010000011.1:22856-25707 GCA_964614055.1 uncultured Desulfovibrionales bacterium | reverse complement strand
GATACTCCGGATTATTTCCCTTCCTGGATTAAGACAGTCAATTTTCCTAAACGTGAAAACGGCAGTTTCAGCGCCCCGTTGATCGACAAGGAGGCTACACTCGTCTATTTGGCCGATCAGGCCATGATCACGCCCCATCTCTATCTTGCCCCGGCCAAGAATCTGAATCGCCCGGACAAAATGATCTTTGATCTGGATCCGCCGGAAAACAGCCTGGATTTCACCGCGGTGCGCCGGGCGGCCCTGGACATCATGAATTTCATGCACGAGCTGGGTCTGAAGACCTGGGTGCAGACAACCGGATCAAAAGGCTTTCATGTGCTAGTACCTCTGGACGGCAAATCCGGATTCAGGGAAGTTCGCAACTTCGCCCGCAACACTGCCAAAACCATGGTCCGCAGGAAACCAAACGCCTACACCCTTGAATACCGCAAGAGCAAACGAAAGGGACGTATATTTATGGACATAATGCGCAACAGCTACGGAGCGACCGCTGTAGCGCCCTATGCCGTACGCGCCCGTCGCCAGGCCACAGTGGCCACTCCTATTGAATGGGAAGAACTGAAAAACGGGGCCTCCCCCCGGGATTGGACAATGGAAAGCATTCCCGGACGCCTGAAGGACAAAAAAGATCCCTGGAAGGGCATAATGCGTCACGGGCAGTCAATAAAAAAACGCAGGTACAAACTGCGCGAACTTATGGACAGAGAAAAACCCGCCCAAGAGGAACAGGACTGATTTTGAGAACCGGTGGCAGAAACTATTCAGGCCAGAACCAGCTTTCTTTGCGCGGAATCAAAAACAATAGTCGGGGCGGACAAGGGACTGTCCACCCTGAACTGCGAATTTGAACAACTTACAACCACATCCGGATGTATGGTCTGCAAAGCCTTGACCCGGACCCTGTCGCAGCCCAGGCGTGCTTCCCGGTCCTGCTTGATGCGCTCTTTTATCTGTTTTAACTCCTTTTCGCTCTCCACGCGGGCCCGCAGGACCTTGGCCACTATCTGACGCTTGCTCGGCGGGGCCTTTTCCAGAATGGTCCGCACATCTCCGGAGCCCAAGGAATTATATATTTTTTGCAGGCTTTCTTCCAGCTCCTTTTTCCTGGTCATCCCCTCCTCGATCTGGCTGTCTACTCCCACATAGATAAGGGTCTCCACACCAAGAGGTGAGCCGATTTCCCTGGCCAACACACCTTCACCGCAATGCAGGTCCCCGCCGACAATCTTGCCCCGTCCCTTGGAGGCGTTCACGTTTTTGCCGGCAAAGACAGAACAATTCTTGAGTTCATGGGCAATCTCCACGTCGGTTCCGGCACTCAAAGTAGCATTCTGGGCGTACATGGCCGAGATTCCGCCCCCGGCCTGCACCCGGCCCTCATGATTTATGATGATGCCCCGGCCCACCTGTACATCTCCCCCGGCAACAATAACCGCGTCTTCCACGACATCTCCGACAATCACGTTCCCCGGAGCTTCCACTTTCAGACCGCCCAGAACCGAGCCGGAAATGTACACCGACCCCCGCTCCAGATTGATGTTACCCACGGCCAGGTCCACATCCCCGTTTACCTCAAAGACCTCGGTAACCTTCAGGGTGTTGTCCAGGAAAACCACCATGCCCTCGGCAGTGGCGTAAAATTCACTTCCGTCCTCGGAAACCCGGACATTTTCCCCGGCCTGGACCCGGGCCGGTTGGCCGTCCTTGGCCGGGACAGCCCGGCCGTACACATCCTGACTGGGAACACCGGCCTGGGGGGGGATCAATCTGCCCAAAAAATCATCGGCTTGAACAGAGCGAATCATATCCCGGGCCCGGTAATCCACACTGCCGCTGGAATCCTCCTGCCCGGGCGAATCCACATCCAAAGCGGACTTG
The DNA here is from genome assembly GCA_964614055.1 of uncultured Desulfovibrionales bacterium. Taxonomy (GTDB): domain Bacteria; phylum Desulfobacterota; class Desulfovibrionia; order Desulfovibrionales; family Desulfonatronovibrionaceae; genus CAYNNQ01. The sequence continues at coordinate 23,826 of CAZTKE010000011.1, read as the reverse complement.
ACCGCGAGTTCGAAACGGCCGTCTTGCCCGTTTTTGGGCAGAAGCCTGCGGCACAAATAGACATCCTCTACCGGGGCGTTCTGTTCCTCCGCCTTTTTAACCGCCTGCATCAGGGTCTGTTCCCGCAGTTTGGCCTTGATCTGCATTCGGGCAAGCACGTCCCCGAAAAGCTCTGCGGTGGTTGGGTCTCCGGAAAAAGTATGCGCATACACGGTGGCTTTGACCGCCATATTATCTTCAGTCACCTGAATAAGGGGCTTGACGCTTATCTTTTGCTCCTCCAGGGAAACAAGCCCGTAATGCTCGGCAATAACCCGGGAACTATCGGATTCCAGGCGGCAGCCCCCGTCCGGGGGGAATGCAATATCCCTGGGTTTGCTCTCACCCTCGGCAGGCTTCCTTTCTCCGGTGACAGATATTCCCTCTTTTGCCGGCTGCGGGGCAACATATTCGCCTATCACCTCTCCCGGAAAAACCGGGAACTCATAATCACCATCCGGCTCAATAGCGGCCGGCCGGGCCGCCCGGGGCTTCCTGCCCCGGACAATGACCGCATTGAACACATCCTCGCCCCGGTTCATTTTTTCCACCAAGGCGGCAATCCTCTCCGCAGGCGGTTCGATGCGCACTCCGGCCTGTTTCAGCCCGGAAAGAACACCCTCCGGGGTCAGGTTTCCGCCCGTGCCCCTGGCCGGAACAAACTCAGCCACTGTGGCCGCCATTTTGTCCTCGGATATTTCCACCTGCAGGTAAGCGTCATGGTCCAGGAGTTCAGCTCTGTACTTCCCTTTTCCCAGGGATGTCACTGCCAGTTCCTCGACGGAAACCCCCAGCTGGGTCGCGGCCAGGTCCCCGGCCTCTTCCGGACCGGAAGCGGAGATGATTACAAAAGGTTGGTGCATAAAAAATGATCCCTATGCCGGGAAAGCCCGGTTAAGTCCTGATTTTTTTATAACATTGCCTTGAAAAT
>CAZTKE010000011.1:0-22756 GCA_964614055.1 uncultured Desulfovibrionales bacterium | reverse complement strand
TATGCCGGGAAAGCCCGGTTAAGTCCTGATTTTTTTATAACATTGCCTTGAAAATCAAATGGAATCAAGCTCCGGGAAAAAGTAATTGCCAAAAAATCTATCGCATTCGGCAAAAGATATAAAAAAACGTATACTTGTTTTAGCTTGTGAGAAAGATCCGGGAGGGCATGGAGACATGGTCCGGTGAAAGGAACAGGAAATACTTTTCAGTCCATTAATAAATTGTTCGTCTTCAGCTAAAATTTTAATCCATCACCTTAGGCTGCAATATTCCCGCCAGCTTCTCCACCGCGTCCACGCTGCGCGGCCCGGGACGGGAAAACAGAAGCTCGTTTACCACATAAACCTCGCCGTTTTTCACCGCCGGAAGGGTCCGGAAATGCCGCCTGGAGGAAACAGGAACCGGGTCCGGATTCATGGGGCCTTTTTGCACCAGATAGACCTCCGGTGCCTTTCTTATCAACTCCTCCTCATTCAGGCGGACGATCTTGCGCTCCGCCTCCAGGCAATTTCTCCCACCGGCCTTATCTATCACCTCGGAAACCATGTTCCCGCGCCCGGCTGCCAGCAGATTCGGATACCTGACTTCAAAGAAAACCCGGGGACGGCTGCGGCCCTTTACTTTCTCCTTTACCGCTTCCAGCCTCCCGCGCATGTCCCGGATCAAAGAATCCGCCCGGGCTTCGGCCCCGAGGAGCCTGCCCACCCGATTTATAACCGAAAAAAGGCTGGAAAAATCGTTGGCCCGGAAAAAAGCCACCTGCAGCCCGAAGCGCTCCAGATTGCGCACACTGCGTTTGGCCCGGGACCTCCCGCCCATCTGCAGAACCACATCCGGCTTCAGACTAAGGACCCTTTCCATTCCGGGCCGCATATGGGTTCCAATGCACGGCTTGTCCTCCATTCCCGGCAGACCGGAATCCTGAACAGTGCGGGCTACAAGCCGGTCTCCCAGGTCAAGGGAGATTACAATCTCATTTAAAGCGCCATAAAGAGCGATAACTTTTTTTGCCGGCCGGTCCAGGCACACCTGGCGCTGCATGTCATCGACAATGCACACCTGCCCGGCAACTGCCTCAAACGGCACCGCCGCAAGAATCAGGAACAAAAAAAGCCTGGGGCAACCCCGCTTCCGGATGGATGAACACGCTGACCCGGACATCAAAAACCCGGGACAACACTTCCGAATTAAATACCTTGGAAACCGGTCCGTCCTGAACAATCCTTCCTCCCTTCAAAAAAATGAGACGCTCAAAATAAAGCGCGGCCAGATTCAGATCGTGCACCGCGGCCATAACGCTTAAACCCTTGCTTCCGTTCTGGCGCAAAAGACCAAAGATCTCCGCCTTGCGGGCCACATCCAGATTGGATGCCGCCTCGTCCAGAAGGAGCAGGCCCGGATCCTGGGCCAGGGCCCTGGAAATAAGTACCCGCTGCAGCTCTCCCCCGGAAAGGGTGCGGCAGGAGCGGTCCCGCAACTCAAGAGAACCGGTATCCGCAAGCGCCTGCCAGGCCTTGGCCTTATCCTGGTCCGAATAACCTCCGAACACCCCGACATACGGATAGCGGCCCATAAGGACCAGGGACATGACCCGGATATCAAATGGGGTATGCATGTCCTGCGGCACGCAGGCCATTTCCCTGGCTCTTTCCCGAGGGCGCATGCAGGAGACATCCAGACCCCCGAGCCTGAGTTCTCCGCTTATAGGCGGAAGACAGCCGGATATGGTCTGCAGCAAGGTGGTCTTTCCGGATCCATTGGGTCCGATAAGGGCAGCCTTCTCTCCGCAAAGCAGCTCCAGATGTATATCCTCCAAAACCGTCCGGCCCTCATAGCCGCAGCTTACGCCTTTCAGGCTTATCATAAACTACTCTTTCGGGAACGGAGTTTCAAAAGATAGCAGAAGAACGGCCCGCCAATAAGCGCGGTAATCACCCCAACCGGCAATTCCGCGCCGTGGGGCATAATAGAGCGGGCCAAAACATCCGACCACAAAAGCAGCACCCCACCCCCCAAAGCGGAGTTGATTATAAGCTGTCTGTGCTCCGCCCCGCTTATCATGCGCACCAGATGGGGAACCACCAGGCCCACGAACCCGATTATCCCGGATACCGACACTGCCGCCCCGGCCAAAAGGCTTGCGCAGATCAAAAAAATCAAGCGGGATCTGGAGGTGTTTACCCCCAGCTGCCTGGCCTGGATATCTCCCAGGGAAAGGATATCCAGCTCCCGGGACACGACAAAAATAATCGATCCCCCGACCAGCAAATAGGGAAAAAACAAAAAAACATGCTCCCAGGAGCGGCCCTGAAAACTGCCCATTATCCAGAACACGATCCCGGCCACTGATTCCTCGTCCAGGGATTTGAAAAGGGAAATAAACGCACCCAGAAACGTGGCCACCACGATTCCGGACAGAACAAGGGTATCTCTGCGGATATACCCGTTTTCCCGGGACATGATAATGACCGCGAAAAGCGCGGCCAGGGCCCCGGCAAGCGCGGCAACCGGAATGGGATCGAGGCTAAACCCGGCCACGGTAAACGCTCCCCATCCCAGATAAATGGCCAGAACCGCGCCAAAGGCGGCTCCACTTGATACACCCAGGGTAAAGGGGTCAGCCAGGGGATTTCGGAGTATGCCCTGATACACGGTACCGGAAATAGCCAAACCTGCTCCGGCCAGCCAGGCCAGGACCGAGCGGCTGAGGCGAAGTTCGTTTACCACCAGAAGCACCCCGGAATCCGGCTGCCCGGCACCGGAAATCCCCATCCCGTGTGCAAGCGCCTCCCAGACCTGGCCGGCATGGATATCCGCCGGACCTATAAGCAGGGACAGGTACACGGAAACCAGGGAGATAAAAAGAAGCAGCCCGGCCAGAATATACGGCCGGGCCTCGAACACGTTCATCAGTGGTGCTCAACCTCGTGCAGGGCATTTTTAAGGTGATCCAGCCAGAGGGCGACAAAACGGTCATCCTCGCCCAACCCCTTCAGTAAGCTGGTCGTATCAAAACCTTCGGCCCGCATCCGGCTTTTCCAGGATTCATCCTCCGGCCCGGCCATGTCGTTTCGGGCATGGTCCCCGGCCACGGACATAAGCGGCATCAGGCAGACCTTTTTTTCTTGTGCCGCCTTGAGATCACTCATTACCTGCTCCAGAGTCGGGGCCCCTTCAACCGTGCCCACCAGGACGGAATTTGAACGACGGGAGATATAATCCTGCAGGCCGGGATAATAGATGTTGCCCGCGTGGTGGGTTCCATGCCCCATGAGGACTACGGCCCGCCCCTTTTGCAGATACGACCTGCTTGCGTCCATAACCGCATCGGCTACCTTCTGCATATCCTGATGGGAATACATGAGCGGATGGCCAAGGGAAATCCGGGCATCCGGGGCAATTTCTCTGAAGGCCTCCACCTCTTGCAAAAGCGCGAAATATTCCTCGCCGGGAATAACATGCAACGACTGCACCGCGATACGGTTGAACCCCTCTTCCAGCATATCGGCCAGGGCCTGGGCCGGAGAAGCAATATCCTCGCCTCTTTCGGACAGCTTGTGCCTGATTATGCCCGATGTATATGCCCATTTAACCGGTATGCCGGAAAACCTCTTTTTGGTTTCCGCTTCAATATTCTCCATGGCCTTTTCCGCCTCGGACACACTGGTTCCGAAAGACACCAAAAGAATTCCGGTTTTGGGCTCCTTTTCCTTATGCCCATGATGCCCGTGCGCACAGGCAAGACCGGCAAAAGAAAACACAAAAACGGCGCACATGACGGCAATTTTACTAAAACCCATTTATATTCCTCCTAAATATTCCGGGACATAACTGAACAGGGCAAAAAAAAGCCCTTTTGTCCTTAAAGCAAAGACAAAAGGGTTCCGTTTTTACCCCATGCTTTCCCCCGGACAAATGTCCCGTTGTCCGCGGAAATTCTCCAACCGACTCAGGCAGGTCTTCCGGCTTGTCCCTTCCGGCCTCTTCCTTCCCGCCCGGCACTCACTTTCGAGGAAATTTTGGGCTTTTTGGCTGCATCTAAATCCCAAAAACATTTCCCGTGGAAAGTGAGTGCCGGACAGTGGAACCTCATGAGACCGGAATCAAACAGGACTTACGGCGGCGGGTCCGCTCCTGATTTACACAGGATTCCCTATTATGCCCCGCAGGGCACCTGAAAAATAATTTGCTATTACTATACTTGGTCCTTGTCAATGCGGCCCCTAATGCATGACTCCTTACAAAAAAGACAAAAGACTGAGGGCCATTACCGCCATCCCGGCAATAAGCCCGATTATGGCCAAATGGTGCTCCCCGTACTCCTCGGCCGAGGGCAGGAGCTCATCCAGGGAAATAAAAACCATTATACCGGCCACCCCGGCAAACACCCCCCCGAAAGTAACCGGATTCAAAAAGGGCATGAGGAAAATGAAGCCGACCAGGGCCCCGGCCGGTTCGGCCAGTCCGGAAAGAAAAGACAGGGTGAAAGCCTTTTTTCTGCTCCCGGTGGCGTAGTAAAGAGGGACGGAGACAGCCACGCCTTCCGGGATATTGTGAATGGCTATGGCCAGGGCAATGGGTATCCCCAGGCCGGGATCCTCCAGAGTGGCCACAAAAGTTGCCAGGCCTTCCGGGAAATTGTGCACGGCAATGGCCAGGGCGGTGAGGACCCCGGTCTTGTACAGGTCGGCGTATTCCAGTTTCTGCTTCTCCCGACCCAAATCTTCGATGCGATGTGCCTCGTGCGGATTCTCGTAAGCCGGAATCAGCTTGTCTATTATCCCGATAAGGGCCATACCGGCAAAAAACGCCCCCACAGCTACCCAGGCCCCGGGGATATCACCCATGCCGGACTGCAGGGACTCCCGGGCCTTGGGCATTATTTCCACAAAGGAAACATAGATCATCACCCCGGCGGAAAATCCCAGGGACAGGGAGAGCATCCTGGGATTGGTCCGGCGGACGAAAAAAGCGAGGGCGCTCCCGATCCCCGTGGACAATCCGGCCAGCGCGGTCAAGCCCAGGGCCAGCAAAATACTGTTTACATCCATGATAGCATTGCCTAAAATAAAATTAGATAAGGCTTATTTAAAATCAACCCACCTGTTCCGGATACGTCCGGGACCACAAACCAAACAAAAAAATCGGCGGAAGTCATGAACACCGGTAAACTGCTTCTTATCACGGCTGCTTTTTTTCAGGTCCTTTTGCTTTCGGCCCCGCCGGCTCACTGTGCCGGGGAAAAGATGATGACCATTGTCAGCATCCTGCCCCAGAAATATTTTGTGCGCAAAATAGGCGGGGAACATGTCCAGGTCAAGGCCATGGTTCAGCCGGGGGCCAGCCCGGCCACATATGAGCCCACTCCGGTGCAGATGGTCAAGCTGACCGAGGCCGAGGTCTATTTCGCGATCGGAGTCCCATTTGAGAACTCCTGGCTGCCCAAGATCAATGAAGTAAATCCGGAAATAGAACTGATTAAGACCCAAAAGGGAATCGGCAAACTCCCAGTACAGGTAAAACAAAACCAAAAAGATAACGGGCAGGGGATCCTTGATCCCCACATCTGGCTCTCCCCTTCCCTGGTCCGCATCCAGGCGGAAAACATCCGGGACGGCCTGATCCAGGCCGATCCAAAGAATAAAATTGACTATATACGCAATTTCGCCGCCTTTGCCCGGGAAATTAACGAGGTGGACGATAAACTTTTGCGCATGTTCTGCAAAAATCCGGGGAAAAACAGGTTCATGGTCTTCCATCCCTCCTGGGGATATCTGGCCCGCAGCTACGGACTCCGGCAACTGGCCATAGAAAGGGGCGGGAAAAGCCCCGGACCGCGCCTGTTGAGCGCCATGGTCCAGGAAGCAAAACAAATGGGGATAAAAACCGTGTTTGTACAGCCCCAATTTTCGGCCAAGAGCGCCCGGGTTATCGCGGACGAAATCAAGGGTGAAGTGGTCAAAATCGATCCCCTGGCGGAGGATTGGGAAAAGAACCTGCTCCAGGCGGCGGAAAAAATACAAAAGGCGCTCAGATAATCATGTCCGAGAAAAATAAGAACTCCCCCACCCCGGTATACATGCACGGAGTTTCTTTTTCCTACGGGGAAAACCCGGTGTTGGAGAATGTGCACCTGCGCGTTATAAAGGGCGATTTCCTGGCCATGATCGGGCCCAACGGAGGGGGGAAAACCACCCTGCTCAAGATCCTTTTGGGCCTGCTCCAGCCGGACCAGGGGAAAGTGGAGGTCTTTGGCCGCTCTCCGGAGCATTCCGCGCAAAGGATCGGCTATGTCCCCCAGCACAGCAATATCCGCCACGGATTTCCCATAACCGTGGAGCAGGTCGTCCTTCTGGGAATGCGAAAAAACCACAAGAAAGGGATCTCTTTTGGCCGCGATGAACGCGAGGCCGCCCGCTCCTCCCTGATCAAGGCCGGCATAGAGGAGGAGTTTTTCCAGCGCAGGATGGACAGGCTCTCCGGGGGGCAGAGGCAGAGGGTGTTCATCGCCCGGGCCCTGGTGGACAACCCGGAACTGCTTGTGTTTGACGAACCCACTTCCAATATTGATCCCGAAGGCCGCTTCTGCTTTTTTGAGCTTTTGAGCAACCTGAATGAGGACCTGACCATAATCGTGGTCAGCCATGACCTGAGCATAACCGCCCTTAATATAAACAGCGTGGCCTGCGTGAACAAGAAAGTAATTCATTCCCGGGGCAAGGAAATAAACGAGGAAATGCTCTCCCTGCTTTACGGAGTACATCACCATTCCTGCCCCATGGACAGATATATTCAAAAGGTCAATGTCGCCCCGGAAACAAACCCGAGTGCCGAATAATGCACATATTCGAACTGACCTTCATACAAAACGCAATACTGGCTTCCGTGCTGGCCAGTATCGCCTGCGGCATTATCGGATCCCTGGTGGTGGTCAACCGTTTGGTCTTTCTCTCCGGGGGAATCGCCCATACCGCCTACGGCGGAGTTGGTCTGGCCTTTTTCCTCGGCCTGCCGGTCATGCCCTGCACCCTGGGCATAATCGTCTTGGCCGCGCTTATCATGGCCATGGTCAGCATGCGCAACATGGAGAGTTCGGACACGGTCATCGGGGTGCTCTGGGCCTCGGGTATGGCCCTGGGAATAATACTTCTGGATCTGTCTCCCGGGTATAACGTGGATCTTATGAGCTATCTGTTCGGAAGCATACTCACCGTTCCCAGATCTGACATCTGGATAATGCTTATCCTGATCGTATGTATTCTTATCCTGACCTTTTTCTTTTACAAGGACTTTTTGCTCATGTCTTTTGATGCGGATTTCGCCCGGACCAAGGGAGTAGCTGTAACCCCCCTTTATTTTCTGCTCCTGGCCATGATCGCTGTATCCGTGGTCATGCTCATCCGTGTGGTGGGACTTATCCTGGTCATCGCCCTGCTTTCCATCCCCCCTTATCTGGCCCGGGGAAAAAGCCGCTCCCTGGCCTGGATGATGCTCAAGGCCTGCGCGTACAGTCTTGTCTTTTGCATGCTGGGCCTGTATCTGTCCTACAGCTTCAATATAACCTCGGGGGCGTGCATCATAGCCGTGGCCAGCACCGGATTTTTCATCTCCCTCGGGTTTAACATGCTGATAAAAAAACACGGGCAGTAAAAGTGGGGTAAACCTGAAACCGGGCTCAGCCACTGGGAATACAATGCACAAAATAAGCGGCCTAATCATTGATCCGGTAAACAAGAAAAAGTTCAAGGGGACAATCAGCGTTGAAAACGGGATAATCTCCTCGGTCCGGGAAACCGGGGAGGATATACCGGAGCAAGTCATCCTGCCCGGATTTGTGGACGCCCATGTACATATAGAGAGTTCCATGCTCGTTCCCTCGGAATTCTCCAGGATCGCCATGGGGCACGGTACAGTGGCCACCGTCTCCGATCCGCACGAAATCGCCAATGTATGCGGAGTGCCCGGAATCGATTTCATGCTGGAGAACAGCCGCAAAGTCCCCCTTAAATTCAACTTCGGAGTGCCTTCCTGTGTCCCGGCCACCCCGTTCGAGACCTCGGGAGCGGAACTGGATGCCGTGGCCGTGGCCGAGCTGCTTAAAAGGGATGATCTGTCCTATTTGGCGGAAATGATGAACTGGCCCGGGGTATTGAATGCGGACAAGGAGGTCCTGGCCAAGATAAAGGCCGCCCTGGAACTGGGCAAACCCGTGGACGGACATGCCCCCGGTCTGATGGGAGAAGAGGCTGAAAGATATATCGCCGCCGGGATCAGCACGGATCACGAATGCTTTCGGCTTGAGGAGGCCATGGACAAGCTGAAATACGGGATGCGGATCATCATCCGGGAAGGCAGCGCTGCCAAGAACTTTGATGAACTCATCCCGGCTTTAAAAAAATATCCGGGCAGAATAATGTTTTGCTCCGACGACAAACATCCGGACGACCTGATTCAGGGACATATAAACAACCTCGTCCTCCGGGCCCTTAACCTGGAATACGATCTCATGGACACCCTGGAGGCGGCAAGCGTCACCCCGGTAAAGCACTACCGCCTGGATGTGGGTCTTCTGCAAAAGGGAGATCCGGCCGACTTCATAGTTGTCCGGGACCTGACCCGGATGCGGGTCCTGGAGACCTGGATTAACGGGGAACGCGTATATGACGGGGAAAAAGTAGACATCCCGGAGATAGCCCTTCCGGAAATAAACAATTTCACCCCGTATACGCTTGAGGATAAGGATTTTGAACTGCCCGGGAAAAAGGAAAAATTCCCGATTATTGAGGCTACCGAGGGCTCTCTTATAACCAAAAAGACCTTTCTTGAACCGAGCATCAAAAATGGAAACATCCAGCCGGATCCATCCCGGGATATTCTAAAAATTGCGGTGGTAAACAGATACAAACAGGCCCGGCCTGCATTGGACCTTGTCCGCGGCTTCGGGCTTAAAAACGGGGCCATCGCCTCCTCCGTGGCCCATGATGCGCACAATATCGTGGCCGTGGGCACCTCGGACCACTACTTAAGCCGGGCAGTGAACATGATAATGCGCTCCCGGGGAGGAATCTCCGCCGCCGGCCCCGGGCAGGAAGACATCCTCCCCCTGCCCGTGGCCGGGATAATAAGCGACAGGCCCGGGGAGGAGACAGCAGCCGCCTATAAAAGACTGACCCGCTCCGCCCGGGAAATGGGCAGCAATCTCACCGCCCCGCACATGCTGCTCTCTTTTATGGCCCTTGAGGTCATACCCAGTCTGAAAATAACCGACAAAGGGCTTTTTGACGTGGACAAATTCGAATTTATAACCTGAAAAAGATGAAGATATGCCTGAAAACCCGAATGAAGAACTAAGCCTGAAACAATACCAGAAGCTCGTGGACTATTGGGTGCGCAGCTACGGGGTACGCTACTTCTCCGAGCTTACCAACCTGGGGGTTTTAATGGAGGAAGTGGGGGAAGTGGCCCGGCTTTTGACCCGAATGCACGGGGACCAGAGCTTCAAGGACAGAAACGAGGAAAAGGAATTGGGAGACGAACTGGCCGACGTTTTGTTCGTTGTCACCTGCCTGGCCAACCAGCACGGGGTGGACCTTGCCCGGGCTTTGCAAGAGAATCTGGATAAAAAAACATCCCGGGACGCAGAAAGACACATTAAAAATCCCAAACTGAGACGGGAACCCGGCACATGAGCGTGGTTGGATGAAAAATTAATATGGATTTTCTCAGTGCAGCATAAGGCAATCACGCCCGGCCGCGTTCAGCATGGCGAAGAGATAAGGGTTGGCGGTTTTCCCGGAAAGAAGCAGCCGGCCGTCGGGTGCGGTTTTAAGATCAAAGGACATGATGAGTTCGTGCTCCCCATCCTCAAGCACCTTCATACGGATATTTTCCCTGCCGGTATTTTTCCCGGAAGACATTGTCCGGGAAAAATCACCAGCCTTGGCCCGATCCTCCTGGGGGACATAGATGCTGGAGGGCTTCATCCTGCTGAATGCCGGCTCCACCCGGCCGGAATCTCTTACCCGGAACTCAGAATATTTTAGCCCCAGACTGCGCAGAAAATTCTGAGCCAGCTCACCGCTGCCGGAGCCGGAGACAAAATTCACTATATACATCCCCCTCCCGGAAATCTTGACAATAAGATCGGCCCTGAACTCCAGGCTTATCTCCCCGATGGAAATAAAAAAGGGCCGGTCATGCTTCCATATCCGGATATCCCGGGTGCTTCTGCTCCCGATCCATTCCAAGACACTTTTCGCATCCCAGTTAAAGGCGGGGCAAACATCTATACTGGTATCCTCAAGCTCCTTTTTCCACTTCTGCACATACATCTTTTCCGCCAGCAATATCTTGCGGTCGGCAAAATCCTTTATAACCGGGGTATAGTTGAGGTCGATGCGCAGCCAGCTTCCGTCCTGGCGGGGGAAAAACATGCTCTCTCCCGGGACCATTTCCAGTCCCAGGGCCTTCAGGGCGGACAGACAACGCTCCCGCAAGGGATGAACCGGGGAATCGTCATTTTGTTCTTTTTCCCGGGTATCATTGCTTGATTCCCTTACCTCCTCGGAAGAATCATTTTTAAGAGCAACAGTGTGGTTTCCGGAGGATTTTTCCGCCTCCTCCTTTTTTCCCCGGGCTTCTTTTTTTCCGGCGGAAGCGACGCTTGCGGATGCCGTGGTATTGCCCTTCCCGGACCCGGCCCGGCTTTTTTTTGCATCCCCGGTATACACCGGGAGGGAAACATCCTGCCCCGGTTCAAGACGATTGATATTATCTATATCCGGATTCAGGTCCCGGAACAGATTCAGATACTCGTTAAAGATCAGGTAGTGGGGGACCTTTCCGATGCGGCGCAGCATGGATACAACAGACTCGCCCGGTCTCACCCTGGTGTGCACAGGCTTGGCCTTCCATCTCTCCATCTGCTCGGAAACAGCCTTTTCGCTGCTTTTCAAAACCGGCAGGGTTAAGGTTTGCCCCGGCTGCAAATTGGACAAATCCTTTATATGCGGATTGAGCTTTTTTATCTCCGGCATGATTTTCGCGATCTGGGTGTTGGTCAGGCCAAAGCTGCGCATGATCTGATACAAATGCTCCTGCTCGCGCACTTCATAGCGCAAAAGCTGCTCCTTGCGCATGGAGATATCCTTTTCAAATACCAGTCTGGGCACTTTTCCGGCGGAATATCCCGCCGGGAGCAGCAAAAGCAGAACAAAAAATATAATTAATCTTTTACGCATAGGGGCTCTGATTCGTTTGAAAAAGTCAACATTTTCACTTGTGCCTAAAATAATTAGGATTGACAAGAGATGTAAGGGTCCTTATTACACTTTTCCAGAACAAACAAGGAGGGATGTACCAATGTTTAACTTAAGTGACACTGCCAGGGAACAACTGGAAAAGCACTTTGCCCATCAGGAAAAAGCCCCCATACGGGTGTATATGGCCGCCGGCTGAGGCGGGCCGAGACTGGCACTTGCTCTGGACGAGCAAAAAGACGGCGATACTGTACACGAATCTGGCGGGTTTCAGTTTTTGGTGGACAAGGCCCTGATGGAAACCGCAGCTCCTATCACAGTGGACATGAACCATATGGGATTCGTGGTCCACTCCAGCCTTAAGCTGGATGACAGCGGCGGATGCTCCTCATGCTCGGCCTGCTGATTTAAAACCGACGACAAAAGCCCCGCGCAAGCGGGGCTTTTTTTGGGCCACAATACGTTTTATTCCGGTTCTTGAACTCAGCAGATGCGGGGAAGCTGCTCTCCTTCCAGCATATCCAGAAGGCGGTCCCCGCCAAGAGGTGTTCGCATAACCACGCGTCCCTTGTCCCTTTTGTCCCTGATCTCCCCGATTGCACAGGCATCCAATCCCAATTCGTCCTCGTGCATGATGGACAAGACCTTATCCGCATACTGGGAAGGAACCACGCAGATAAATTTCCCTTCATTAGCCAGATACAGGGGATCAAGCCCCAGAAACGAACATCCGCCGCGGACCTCCTCCCGGACCGGGATCTTGTCCTCATAGACCAGGCAATCCGCCCCGGACTGGATGGCGATCTCGTTCAAGGTGGTGGCCAGGCCGCCCCGGGTGGGATCGCGCAGGACATGCACCTGGGGAACCTCTTTTAAAATGCGGACTATTAGATGATTCAGGGCCGCGGAGTCGCTGAGGATATTGGCGTCAAACTCCAGGCCCTCGCGCCGGGAAAGAATGGTCAGGCCGTGGTCGCCCATGGTCCCGCTTATGAGCACCACATCCCCGGGCTCGGCCGAGGAACCGGAAGGGCCCGGAGACATGAAAACCTCCCCGATCCCGGTGGTGTTGATAAACACCTTGTCCGCTGCACCGCGGGGAACAACCTTTGTATCCCCGGTAACGATCTCCACCCCCGCCTTGCGCGCGGCATTGCCCATGGACTGGACAATCTTTTCCAGGTCGGCCATGTCCAATCCTTCTTCCAAAATAAAACCGCAGCTCAAGTATCTGGGAACCGCGCCAAGCATGGCCACGTCATTGACCGTCCCGTGAACGGCCAGAGAGCCTATATCCCCGCCGGGAAAAAACAAGGGATCCACGGTAAAGGTATCCGTGCTCATGGAGACTGGGGCCTTGAGCTCCTCCAGCAGGGCCGCGTCATCCAGCCTGTCCAGCTTGGGGTTTTTGAAATAGCGCAAAAAAAGTTCCCCGACCAGTCTCTGGGAAGCCTTTCCCCCGCTGCCGTAATCCAGTAAAAGTTTTTTATCGTCAGTCATTATTCTCGGCTCAGATTGAATATTTGTAATACGCGGCGCAGGATCCCTCGGTGGAAACCATGCAGGGGCCGACAGGTTTGGCCGGAGTGCAGGCCTTGGCAAAAAGAGGACATTCATCCGGGCGGATAAGCCCCTTTAGCACCTCCCCGCATCTGCATCCGGGCAGGGGCGGTACTTCCTTCATTTCCAGGCTGAACTCTTTTTTGGCGTCAAAACGGGCAAAGGACTCGTTAATGCCCAGTCCGCTTTGCGGGATATTACCCAGGCCTCTCCACAGACTGTCCTCAACGTAAAAGACCTTGTCCATCATCCGCCGGGCGTTTAAATTGCCTTCATCCCCGACCGCGCGTTTGTAACAGTTAACCACTTCCGCGCGGCCTTCCTTTAGCTGCTCGGTCATCTCCAGAAGGGCCCGGAGTATATCCAGGGGCTCGAAGCCGCCGATAACTGCAGGGATACCATGATCCCGAGCCAGGAACCGATAGGGTTCCATGCCGATTATGGTGGAAACGTGTCCGGGAAGGAGCAGCGCGTCCAGCTCCACTTCCCCGTCCTGAACCAGGGCCTTTAATGCCGGGGGAACCAGTTTATGGAAGGAAAGGACAAAAAAATTGTCAATTTCTTGTTCCCGGGCCAGGTTAAGGGTCGCAGCCACGGTCGGGGCGGTGGTTTCAAAGCCCACTCCCAGAAAGACAACCCGGTCCGAAGGGTTCTTGCGGGCCAGCTCCAGGGCGTCGAACGGGGAATAGACAACATTTACCCGCGCCCCTTCGGCCTGGGCCCTTTTAAGGTCCATGCCGTCCGGGCCGGGAACCCGCATCAGATCCCCGAATGTGGCCACTATGGCCTCCTGTCCGGCCAAATCCAGAAACGCGGCCACTTCACTTTCATGCGTAACGCAAACCGGACACCCCGGACCGGAAAGATGGATCACGTTTTCCGGCAAAATCCCCCGGATCCCGCTCTGGAAAATGGACACTGTATGCGTTCCGCATACCTCCATGAACTTGAGGCGATCTCCAACCGTGTCCTTGATCCGATCCAGAACACCGCGGCAGATTTCCGGATCCGAAAATTTGTCAAACAAGTTCAAGGTTCAGGCCCTCTTCAAACAATTTGATTGTTTCCAGGCCTTCCTCCCGGTCCAGACGCCTGATGGCGAATCCGGCGTGGACAATAACGAAATCCCCCACCTGCGGATCTTCATCAATAATGTCCAGACGGACTTCATTTTTTACCCCGCCGACTTCAACTTGAGCCACATTGTCTTCAATGGATTTGATTTCCATGGGAACGGCTAAACACATATCCCACTCCTGCGTTGGTCTTGATTTGCAAAAAAATTACCCTTGCCACCGGACTAACATAATTATACATCCTGAAGGGGGCGGTACTCAAGGACATCTATCCGGACTGAGCTTTACAGATAAGGTCCGGGCTCAAAAGTGTCAATGAACAGGACGAAAAAATATAACCGTTCCAAGCCGGAAGATTTACCGCAGGGGACGGATAGCACGGAGGAAAACGCCCGGCGCGCTAGCTGAAAATGAACGGAATAAGCGCTTCGCTCTCTGGCCCTCTGTGTACTCCGTGCTCTCTGTGGTAAAAAAAGGACCAAATTCGAACAGACAAGATGCACTGGACGCTCGTATTTCGCGCCGCTTATGCCGGGCGTTAACGCCTGCTAACTAAAGACACGAAATTATCCGAAATCGAACAGGGACCCGAAAATGACATTGCCGCCGATTCCGGTCGTGGATTATGACCGCTGGCCGGTACCCGAAGCCGGGGAGTGCGAAAGACTGCTTGCAAAATACAAGGCTCCGGAACATATCCGGGAACACAGCCGCAAGGTGTGCGACGTGGCCCGGTTGATAGGGGAAGCTGCACGGGAAAAGGGCCTGGATGTGCACCTGCCCTCTCTCGAGGCCGCAGCCCTTTTGCACGATATCGGCAAGGCATACAGCATAAAGCACGGCGGCGCGCACAGCCAGATCGGAGCGAGCATAACCATTGCCGAAACCGGCAACCCGGTTATTGCCCAGGCGGTTATGCACCACGTATACTGGCCGGAAAAAATCCTTATCCGCGACCACTTTACCCCGCTGACCATAATCTACAGCGACAAAAGGGTCCGGCATGACCGGGTGGTCAGTATAGACGAACGCTTTTTTGATCTGTTTGATCGCTACGGAAACAATGGCCGGCGCACGGATATGATCCAGAGATCCAAGGATCAGGTCCTGGAGATAGAAAAAGAACTGGAAAGAACAATCGGAGTTGATCTGCATGCGAGTAATTTTGATTGCCGGCGGCTGGTCCAATGAGCGGGAAGTATCCCTCAAGGGTGCAAGGCAAATCCACGCCGCTCTGGAGGAACTCGGACACAGCGTTCAGCCCTTTGATCTGAACGACGGCTTCCAGGAGCTGGCCCGGCAGGCGGAGAAAACGGATTTCGCCTTTATCAACCTGCACGGCATGCCCGGGGAGGACGGCTGCGTCCAGGCCCTTCTACAGACCATGCAAATCCCCTTTCAGGGGGCCGGTCCCCGCGGATCGCTTCTGGCCCTGAACAAGGCCCTGTCCAAACAGGTATATAGAAACAACGGCCTTACGACCCCGGGATGGCGGCTTGTGCCCCCGGAAGCCATGTCCACGCTTGCGATTGAAAACTACCCGCGCATCCTAAAGCCGAACACGGGCGGGTCCAGCTTGGGCCTGTACATTTTGAAAGACGACTCGGATCTAAAAGAGGCCAAGCAGTCCATTTTGCCCGGCCGGGAATTCATTCTGGAGGAATATGTCCGGGGCGAGGAAATGACCTGCGCTGTTTTGGGTGAAACGCCCCTGCCGCCCATCCTCATTCGCCCCAGAAAAGGGACCTTTTTCGACTACAAGAGCAAGTACGAGCAAAACGGAGCGGAAGAGCTCTGTCCGGCCCCGGTTGAACGGGAGATTACACATGACCTGCAGGAGACCGCCCTGCGCGCGCACAAAATACTCGGGCTCAAGGACTACAGCCGCAGCGATTTCATAGTTGAATCCGGGGGAAAATGTCATCTCCTGGAGACCAATACCCTGCCCGGGATGACTGAAACCAGCCTGGTGCCCCGGGCGGCTGCTGCGGCTGGATGGGACTTCCCCGGGCTTATCCGGGAACTCATCCGTCTGGGCCTGGAATCCAAAGGAGAATAGCAAAGATGGCTAAAGACTCCCCGAAAAAACACGCTCTTTTCTATTCCGTGTACACGCTTCTCTGGTTCGCGGCCCTGCCTTTTGCCGTATTCTCCACAAGGCTGAGAAAAGGGCTGGGCCAGAGAATGGCCCGTAATTTTCCCCAGGGACCCTTTGATATCTGGATGCAGGCCGCATCAGTCGGGGAATGCAAGCTGACGGCAATGCTTATCCGCGAGCTCCTTAAAACAAGGGAGATGAAGATCCTGGTCACCACCTGCACCAAGGAAGGCAGGCAGGTACTGGACAAAGAACTCAAAAATAACAAATGCACCCTTGCCTATTTCCCGTTCGATGTCCCGATTTTCATAAAAAAAGCAATCTCTCGGGCCAGCCCCAAAGCAGCGGTCATGCTGGAGACCGAACTGTGGCCGGGGTTCATGCGGGAATGCAAAAAAAGGGATATCCCGCTCATCGCGGCCAACGCCCGGATGTCCACCAAGAGCTACGCCCATTATTTGCGCCTGCAAAAGATACTCACTCCCTTTGCCCCACACACCGCCGTGTGCATATCCGGGGCGGACGCCCGGCGCTACCGGGATATTTTCCCCTCCGCCCGCATCCTTAACGCCCCGAACATGAAATTGGACGCCTTGACTCCGGAAAACCCGGTGCCCTTCGTTAAAAACCCGCTGGGGGAGATTTTCGGACCCCGGCCCTATCTCTTTGTCCTGGCCTCGGTGCGGGAGCCGGAAGAAGGACATGTACAAAGCATCGTTCAGGGACTCCTCTCCCGGCACCCCTCAGCACTTATAGCCATCTTTCCCAGGCACATGCACCGCATCCGGGCCTGGGAACAATTCTGCACTGAGCAGGGAATAGACTACCAGCTCCGCTCCGGGGTAGAGGAAAAGGTAAGCCCGGGCACAGTTATCCTCTGGGACGGATTCGGGGAACTCAAATTCGCGTACGCCCTGGCCCGTTCCGCGTATGTGGGCGGCAGCCTGGTCCCCTGCGGGGGCCAGAACTTCCTGGAGGCAATAGAACAGGGGGTAGTCCCCTGCATCGGTCCGCACTGGTCCAATTTCGCCTGGGCCGGACAGGAAATAGTGGATGAGGGTCTGGCCCGGGAAGTGGAGACCGCAGAGGATATGATCGGCTGCCTGGAGGCGTATCCGGCCTCGGACCGTGAACAGGTGTGTCAGACATTCAAGAACTACCTGCAACAGAAAAAGGGCGGGACAGAATCCAACCGGGACGCGATACTGCATGCACTGGACAGGACCTGATTCTCCCCGGAGCCGGGAAATTCCCGGGTCCGGGGAAACCGATTTTTTCGCGGTCATCCCGGCCCGCTACGAATCAAGCAGGTTCCCGGGAAAGCCCCTGGCCCTTATCCGGGGCAAGCCCATGTTCTGGCACGTGTATCAGCGCACCATGGAATGTCCGCTTATAAAACAGACCTGGCTGGCCACTGATGATGAACGTATTCTGGAAAAGGCCCGGAAAATGGACGTCCCCGCTCTAATGACCTCAAGCGACCACGCCAGCGGCACGGACAGGATACTGGAGGCCGCGGAAAAACTTGACCTCCCCTCCGGCTCTGTCATAGCCAACGTCCAGGGAGACGAGCCCGCCCTGCACCCGGAGATGCTCAGCCAGCTCCTGGAACCCTTCCGGGGAAACGGGCGTATCGGTGTGAGCACCCTGGCCCGGCGGATATCCGAGGAAGAAGCGCAGAATCCGAACACGGTCAAGGTGGTTTGTTCCGCTTCCGGACGGGCGCTTTACTTTTCCCGCTCCCCGATACCGTATCCGGCCGGGGAGAACCCGGGCTACCTGGGGCACATCGGGCTTTATGCCTATACTTTTGAAGCCTTGCGGGAATTTTCCCGCCTGGGTCCGGGCCCCCTGGAGCGGGCGGAAAAACTGGAACAGCTCCGCCTTTTGCAGGCGGATATGGACATCTTGGTCAAGACAACCGAGTATTCCTCGTTCGGCGTGGACCGCCCCGAGGACATACCCAGAATGGAAAAAATATTACAGGAGACAGAATGAAAGCTCTGCTGGCCCTGGAAGACGGCACCTGTTTCGAGGGCAAATCCTTCACCGGACCCGGGGAAACCGGGGGAGAAGTCATATTCAATACCGGCATGACCGGGTATCAGGAGATTCTGACCGATCCCTCCTATTCCGGGCAAATGGTGTGCATGACCTATCCCCTGGTCGGGAACTACGGAGTGAATCTCGAAGATATAGAGTCGGACCGGGTGCAGGTGGCCGCGTTCATAGTCAAGGAATGCTGCCGGGAACCCTCCAACTGGAGATCATCCGAACCTCTCCCCGAATACCTGAAGAGGCACGGGGTCATGGGCATAGAAGGCGTTGATACCCGGGCGCTTACCAGACACACCCGGATTCACGGAGCCATGCGCGGAATCATGTCCACAAACGAACTGGACCCGGACCGCCTGACTCAAAAAGCCAAAGAGCTGCCCTCCATGCACGGGGCCAACCTGGTGAAAAACACCACCTGCAGCGCTCCCTACACCTGGGAAGCGGGCGCCCCCCGCCCGGCGGAAATAAAGGAAGGTAAATACGCCTGGTCCGGAAACAAACCAAAGGTGGTGGTCTATGATTTCGGCGTGAAATGGAGCATTCTGCGCCTGTTGCACGCCCACGGCCTGGAGATACTGGCCGTGCCCGCGGACTTTACCTTTGAGCAGGTCAAATCCCTGTCCCCGGACGTGATATTTCTGTCCAACGGCCCGGGCGATCCCGCCCCGCTTCAGGACGCCATCCACAATATCTCCCTCCTGTCCGAACATTTCCCGATGGCCGGGATATGCCTGGGACATCAGCTGCTGGGCCTGGCCCTGGGCGGGGACAGCTATAAGCTCAAATTCGGACACCACGGACTGAATCATCCGGTCAAATCCCTCCGGGAAAATAAAATAGAGATCTCTTCCCAGAACCACGGGTTCTGCGTGGATATTTCCCGCCTAGATTTCCTGGAGCAGACACACATAAACCTAAACGACAACACCCTGGAAGGATTCCGGCACAAGCAAAAGCCCATCTTCGCGGTGCAGTATCACCCCGAGGCCGGTCCCGGTCCGCACGACAGCAGGTACTTCTTTACGCGCTTTGAAAAAATGGCTAGATTCGGTCATGAAGTATTAACCTGATACTGCGAGAAAAATATGTCCGACCTGACAAAAGCCCGTCGCCAGATTAACAGCCTGAATTCGCTTTTAAAGCAGGGCAAACCTTTGGCTGCGGTCACGACCATGCACGACGCCATCCAGACATTCCTTAAGAGTTCGCTTATGCAAAACGAGAAAAAGGAATTCACCAAACTGGTCGAGGACGCGGTGTATCGCCTGAACTCCAACGCGGAACTGCGCGAACTTTATCCGGTCCTGCTGGAGTACGAGGCGGGCAAGGAAAAGGAGCTGCTCGGGTATCTCCGGGAAATAATCGACACCCTGCAGGAAGACATCACCTCCTCGGCCAGGGAAAGCTATGCCGAGCTGGAAAGGAAAAAGCAAAAAGAACTGGAAGAAGCCCGGTCCCTGATCCAGAAAGAAGACATAGATAAAGCGGACGCGTTACTGCGCAAGCTGGAGCGGGAGCACGAAGGGGATTTTGAGCTAAAAATCGAGATCGCCGACATATGGCTGAACGCGGAGCAATACAACAAGGCCATTACCCACCTGAAAAACGCCTACAAGGACAACCCGTCCTCGGTGCACGTCTTCAATCGCCTGGGAATGGCCCTGCGCAAGCTGGGAAGAGTGGAAGACTCGGAAAAGGCCTATAAGCAGGCCCTGAACCTGTGCCCCAAGGACGAATATTTGCATTTCAATCTGGGCAGACTGTATTTGGAAAACAAGGCTTGGGACAAGGCCATCAAAAGCGCGGAACGGGCCATGTCCATCAATCCGGACTTCACCGAGGCGGAAAAGATGTACAACTTCGCCCGGAAAAAATTAGAGCAGTCCTGACCAGTCCCTTTTTCGCCAGCTTGCCTGTCTTCAAATCAAGACCCGATTTAAATTGGTTTTTGGATGCAAACGCAGCCTTGTATCCGCTTGACCGGGATGGTGCACAAAACTTAGTAAAAGCCGGCACAAGGATGGAATATGCAGCAGCCATTCAAGAAATTACAGGAACTGGACCTGGAAAAGAGGAAAAAAGAGGTCAAAGAAAAAAAGGCTGCCAAAAACCAAAAACCTGTTCCCAAGAAGCAGCCTCAGCCCGAATACCCTGAAGAAAACAAGGAGCAGCCCTCAGGGGAAAGCGCCATGTTCCTCTCGGCCATGTCCGGCGTGGAGCCCCTGAAAAAAAAGGGACGCCAAATCACTCCCCCTCCGGAGCAAAAACAGGCTCAAACTCCTGAAAATAGCGACTCCGCAGAAACCCTGCAAAAAATAGTCAACGGAGAAATAAATTTTGACTTGTCCCTGACCGACGAGCATGTCGAAGGTTACGTGCAGGGTCTGGACCCCAAGATATTCCGGAAACTTAAAAACGGCATGTACAGCATCGAGGGCAACCTGGACCTGCACGGCATGAACACGGAGCAGGCCAGGATCTCGCTTATTACCTTTTTGCGCGATCATTACCTGGCCGGCAGCCGCTGCGTCCTGGTCATACCCGGTCGGGGCAAGGGCTCCCCGCTAAAAATGGGAGTTTTGAAAAAAGAAATCCAATACTGGCTCACCCGGGATCCGCTGAAAAGGATCACCCTGGCTTTTTGCACCTCTTTGCCCAAGCATGGCGGAGCCGGCGCGATTTACGTCCTTTTGCGCAAATACAGGAAAAACAAGGGCAAGATAGTCTGGGACAAGTACCTTTTGGACCTGGAAGACTACTGATAATAAACCACCCAAGGAGAGCGAATGGGCTTTTTCTCGAAGATAAAAAAGGTGTGGGGCCGGGACAGACCGGAAGAAAAGGAAGAAAAATCCGGAGTCCAACCCGCGGAGGAGCCGCAGGCAAAGCCGGAGCAGGACAAGGCGGAAAGTATTCCCCAAACAGCGCCGGCAAAAGAGGCTGAAGACTGGCAGAACGAGCTGCGCCTCGCCCTGCAGGAGGCCCAGCCCCGATTGAGTGCCTGGCTGGATCTGATCCTCAAGGGAGTGGAGCAAAAAGGGGATCTCCTTTGGTCCAGACTCTCGTTTTTATTCCAAGTCCTGGAAGCCCCACGGGAAGAAGCGGACGAGTTTATAGCCAAGTTCTCGGATTGGCTGGATAAAATGGACTACGAGCATATAAGCGAGTTCAGATCCGAGCTGCAGTACCGCCTGGCCCTGGCCCTGGATCTCGAGGACGAGGAGGACGAGCAGAGCCGGCTCTTTCTGAAGCTTTCCAGCGGACTGACCAAGACCAAGGAGCAGCTCTCCCGGCGCATAGACGATCTCCTGCAGTCCAGCGGAAAATTCGACGAGGATTTCTGGGAGGAACTGGAAGAGATATTGATCATGGCCGACGTGGGCTATCAGGCCACGCAAAAGCTCGTGGACCGCCTGCGGCCCAGGGTGCGAAAGGAAGGCGTGGAAAGCAGCGAGGAATTCAAAAAGCTCTTGCGCAGCGAATTGGCCGGAATATTTCCCGCTACTCCCAAAAAACCCTCTCCAGCCCCGCCGGAAGTGATCCTGATGATGGGGGTGAACGGTGTGGGCAAGACCACGACCATTGCCAAGCTGGCCCACAGGGCCCAGATGCAGGGCAAAAAGCCCCTCCTGGTCGCCGGGGACACCTTCCGGGCGGCCGCTGTGGAACAGCTGCAAATATGGGCGCAAAGGACTGGCTCCGGGTTCTACAGCCGGGAGCACGGCGCGGACCCGGCTTCGGTCGCCTACGAAGCCATGGACAAGGCCGTAAACGAGGGCTACGATACCGTATTCGTGGATACCGCCGGCCGCCTGCACACCAAGGTGGACCTGATGGAGGAGCTTAAAAAAGTAAAACGGGTTCTGAACCACAAGCATCCCGGGGCACCGCACCGCACCATTCTGGTCCTGGACGCCACCACCGGACAGAACGCCCTTTCCCAGGCGGATCTTTTCGCCAAGGCAATTCCCATTGACGAAATCGTGCTCACCAAACTGGACGGCACGGCCAAAGGCGGCGTAGTGGCGGCCATTGCCCTGGAGATGACCCTGCCCATCACCTATATCGGCCTGGGAGAGAAAATGGAAGATCTGCGCCCGTTCAGCGGCGAGGATTTCGCAGCCGCCCTGGTGGAATAACCGGCAACAGGATGCAAGATGGCCCGAAACAAAAAACAGGATATCATCTCCACTGCAGCCCGGCTGTTCGCCCAGCACGGCTTCGAGGACACCACCACTTTAGGGATCGCCCGCGAGGCCGGGGTGACCGAGCCCCTTCTGTATTACCATTTCCAGGGCAAGGACGAGATATTCTCCCTTGTCATCCGGGAGTTCTTTACCCAATACCGGGAAATGGTCCAGGAGCTCCCCGCCCGCACCCCGACCAGCTTTGAGAAAATCGCCAATCTGATCCGCATGCACATTGAGATATCCGCCACCCATCCGCACCAGGCCAAGCTGATCCTCTCCGCCTGCCCGGCAATGCTCATCCGGGGATGCAGCGTCTGCTGGGAGGTCCTGGAAAATCAGAAAAACCTCCTGGACGAGTACCTTGAGCATACGCTCCGGGAAGGAATCCGGTCCGGGGAATTCAAAGACTATCCCATCCCGGAGACCATATCCGTTCTGCGCTGCTTCATAAACGGCATCTTTAGGAACAAAGTCATGCACGGAGAAGAAAAAGCGGAATACGAGGAAATGGCCGT
>CAZTKE010000010.1:0-27273 GCA_964614055.1 uncultured Desulfovibrionales bacterium | reverse complement strand
AAAACTGCTTGATTATCCCTTTTATCTTCTCGTCCATGCACAACCTCAAAAATAATCAACTGAAAATATTATCTGCAACCCAAAAGCAACTTCCGAGTGGAGAACGCTATCTCATTTATCCGCAAATTTCCAATACTTTTATGCACCCTCCCGCTCCGGTCTCCATCCTTTTCCCTTTGTTCCCCCTTTTTATCCCATATGATCCGCAGGCAGCCCGGCATTCACTGCATCCCTTTTCATTCCCATCCAAATCAGCTTATTTTTCGGCATATTCGCCTCCCATATCCCATATTGGCAAAAAAACCCGGGCTCAAATCAGATTCAAGCCCGGGGACATATCCGGATACCGGTCAATATTTTGAATAAGGATTCTAGCCTGCAGGCTCTATTACATCATATTCAGTGCGTTTGGCGTCATACATCTTCTGATCCGCCTCCTGAAGCAGATACTTAAGTGATTTGCCCGGCCCGAACTCCGCGATTCCCACTGAAGCCGTCATATGCATATCAGTGTCTTCCTCTATGCATTGGCACAAATCAATCTGAGCGACCGCGTCATGGACCCGGTCCCGGAATTCCTCGGTCTGCTCCGTGTCCATTCCCGGGAGCAAAACCACGAACTCGTCCCCGCCCAGACGGACAAATATGTCGTACTTACGGACAATACCGGAAACCGCCTGGACCAATTCCCGCAAAACCTGATCCCCGGCCTTGTGCCCGAACTTGTCGTTTATGTACTTGAAGCGGTCCAGATCTATAAACACCAGGGATACGGGGAAGCCCTTGCGCTTGGAAAAATCCAGGATGCGCGGGGCATGGCGGAAAAGATATTCCCGGTTGTAGGCCCCGGTAAGCGGATCTACAACCCGTTCCCGATCCAGCTTGGCGTGATCCAGCACGGAGACGAGACAACAGGCCAGAACCGAACAGAAATGCTCCAGAAAATCAGTGTCCTTGTTCGGAAGATAGCGGTTGGGATCGGAATCTATAAAGGTAATGAACCCGATTGTCCTTCTCTGATGGAATTTGTGCAGGAGCTTGCCTACAAAGCACGACCCCTGGGATAAACCGTCCGGAGATGGCGTGCATCCCAGGGAAAAAGGAAGTATTTCCGGGGAAGGAAAAGGCCCCATATAGGAAAGCTCGTCCGGATCTCCAAGACCCAGTCCGAATCCGGCGGCAACCAGTTCCTCGTTGGTGGCCTGGTGCATGCCCTCGGGAAGAAAGCCGGTAAAAAGATCCCGATCCAGCATTAGACCCACGGACTCAAGCTCGAAACCGTTTTTGAACTCGGCCAGCAGTTCGGGTAGATGACGAAGGTGCTTTAAGGCCTGAATATTCTGGCACTGCACATGAATGCGGTGAAAGGAGCTCAAAATGGAATCATAGCCGGCGGAAGCGGCCCGCAGATTGCTTTTCAACTCCTCATGGGTCTTCTGAAGCTTTAAAAAAGCCTCTTCCAGATCGGCATACATGCCTTCCTGGCTGCTGATGGCCGCGGCAAAGGCATCAAACCTGGATTCAATATCCCGAAGACGCTCCAAAACACTTTCCGCGTCCCCTTTTCGGGCCGCCAGCCTGGCATCGGCCAGGGTCTTGTCCACGTCTCTGGAGCCGGGCTCCCGGAATGCATCCTGAGGTATATCTATTTTGGATTTATTCATGTGCCTGATGTATTGTTATTTGGGTAAAAGGAATACCCCATTCATATTTATTGCAGGCCTCAACCGCCAGTCGCTGAAGGGCACGGGAAAGCCGGTTATATAATTCCGCCCGCCGTCCATGGAAATCTGCTAACACAATCAGATTCAAAGATGAAGCACCTGCTGAGTGAAATTCCACGCGCAAATTCAGGAGATCTTCCTCATAGCCCTCCCCGCGCAGTCCCTCTTCAACAAATGCCTGCAATTTTTCCGGTATACTCTGGGTACTTTCCGCCTGATGGGCATAATCAATCCCAAAAACCACCCGCAGGCGAAAATTGGCGGACAGATTCACCGGAGCCCGGGAAAGGAAATCAGAGGTCTGATAAGTCTGGCGACTGCCCCCGCGCCGCACGATCTGGACCATTTCATGGGTCTGGCTGACCACTTTTCCCCGCGAACCGTCTTCCAAAAGGACCCAGTCCCCCCGCTTGCACGGGAACCAGGGTTCATGCCCGGCAAAAGGCCGGGATTCCTTATCCACCAGATCCCTTATCGGAATCCGCAGATGACATTTATCAAATGCCGGATTTTCCAGGCTTGTGTAAAAATTCAGTTTGGATACCTTCCAGGGCACTCCGGCATATACAAGGCGCTCTCCTTCACGAACCGATCCCAGATTCAAAAACAGCTTTATCTGCTCCCAGAAACGCATAAGCCCCTGTTTGGCGGTCCAGCCCAGACCAAGCAGGAAAATAATCACCAGACTCAGGAGCACCCAGTCCCCGGTGGTGAAAAGCACGGCCAATAGCGCTCCGGTGGCCGCGACAACGGTTAATATATGAAAAAGGAGCTCGCTCAGTCTGGCGTAAAAAGTCTTTTTCTCCCTGTCCTTTTTTCTCCTGGCCAAAAGGCCTTGCACCCGGCGCCACAAAAACCGCAAACCCAGAAAAACAATGGCAAAGGACAACACGGCCAGCAGGGCGTTTTTGCCCCGGTTGCGGAAAAAACTCTCCAGATTCTGTCGGGCGGCCTGGACAAAGGACTGTTTTTCCTGCTCCAGTTTCTTAAGCTGGGCCCGGATAACAGCCAGGGAATTTTCCAGCCTGTTCTTTTTGTTCTCCCATTCCTTGCGCAGGGAATTCAGGCGCTTTTTCAATTCGGGATTGTCCGTGCGACGGGCAAGTTCGGACAGATTTTCAATGGCCCTGTTTACAGCCGGGAGCTTGTTTCTAATCTCTTCGGCCTCGCTTCGCAGGCGCTCCAGCTTGCGCGGCCGGGCGGTCATTTTTTTGAGTTCCTGAACCAGGGGACGGATCAGGCTGACCACCTCCTGATCCCATTTGAAATCCGATTCCTGCCGGCTCTCCAGACTCTTTAAATCCACTCCCGCAGCCATGTGCAGAAAATTTTTCTCCAACTCCTGCAGGGAGTCAGTAAGCTCGTTTATCTCCTTTAAAATTTTATTTTTGACTTCCGCGGACTCGGCCGACTCCAGCTCCTTTCGCTTCTGCTCAAGCTGGCTCTGGATCTCGGACATATACTTTTCCATGGTCTCCAGAACAACCAGGGAACTGACCTCCCCTCCCCCGGGTGCCTCGGGAATCCGCACGTCCCCGGTCTGATCCGCAGCCAAAGACGGCAAAGAACAAAAAATGAACAAAAAGAAAAAAACTAACAACTTCCTGCAGTGAGCTTGCATGTTCTTTCCACCCGCAAACAAATAATTTTAGGAAAACAGTTTTATTGCCGCCGGTCACTTCAGCGCAAAAGGGCCGTCCGGGATCCTTCCCTGACCCGCGTCAGCCTCTTTCCGGCATCCGGACCATCCCAGGAAACATTTATCTGGCCGCACAAGGCGGTATTCAAAACAGGTATGTCCCGGTCCTTAAAATAATGAACAACCTTTTTGGCCGGCATGCGGAAATAATTGAGAAATCCCGTGGAGGCCAGCACCAGATCCGGATTCACCCGGCGGTAAAATTCAGGGAAAAAGCTGGATTTACTGCCGTGGTGGGGCAAGACCAAGACCTCGGCTTTTAGATTCTCTCCTGAATCCAGCAAGGCCCGCATGCCTTTTTTCTCTATATCCCCGGGGATTAGGGCCAAACCGCGCCCTTTCCAGGTCAAACGCAAGACCAGGGAATTATTGTTGTTATCCGCGTATCTAAAAAAACCGGGCGGATACAGAACATTAAGGTTCAGGTCCTTTCCCAGCCGGACCCGGTCACCCTTTCTAAGCACCCGGACACTCTCATCTCCCCTGTCCAGGGAACGGAAAAGGAGCTTACCGTCCAGTTTGTCCGGCCAGATCCCGTTAAACCAGAATGTGCCAATATCCGCATGAGCCAAGGGATAATATAGACCACGCATATGGTCTATATCCCCGTGGGAGAGAATGCAATTCTTCGCCCGCGGACAGCGCCGCCAGGACAGGGCGGGAGCGACCACGCGCCTGCCCAGGTCATAATCCAGGTTCCAGGATCCTCCTCCGTCTATTATTGTAAATTCCCCCTGCGGAGAACGAACAAAAGCGCATTGCCCCTGCCCCACATCCATAAGCTGCAAACGCGTAGATTTATCCGGAATATCCCTCAGATACGGGGCTGCCGCGGCTAAAAGGACCAAGACAGCGGAAACTGCAATCGTTCTGGTTATCCTTTGGTAGCAAAACAAACAAACAATTAAAAGAAGGAAAAAATAATAGGCGATCATAAGACCCCAGCCGGGACGGATAACCAGAAAAGGGTCCAGCCAATGGTGGCTGTCCATAAAGGCCAGGAAATCGGCAAAAGGGTTGATTATCATTCCCGCCGCCCAGTAAAAAAACGGAGCCGCGGCCGGAAAAAGCAAACCGGCCAGCAAACCCAAAAACACAAGAGGAAGGATGAACATCCCCAAAAGGGGAATCCAGAGCAGATTGAGATACAAATGCCCGCTCAAATAGCCGAAGGTCCAGGACTGCACCGGCAGCAAAAAAATATTCACCGCCAGGGTAATCATTAAGAGCCCCAGAAAATAAAACACCGCGGGGCGGAGGAATAAACAAGGCACCCGGTTCAAGACCGCGGACATAGTTGGCTGAAACACGCAGATCCCGGCTACGGCCAGGGCGGAAAGTTGAAGGCTCAAGTCAAACAAGGCCAAGGGATTTATGATCAGGATGAACGCCAGAGCGGCAAACAGGGCATCGGTCAGATTGCGGCTCCGCCCAAAGCAGACAAAAATCCCCCAGAAAAAGAACATCAGTCCGGAACGGACCAATGAATGCGGAGCCTGCCCCAGCCAGACATATAAAAGACACAAGGGGAAAGCCAGGAAGAAAGCCAGCTTGGGCCGGGGCAGAGATATATAAATTCTGGGAAACAGTGAGCCAGCAGCTCCGGCAACAAGCCAGCCCACAAACACGATCATGCCCAGATGCATGCCGGAAAGGGCCAGGCTGTGCCCCAAAGAGGCCCGCCTGACCCGATCCACGAAATCATTTTCCAGATAAAATCGCTCCCCGAACAAAAGGGCCAGGGAGATCCCCTTGATCCGCTCTATTTCCTTTTCCGGCCACACCCCGCTTAAGGAATCAATTCCGGATTCCACCGCTTTTATAAGTTCAAACCTTTTTTGGGCCCAGAAATCGGCTCCCTTGCTCAAGGTTACATCGGACTTGGACTTCACCGCATAGCTGCGCCAGAAAACATTTTGCTTGTGCCAATAGAATTCACTGTTCCATACCCCCTGATTGGCCAGGGAGTGAACAGGCTTGACCCTGGAGGTGAAAGCCATTTCCCGGCCGGGGAGGACGAACCGCCGCGCCTGGTACCAATTGACCACCATCCTACCGGGCAGGCGCATCTCGGTCGATCCATCCCTGATTTTAATCCGGCTGAGGATAATCCTCTCCCTTTTGTCCGGACGGGTAACCACTTCATCTATGCTCCCGGAGATGCGTACCTTGTCCCGGGCGGCAATGAATTGCGGCACATCGCCTTGCGGCTGTCCTGGGAAGGAGAAATACGCGGCAGCCAGCCCCAGGCCGAAGCAGACCAGAACCGGTATAAATTTTTTCCACTCCCGGCCCCTGAGGACAATCAGCAAAAAAAAGACAAAACCGGCAGCCCGGGGATAACAAAACCCCCAGATGCCGGTCATATAGGCAGCCAACAGCCACTCCCAATAAAGGAGGTGCAAGGAATTGGACTTGATTGCTTCTATCTTTCCGTAGATTTTTTTAGCACCTGCCTGGGTTTGCTTCCTTCCTGCGGCCCGATGACCCCGTCCTTTTCCATCTGCTCAATGAACAGGGCTGCCTTGTTGAATCCGATGCGAAGCCTTCTCTGGATCAGGGAAATCGATGCCTTGCCGTGATCCATGACAAACTGCACCGCTTCCGAGTATTTGGGATCGTCCAAAACCGGGTCGCTTGCGTTCGGGTCCTCGGGATCCCCGTTTTCTCCGTTTTTGAACCCGGAGAGATCGACCTGTTCCCCTCCTCCGCCCTTGTTTTTCCAGAAATCCACAACCGCGGTTATCTCATCGTCCCGGACAAAAGAACCGTGAATGCGCTGCAGCTGCCCTCCTCCGGGCTTGAACAGCATATCCCCCTGGCCCAGCAGATACTCCGCTCCCGGTCCGTCCAGAATCGTCCGCGAATCGTGCTTGGAGCTGACCTGAAAGGCTATACGCGAAGGGAAATTGGCCTTGATTATTCCGGTAACCACGTCCACGGACGGTCGCTGTGTGGCCAGAATCAAATGCACTCCGGCCGCCCGGGCCAGCTGGGCCAGGCGGACTATGCTCACCTCAACCTCCTTGGCCGCGGTGAGCATCAGATCGGCCAGTTCGTCGATAATAACCACCAGATAAGGCATATACTCCAGATCGGCCAGTTCGGGCTCCTTTTCTTTGTCCATCCCGGCCAGTTTTTCATTGTAGGCCTGGATATTCCTCACTCCCAGCCGGGCCATGGCGTCATAGCGCCTCTCCATCTCGTGCACCGCCCAGTCCAGGGCCACCTGGGCCAGGGACATGTCCGTGACCACCGGATGGACCAGATGGGGCAGGTCATTGTAAACCGCCAATTCTATTCTCTTGGGATCCACCAGCAAAAAGCGGAGTTCATCCGGCCCGGACTTGAACAAAAGACTTACTATGAGCGTATTCAGACAAACGCTCTTCCCGGTTCCCGTGGCCCCGGCCACAAGCAGATGCGGCATGCGGGCCAGATCCTCCACGCGCGGTCCCCCCTGAATATCCTGCCCCAGAACCAGGGGCAGGGGAGCGTCTGTATCGATAAACACCGCCGACTCCAGTATTTCCCGCAAAAAGACAGTCTTGCGTTCCTTGTTCGGGATTTCAATACCCACGGTGTCCCGACCGGGCAGCGGGGCGATTATGCGCACGGAAACCGCCTTCAGGGCCCGGGCCAGATCATCGTGCAGGTTGGCGATCCGGCTGACCTTCACTCCGGGAACAGGCTTGAATTCCAGCATGGTGATAACCGGGCCGGGCAGGGTCTTTTGCACCTCTCCGCGAATCCCGAATTCCTCCAGACACTCCCGGACCAGCCGGGCCAGGGTCTGCAGTTCAGCCTCGTCAGCGGCTTTGGTTCCGGTCTGGGGCAAACTCAATATCTCCAGAGGAGGAAAAGAACGGTCGGCAATATTGGGTTGCTCCGGGACCTTGGCTTTAAGAGCCTTATCAGATCCGCCGGACTTTTTACTTTTTTTTCCGCCTTTTTCCCGGCTGATTTTTTCCCGATCTTTTTGCTTTTTTTCTGCTCTTTTTGCTCCGGCCGGAATTTCCCTTTTCGAATCCAGAAAAACGGTTTTAAGATAAGAGAAAAAACCGCGCCCCGCCCTGACTATCCCCACCCAGGAAAAGGCCCCGGCCAGCTGCAGGGAAAGCACGCTCAGGCAGACCAAAACAAGCAAGGAGCCCCAGAAACGGAAATATTGGTGCAAAAGGGAATTAACCATTGAGCCCAAAAGCCCGCCCCCGGACATGTTGAATACCGCGATATTCCGAGCCGGCCACTCATAACCGAACCACACCGCGAGACAAAAAATAATCCCGGCCATACCCAGCCCCTGCCACCAGCGGACCGCCCGGGAAGGGAAAAACAGGACCACGGAAATATAGACCAAAACCAAGGGGAAGAGCAGGGAAACAATCCCGCAGAATTCCACCAGGACTCCGGCCAGAAAGGATCCGGCCACCCCGGCCATATTGCGCACCTCAAACCCCGGACCGACCTGCTGATTAAAGGTGGGATCCATGGGCCAGTAGGAATAAAGGCTCACTGCGGTGAACAGGGCCAAAAAAAAGACAATAACCGCCGCAAACTCGCGGACCAACCTGTTTCCGTCCAAACCACTCACCCGCCTCTTTTGATTTTCTCCGGCATTGCACGCGCCGGGCTAAATCGGGCTTAACCTATTTAGCTTCGGGATTCAATCGCGCTTAGTAAAAATATAAGCACATAAGGAAAAGGACTTTTTCAGGAGTTTTTTCCTTGCGTATCCGATCTAAGCCGGAATACATAATACCCGGGAGCTCATCAACTCCTGCCTCCCTGTTTCTTGACAGAAAAAAGACCAGGGTATAAATATTTGTGAAATTTTTCTTAAGGAGGAAAGACAATTGAACATCTTGATTTTCGGACCCAACGGAAGCGGTAAAGGCACGCAGGGCTCACTGGTCAAAAACAAATACAACCTCGCCCATATAGAATCCGGAGCTATCTTCCGGGAGCACATCGGTCAGGGAACCGAACTGGGCAAAAAGGCCAAGGAATACATAGACAGGGGCGATCTGGTCCCGGACGAAATTACCATTCCCATGGTCCTGGAGACTTTGAAGAAAGAAGGCAAGAACGGATGGCTGCTGGACGGTTTTCCCCGGAATATCGAACAGGCCAAGAAACTGTGGGAGGCCCTGCAAAAAGAAGGAATGGGCCTTGACTATGTCATCGAGATCCTGCTCCCCCGCCAGACGGCCAAGAACCGAATCATGGGCCGCCGCCTGTGCGTGAATGATCCCAACCACCCGAACAACATCTATATAGACGCCATTAAGCCGGACGGAGACAAATGCCGGGTCTGCGGCGGAGAGCTGAAAGCCAGGTCCGACGACCAAGACGAGGCGGCCATAGATAAAAGACACGACATCTACTACGACAAAGAAACCGGAACCCTGGCCGCGGCCTACTTTTTCAAGGATCTGGCCTCCAAGGACGACAACCTCAAATACATTGAGCTGGACGGGGAAGGAGCTATCGAGGATATCAAGGACAAGCTCCAGAAAGAAATGGAGTAAGTCAGGATATCCTGGATCCGTTCAGGACATTGAGCAAACAAATTCGTCCTTTGCCCGGATATAACGCCGGGCAAAGGACATACAGGCCAGATAATGGAAGTAAACATATCCGAACCGCATACTCCCCCCCCCATAGACAGGGCTTATGTACTAAGCATGACCATAATCTCCTTTAAGGGAAGACGGGATGTACAGGTCCATCTATTTCGACCTGAATGGGATCCGGAGGAAGAGAAAGGAATACCCTGGGATAAACTGCTGGGCGACCCGGTAAGCGAAGAAGCGAACTCCGATCCGGTCCAATCCCGAAAGGTGATAATGGAGGCCTTTACCCGGGAGGAACGGGATGAGATTGTGGATTATCTGAAAAACAGATATTCTTCACGGCTTAAAAGCATAGACAGCGCCCCTTTTGAATTCCCGCTGCCTACCGGACTGCCTCCGCTAAGCGGACTTAGCGCCGGGGAACACTTCGGAATAATGAAGCTGGAAATCGTACCCAACTATCCCCTGCCCTATCCGGTGCACGGCTTTTTCGACTTAAGCGCCCATCAGCCGATCATGGGCGAAACAAACGGGGAATAATCACCGGCTCCACAACGCTGCCTGTGAATTTTTAGTTTGGGATAAAATCCTTTTTCCTGTCTATAAAACTATCTACCGGCTCTTGACCAACTCCCGGCGGGGAAGCGGTCAATTCAGGGGATTTTCCCATTTCCCCTTGCAGGTGGGAAAATTCAAGGCCTCCTGTAAGTGGGCCCTGAAGTCCAGAAGCTCTATCTCCCGGGCTCCGAAGCGGGTCACATGCGGAGTGGTCTGCTGGCAGTCCAGGAAATGGAACCCCCATTTTTGAAGAGCCCAAACCAGATGGACAAAGGCTACCTTGGAGGCATCGGAGCACAGGTGAAACATTGATTCCCCGAAAAAAACCCGGCCCATGCTCACCCCGTACAGTCCGCCCACCAGTTCATCGCCCTCCCAGGTTTCCACGGAATGGGCGTATCCCGACCAGTGCAGCCCCTCATAGGCCCGGATCATCTCCGGCCTGATCCATGTCCCTTCCCCGTCCGGACGGTGCACCCCGGCACAGTTGCAGATAACCTGCTTAAATGCGCAGTCAAAAGTGACCCTGAATCTCCGGGAATTTATAACCCGACGCAGGCTTTTGGGGACATGCAGCTCGGAAGGGAAAAGGAGCGGACGGGGACTCAGGCACCACCAAAGAATGGGGGTATCCTCGCAGTACCAGGGGAAAATTCCCTGGGCATATGCGGCCAAGAGGCGCTTTTCGCTCAGATCCCCGCCCACCGCGAGCAAACCGTCCGGTTCTGCCATTTCCGGGGGTGGAAAAACCGGATCGGTTCCAAGGTAAAAAACCGTCATTGTCTAAAATACACGGCTAACGACTATTTTTCCAGGACATGGAAATAAAACTCATCCTTGCGGCAGCCTACCCTAACCGTGTCCCCTTTGGAGAATTCGCCGCTCAGGATCTTGTCCGCAAGATCGTCCTTGATTTCCTCCTGGACTATCCGGGAAAGTGCCCGGGCTCCGAAGCGGGGCTCATAGCCCCTTTTGGCCAGGGTGGTCCGGGCGTTTTTGGTCAATTCCACCTGGATGCTTTTCTCCGCCAGCTGGTCATTTAGCTCCCGGATATACTTGTCCACCACCTTTTCCATGGTTTGTCTGTCCAGGGAATTGAACGGGAGTATGCCGTCCAGGCGATTGCGAAACTCCGGACTGAAAAGCCGCTCCACTTCCTGCATGCCCTTGGCCGCGGGATCGGAGTCTGTTTCCGCACCAAAACCGATGCTCTTGGCACTCATCTCCCGGGCTCCGGCGTTGGAGGTCATAAGCAGGACCACATGCCTAAAATCCGCCTCCCGGCCGTTGTTGTCGGTCAAGGTGGCATGATCCATGACCTGGAGCAGGATATTGAACATATCCGGATGGGCCTTTTCGATTTCGTCCAAAAGGAGCACGCAGTGCGGATTCTTGCGTATCCCCTCGGTCAAAAGCCCCCCCTGGTCATAACCCACATATCCCGGGGGCGCTCCGATAAGCCGGGCCACGGCGTGTTTCTCCATGTATTCGCTCATGTCGAAACGCAAAAAGGAAATGCCCATGACCTCGGACAATTGCCTGGCCACTTCGGTCTTGCCCACTCCGGTGGGGCCGATGAACAAAAAGCTGCCCACTGTCTTGCCCCGGTCGCGCAGGCCGGCCCGGGAACGCTTAATGGCCCGGGTCAGGGAATGGATGGCCTTGTCCTGTCCATAAACGACCTTTTTCAGTTCGGAATCGAGCTCCAGAAGCCTGTCCCGGTCCGCAGTGGATATCTGCCGGGAAGGTATCCGGGCCATGCGGGAAATCACCCTCTCTATATCCTTGGGCGTAACCTGCTTTTTCCCCTTGGGGGCGTCCTCGAGAACAAAGACCGAACCGGCCTCGTCCATGACATCAATGGCCTTGTCCGGGAGCTGCCTCTCCCGCAGAAAACGGGCCGAGAGCTCCACTGCCGAGCGTATGGCCGAGGGCATGTACCTGACCTTGTGAAACTCTTCGTAATAAGGCTTCAAGCCTTCAAGTATCTTCACGCTCTCCTGCTCGGTGGGCTCGGTCAGCTCAATCTTTTGGAAACGCCGGGAAAGGGCCCGGTCCTTTTCAAAATGGTTTTTGTATTCCTCGTAAGTGGTGGAGCCGATACACCGGATATCTCCAGAGGCCAGAACCGGCTTGAGGATATTGGAAGCGTCCATGGACCCGCCGCTGGTGGCCCCGGCCCCGACAATGGTGTGTATCTCGTCGATGAACAGGATGGCCCCTTCGGTTTCCTTTAACTCGTTTATCACTCCCTTGAGCCGGGATTCAAAATCGCCGCGGAATTTGGTCCCGGCCAGAAGGGCTCCCATGTCCAGGGCAAAGATACGCACATCCAGGAATTGATCCGGGATCTTTCCGGTGGCTATCTTCAGGGCCAGACCCTCGGCCATGGCCGTCTTGCCCACCCCGGCATCGCCCACGAATATGGGGTTGTTCTTGCGCCGGCGCAAAAGGACCTGAACAACGCGTCTCATCTCCTGATCCCGGCCCACCAGGGGATCTATCTGACCGTCCAGGGCCTTTCCCACCAGATCCACGGTGTACTGTTCCAGAAAACTCTGGGACTTTTCCTCGTCCTGCTGCTGCCTCTTTTCCGTATCGCAACCCGGACAGGAAGAGCCGGGACGATCCATGCGCATCCCGTGCGAGATGTACTCCAGAATATCCAGGCGTCCCAGCCCCTGGGTGCGCATGTAATACACGGCAAACGCGTCCTCCTCCTCGAACATGGCCGCCAAAAGATCTCCGGCCTGGACCATGCCCTTTCCCGCGGACTGCACCTGCATTATGGCTTTCTGCATCACCCTTTGCACACCCATGGTCTGAATTATCTCCCGTTCCTGATTCTGGGGATGCACCTCCATGTGTTCTATAAAAAACCTCTCCAGCTGATTCTGGAGCCGGTTCACCTCCACTCCCACATCCGCAAGGATTTCCTTGCCCTTGTCATCCAGAACATAGGCGTACAGGATGTGCTCCAGGGTCAAGAACTCGTGGTGTCTTGTCTTTACCTCCCGGATGGCGAGCGCTATTATCCTTTCCAACTCTCTACTAAGCATCTTATACCTCTTCCATTGTGCACTTCAATGGATATCCTTGTTTTTTAGCCATATTGCGAACCAGATGGACCTTGGTTTCAGCCACTTCAGCCGTGTACACTCCGCACACGCCCACTCCATCATTATGCACCTTCATCATAATCTGGGTGGCTTCAGCCTCGGTCTTGTTGAATACCTTTTTCAGGACCAGAACAACAAAATCCATGGTCGTGTAGTCGTCATTATGCAACAAGACCTTGTATCTTTTGGGCTCATCCAGTTCATCGTCCGTAATTGTCTCTATCTCGTATTGATTCCTGGTCTCAGCCATACTTATATCCTAAATCACTCCGGCTAAAAGTCAAATCAATCTCCTAGCTCTTTGATCCATTCATCCAGGACATCCCTGATCTGAGCGGCCTGCTTCACGGAAGAAATATTGAACTTGGACTGCGGCCGAAAACGACCGCCCCTTTTCTGGTACCGAACCACCCGGAACTTTATCGGGCCGTAGTCATCCGAATTCCTGTCCAGCTCCTGATAGGCATACAGGATTGTGGTCCATGCCCCGCGGGTCAGGGGCTCCTTTTTCAGCTCGCGCACTACCTGAACCCCGTTGTCGTCATGCCAGTCGATTGTAAGATCCTCTATTCTTTCGGACATAAATATTAATCCGCTCCTCTTTTGTTCCGGTACTGGTTATTGGGTATGGCCACAGCTCTAGAATCCATCCTAGCCCGGACTCCTTCGGACCCCGGACTCTGATCTTACGGCTTATGGCCGTCATGTTGATAATTTAGTATATCCGGCGGGCAAACCTCATGTCAACGCAGGCATTCATTTACACCCGTATTCCGGAACCCGCGCAAAAGGGGTATCGTTCCGGGCGAAAAAAAGTTAAGGCATGGTCCTTTACGGAGTCAAGCCGATGAGCGCATACATAATCCATCTGATCAACCTGGGCGGGATTTACATCCTTCTGGCCTCCAGCCTGAATATAATCGTCGGGTATGCCGGACTCATATCCTTGGGACATGCGGCTTTCTTCGGTATCGGGGCCTATACCTCCGCTCTCCTGGCTCTTGAGTTCCCCCAGCTGCCCTTTTTTGTCCTTATTGCCTGTGCCGGGGTATTCTCCGGTTTGATCGCCCTGATAATCAGCCCCCCGGCGCTCAAGTTAAAGGACGAATACCTGGCCGTGGTCACTCTGGGACTGGGCATAATAGTTGAACTTTTCCTCAAGAACTCCGATTTCACCGGCGGACCGGACGGGATTTTCGGCCTGCCCAACTTCGGACTGCCCCCGTCCGGGTTCATAGCCTATATCTGGATCATCCTTCTTTTGTGTCTGTCTGTGAGCTGGAAACTCTCCCGGGGGCAAGTCGGGCTCAACCTGACCGCGATCAAGGAAAACGAATTCACCGCCCAGACCCTGGGCATCTCGCCATTTCCCTTAAAGGCCCTGTGTTTCGCCCTGTCCGCCCTTTTCGCCGGATGCGCCGGTTCTCTTTACGCCCACTACATAACCTTCATAAGTCCGGGTGCTTTCGGCCTGCATACATCCATACTCCTTTTGTGCATGGTGGTTTTGGGTGGAATGGGCACGGTGATCGGCCCGGCGCTCGGAGCGGCCGCCCTGTTCCTACTCCCGGAGCTCTTGCAGAAAGTGGCCGACTACCAGGAGCTGGTTTACGGACTCTTGCTGATTATAACGCTCATATTCCGTCCGCAGGGGCTTTTGGGCAAAACCCGCAAAACGAAAAAAAATGCTCAAGCTGCGTAGCATTCAGGCATATTACGGCCAAATCCACGTTTTAAAGGCGGTATCCCTGCACATGCAGCCGGGAGAAATAGTCGCGGTGATCGGGGCCAACGGAGCGGGCAAATCCACCCTGCTCAAGACCATAGCCGGTCTTATGCATCCCCAAAGCGGGGCGGTGATGCACCTGGAAGAAGACATCTCTTCCCTCCCGCCGGAAAAGAGAATACGCCGCGGAATCGCCCTGTGCCCGGAAGGCAGGAGGCTGTTCAAGGACTTGAGCGTGGAGGACAACATCCTGCTCGGGGCCTATGTGCGGCGGGACAAAAAGAAGATCAAAAAAGACATGGATGACCTGCGCCGTGAATTTCCCATCCTGGACAAGTTCTGGAAACGCTCGGCCGGCAGCCTGTCCGGCGGAGAGCAGCAGATGGTCGCATTGTGCCGGGCGCTTATGGCCGATCCGGAGGTTCTTCTCCTGGACGAACCCTCGCTCGGGCTCTCCCCTCTTTTGGCCAAGGAAATCCTGCAGAGAATCAAATACTTGAACCAGGAAAAAGGCCTGAGCATTCTCCTGGTGGAGCAAAATGCCCGGGCAGCCCTGGGCATGAGCCATCGGGCCTACGTACTGGAAACCGGGAGAATCGTTTTGGAAGGCGGAGGCCGGGAACTTTTGGAACACAAGGAAGTCCAGCGCGCCTATCTGGGCAAGGGATACAAGGAAGTCTGGGAACGCTGACCAACATGCTTGAAGCACAGGAAATAAGCAAGAATTTCGGCGGGGTGCAGGCCTTAAGAGAGGTGAGCTTCACCTTGAACCAGGGGGAGATCCTGGGAGTGATCGGTCCCAACGGAGCCGGAAAAACAACCCTTTTCAACGCCCTTTCCGGAACCATTACCGCCACATCCGGGAAAATACTCTTCCAGAACAGGGAAATAACCGCCTTAAGCCCCCAGCTGCGCAGCCGCCTGGGCATAATGCGCACCTTTCAAAACCTGAGCCTTTACTCCGATCTGACACTTGTGGAAAACACGGTTCTGGGAGCAAACGCTTGGTCCCGGCCCGGGATCAAGGATATCCTTAAAATCAGCCGGGGATGCCCGGCTGATGTGGACAGGGAAGCCAGGGAGAACCTAGAGGCGGTGGGCCTTGAAAACGGGGAAAACAAGTATCCGGATAACCTCTCCTACGGCAACCAGCGCAAGCTGGAGATAGCCCGGGCCCTTACCGGGAAACCCAGCCTGCTTCTTCTGGACGAGCCCGCGGCCGGGCTGAACAACCAGGAATCGGACGAACTGGCCGATCTCCTTTTGGATATCCGGGAAAAACGCGGGCTCACCATTTTGATTATTGAACACGATATGGACGTACTAATGCGTATTTCGGACAGGGTCCTGGTCCTGGTGGAAGGAGGGCTCTTGGCTGTTGACAGCCCCCAAAACATCCAGAAAGATTCCCGCGTGGTAAACGCTTACCTGGGAGAGGAAATATAAAAAAGGAGTTGTCTTAGACATGGCACAAAATATTGTGGTAATCGGAGCAGTTGCCCTGGGACCCAAGGCAGCCTGCCGGTTCAAGAGGCTGAAACCCGGGGCGAATGTAACCATGATCGACCAGAACCGGATGATCTCCTACGGCGGCTGCGGCATCCCCTATCTCATCTCCGGGGATGTAAGTGATCCCACCCAGCTGCAGACCACCAGTTTTCACATGGTCCGGGACGAAAAATACTTCCGCGAGGCCAAGGATATCCAGGTGCGCACGCAGACAAAGGCCCTGCAGATAGACAGGCGGAGCAAGAAAGTCCTGGTCCGGGATCTTAAAAACGATAAAGAATACGATCTCCCCTATGACCAGTTGGTTTTGGCCACCGGCAGCAGCCCCAGATACATTGACATCCCCGGCAAGGATCTGCCCGGGGCATTTACGGTTTCCGGCCTGGAGGAGGCGGTGCGCATCCGGGAGCAGGTAACCGCGGGCAAGGTGGACAAGGCGGTGGTCATCGGAGCCGGGTTTATCGGCCTGGAAATGGCCGAGGCCCTGGCCGACATGTGGGGCATCGAGACCTCGGTGGTGGAGATCGCGGACCAGGTCCTGCCCGGGTTCATAAGCCCGTCCCTGGCCCGGATCACGGAAAAGCACATGCGGGATCAGGGAGTAGAATTCTACTTACAGGAAAAAGTGACCTCTCTTGCCGGTGAAAGCGGAATAAAAAAGGTAATCACGGACAAAAGGGAGATAGAGGCCGATCTGGTAGTCATGGCCACCGGGGTCACACCCAACGGGGAACTGGCCAGACAGGCCGGCCTGGCTGTTTCCGAACAGGGCGGGGTCATAGTGGACAAGACCATGCGCACCTCGGACAAGAATATATTCGCCGGCGGGGACTGTGTGGAAGTGGAAAATCTGGTTACCGGCACTCCCGGCTACTGCCCCATGGGCTCCCTGGCCAACAGGCAGGGCCGGATCATCGGCACCAATCTGGCCGGAGGCAAGGATACCTTCCCCGGGACAGTGGGTTCATTCGTGATCAAGACATTCGAACAGGCGGTGGCCGGGACCGGGTTGTCCCCAAAGACGGCGGCGGATGCCGGATTCGAGACCGTATCCGCGCAGGTGATCCAGTTCGACCACTCCCATTTCTATCCGGAAAAGGATCTGGTCCTTCTGGAGCTGGTCGCGGAAAGGAATACCGGGCGCATCCTCG
This sequence comes from uncultured Desulfovibrionales bacterium, assembly GCA_964614055.1. Lineage (GTDB taxonomy): Bacteria > Desulfobacterota > Desulfovibrionia > Desulfovibrionales > Desulfonatronovibrionaceae > CAYNNQ01. Next base: position 10,211 of record CAZTKE010000010.1, on the reverse strand, counting down.
GAATCCAGGGAATAAGCTCCAACGGACACAGCCTCAAGGGCCGCATAGACGCGGTGGCCGCGATCCTGCCCTACAAGCCAACGACCAAGGAAATAAGCAATATGGAACTGGCCTATTCCCCGCCGTTCGCCTCGGCCATGGATGTTTTAAACGCCGCGGCCAATACAGCGGAAAACAAGATAGCCGGGCTGAACAAAAGCATATCCGCGGAGGAATTCAGCCATCTCTGGGAGCGCAAAAAAGACGAAAACATCATCTTTCTGGACTGCCGCAGTCCGGAGAACGCCGCCTCATTTGTGGAAAAATATCCCGGATTCTGGCAGAACATATCCACCGAGGAATTGCGGGAAAAAATCAGCCAGGTGCCTGAGGCACGGGAATTGGTTCTGGTCTGCAACACCGGGGGGAGATCCTATGAGGCCCAGCTGATACTTGCGGATAACGGGATAACTAATACCCGCAATCTGGAGGGGGGTATAGGTGTGCTCAAGAGATGGGGACTTGAACTCTAGCCTGTGTCCGGTCCCGTGGGATATAAAAATTAAGAACAAATAATTCCCGGAGGCAGAAATGTCCCTGTGCCAGGATGAACACGCCGCACTCAAAAGAGAGGACCTGGACCAGCTCAAGCTGGAAAGGCTGCAGGCTACACTGCACCGCATCGACCGCAAGGTGGCCTTTTACCGCAAGCGGTTTCGGGCCGTTAATTTCGACCCGGATAAATTCGGGGATCTGGGCGATCTGAAACGCCTTCCCCTGACCACCGAAGACGACCTGTCCAAGGCCTATCCCTATGAGATGTTCGCCACCCCTTTAAAGGATGTCATCCGCATCCATTCCACCACAGGGAAAAGCAAGGATCCTATCGTCCTCGGTCTGACCGAAGCCGATCTGACCAACTCTTCCCGGCTTTTGGCCCGGATCATGCGCGGCATCGGGCTCACACCCGAGGATGTCTTCCAGATCACGCTCAACTACAGCCTGAGCTCCGGCGCTTTCGGATTCCACGACGCCGCCCGGGAGCTGGGAGCCTCGACCATCCCGGCCTCCGTGGGGCGCACGGAAAGACAGCTGAAAATGCTCCTTGACTTCGGCACTTCCTGTCTGGTGGCCACACCGGGCTACAGCCTGATCCTCCTGGACAAGCTGAAGGAATCCCGGGCCTCCCTGGCCCGGATTCGGCTTAAAACCATTCTGCTCACCGGGGAGCCCTGGCCACAGGGAATAGAGGAAAAGCTGCGGGAAGGATTCCGGGCCGAAGTATTTGATCTGTACGGACTGAGCGCGGTTCACGGCCCGGGAATCGCAGCCCAGTGCTCCAGGCACGGCGGTCTGCACCTGCAGGAGGACATGTTCCACGCCGAAATCGTGGACCCGGAAAACGGACAAATCCTGCCCCATGGAGAATGGGGGGAATTGGTTCTGACCACACTGACCCACGAGGCGGTTCCCCTGCTTAGATTCCGGACCGGGGACAGGGCCAGGTTCCTGCCGGAAGAATGTCCCTGCGGATCCAGTTTCCGCTGCCTGGACAGAATCCCCGGCCGGGTTGATGATGTCCTCATATGCAAGGGTATAAATATCTCCCCGGCCCGGCTGGACCAGATCCTGCAAAGCCTTTTGGGCGGAGGGATAAAATGGCGGGCGGAAGTCCAGGGCCAAGGCCCGGACCAGACTTTCCTTCTTTATATCGGCATCACCCCGGAACTCTTCTATGACCAGATGAAAAAGCAAAGGGCGCTCGTGGACAACCTGCGCCGTTCCCTCGGACAATGGCTGGGAATCACTCCGCAAATAATGCTGGTGGAACCGGAAAGCCTGCCCGGAGAAGAATTGTAATAAAAAATGGACATTATTAAACTTTTTTCTTTAATTTAAGACAGGAGTAATGCTCCCGGTTACTTAAAAACTGCGGCAATCAATGCTTAAAACCTTTTTCCTGCTCCTGCTGATAACCCTTTCCGAAGCCACGATCGGGGTTTTCGTAAAGCTTACCAACGGACTTATCCCCATCCACACCCTTAATTTTTATGCCCTGACTTTTGCCGCGCTTTTTTTGATGCCGGCCATGCCTCTGGCCAACAGGCAAAGCCTTAGATTTCCCCGGGACAACATCAAGGATACCGCGATAATCGGCATACTCATCGCCGCGCAGATAAGCGTGTTCAACCTGGCCATGACCCTGGCCCCGATTGCAAACGTGGTCATATTCTGGAGCGTGGCCCCCTTTTTCACCTTTATTTTCTCCGCCCTTTTTCTGGGGGAAAAAGCGCGTAAAAAATACATTTTTATCTTTGCCCTGGCCCTGACCGGTATCGTTGTGGCCAAACCCCTCAGCGGCGGTTATATGCTCGGGAACATCATCGCCCTGGGTGACGCGGCTGTATATGCCGCCATGGTTACTTATATGCGTTATGAAGGCAAAACCGAAAGCGGCAACGACATCGCCTGGTCCATGCTCACGGCCGCCATTCTCCTGTCCCCCGCCCTCTTGATTTTCGGTCCGGGCAAGATCACGGCAATGCTTTCCTATCCCGCCCTGGGAACCAAACTACCGGTCATACTCTGGGCGGCGTGCCTGGGATTCGTGTCTACCGGATTCGCCTATTTCGGGATCTCCATAGTCCTGAAAAAACTCCGGGCCAATCTCTACGCGCTCGTGGACATAATCGTTTCCCCTGTCGTGGCCGCATTTCTGGGCTATCTCATCTTCGGGGAAATGCCCTCTGAAAACATGATCTACGGAGGAGGGCTGCTCCTCGGAGCAGGATTCTGGCTTAGCCGGGAGATGTCCCAGGCTCCGGGGCCGGATAAGGCCCATGCCGGATCAAACAATACCTAAAAAAGCAACCGTTATCAGCTTTGAGCTCCAGACCCAGATCCGGCGTCGCAGGCCCGGATATAATCCAAAAAACATCTTGATTCCGGGGAAGCCGGGGCCAGTGCCTCGTAGTCTGTCCGATACCGTCCCGAATTCTGCATCACCAAATCGAATCCGGATTGGGCGTTGGGAATAATGCCCGCAAAAAACCACCCGGGATCTGCTTCGAGGCCGCGCACCAAGCAGGGTACATGGGGCGAGTCAAGCGGCAGGTAAAGAAAAAGCGGTGCCGTGTCGTGCATGAGAAAATAAAGCCCGGTTGCCCGAATCCTGGCCAGGGTTTCGGAACCGAACTCAACCACACGGAGGTGCCCAGTGCCAAAGGCCGGCTTGGAGGACACCTTAAGCCTTCCGGGGCCGGCGGGGAAAATTCGGCTTGCCTGCTTTTGCAGATTCGGGGCTGACTCCAGCCGGCCACAGATTTCCCGGACCATCTCTGAATGCTCCCGCGGGGGAAAAAGGGGACGATCCGGTGGGGGGCGAAACAAACGGCACTGGACCAGAATACTTTCCCGATGGTGCGAATCAGAGATCTTATTGAATCTGAGACCGGGTACCTCGGAGGCGAAAAAGGCGCAGTCCGAAAAACCGAAACTATGGGCACACTTCTGAGTATACGGATGGCTGGTGACCGCAAGAATAAACGCCCCGAGCAGGTCCAAGCTGACAGCCTCATCCAAAAGTGCGCTCCAAAGAGCGTTCATGCAGCCCAATCCCCTCCGGCCAGGCTTGGTAAAGGCCAAGCCCAGCTCGGCCATTTCCGGATTGTTCTCATCACTTCGGGTTAGTGCTGCATGGGAGATTATTTCTCCCTCATCGGTCACGGCAACGAACGACTTGAGATCTCCCTTTTGGTTGAGTTCCCGGATGCGGTCCGGATAATAAATATCCTCATAAGGATAGGTATCGCCGTAGGAGAGATAGGCCAAACGGGCTACTTCCACGGCCTCCTCGGGCTTGAGCCCGCGGACTGTGTAAGGCAGCCGTTTCCCAGCTGCCGGGGCCCCGGACTCCAGGGTTTTGTTGTCCACGAGTTCCGCCGGCGGTTTTAAGCGCACCCCGGTTTGCATGGTTAAACGTGTCTCCTGACCTTCCCTTCCGTGATTGATAAACTCCACTCGATCGGTCATCTTAAACATTAAGGTCAGGCCCAGCCCCGAATCCGCAGTGTTTCTACCCGATTCCGCCCGGGCATATAGCAAGTTGGGATCCAGGGGATAACCGCTGTACCACAACGAGATGCACACCCTGCCGGCATGAAGTTTGAAGTACAGAGTGACTACCGCCTTTTGCTCCTCCGGGAATCCGTGTTGAACTGCGTTGACAAATGCCTCCTCCACAGCCAAGCAGAGGTGGTTGATCCGTTGCTCTTCGACTTTTGCGGCCCGGCACATGCCGCAGACAAAATCCGTGGCCACCTCGGTGTACTGCAACAAATTGGGGACACTCACACAGGGAGTTGTCGAGTCCGGTTTCATGCCTCACTCCGGCGGTCAATGAACAGTCTCAACTTCCCGGTGGACTCGTTTATCTCGAATCCCCCCGGAGGCGTGGCCTGTATTTCAACCTCTGCCACTTTGACGCCGACTACCGTGTCCAGCCCGGGCACGTGCTCCATAAGCGCGGCCTTTATCTGCTCACGCTCAAAATATCCCTGTTCCAGTCGCACAGTCAGCAGGGTCCTTCCGCCCCCCTTCCCGGAAAGGACTATCTGCATATTGCGGGAGTACCCCGCTTTTTCCAGGGCCCGGGAAAAGGCGGAGATACTAAGAAGAGGTCCGAGCTTGAATATATCTCCGTGCCGCCCCAAAAGCCGGATACGGGGAGCTTTCCGGCCGCAGGGACACGGCTCGTCCACATGGCGGGCCAAATCTCCAATATCATAACGCCGGATGCGCTGCGCCTTGCGGTTGCGTGTGGAAACCACCACACGGCCAGTTCCTCCGGATGGAACCGGACTGTCCGAATTCACGTCCACGATTTCCACATACTGCAGTCGATCCATGACGTGATATACTCCGGATTCGCAATACTCACAGGCGTATCCAAGCACTCCGGCATCATTCGAGCCGTATATGGCCGAGCGGACCAAACTTACGCCGTGCTTTTCGCAAAATTCACGTTGCAAATCCGGAGAAAGGTGTTCCCCGGACAAAAACACCTTTTTGATCCCCCCGTATTGCAAGAGCCTCTCCGCTTGGCTTTCAAAGAGCTGGGCCGCGAAAAAGGGCATGGACAAAATGGTATTGGCCCGGAAACGAACGATGCTCTCCGCGATCTGGGCAAAATCGTCCACCATGCCGATAGGGAGCTGAACCGCCCTGGCGTGCTCTAAAATGGACCAGAAGCTTATGAAGCTGCCGTACATGTTTCCGCAATGGTATAAATTGGCGCAGCGGTCATTTTTGAGGTCCAGCCCGGCTGCGATCAGTCCTTCTGCAGCCGCCGCCATCTGTTCAGCATAGTCGTCCCAGGAAAAAGCGGACGCTTTCGGGGTTCCGGTGGTGCCCCCGCTACGAAAATATACTTCGGCCCTGGAATGGTCCATCTCCGTGGAGATGAAATCCTGTTTGGTCATGATCGGGGCGTCGGAGGGCAAGGACTCCGGCTCGTGAAAATCGTGGAACCCTGCGATATTTTGCAAGTCCCGGTCCCGGTTAACGCTGACTCGACGTGAGTACCGTTGCAGGGCATAAGCTCCATCATGCGGCTGCCCGCTGTATTCCTGAAGCATTTCCCCGGGCTGCACCACCCGGGTCACCCCGGAATGAAACAAGGCCTCGGTCAACTCAGCCACTTCCTTTGGGGCACAGGACAATCCAGCAGTCTGCAGATAGCCGCGATAAGGACGCAGCGTGCACGTCAGTTCACGCCGGGCAAACGGCATAATGATTACCGTCCGGTACAAGGGAGAGGGGTCCAGTCCGGGATTGTCTCTGACCAGTACCCGCCATACACCGCCGGGGTCGGCGATCACCTCGCCTTTGCCCAGGCAGGCCTCGTATTCGGCCATAAGTGTGGAGGTGGTCACCTCGGCAGCTTCAGCTGTTGACGGGGGGCTCTGCGGATACTGGGCCGAAACCTGCTGCAAAACCGCGGCGAACCTATGTGAAAAATCGTGCAGTTGTTTCCTATCCTCGGTTTCCACCAGAATGCATTGCGGGCTGGAACAGGCCTGTTGCTCAATGACACAGACATCATGAGCCACAGCTTGCATGGCCTGCTTATCATGTAAGCCGGATCGGGAGAAACAGGAAAAACTGATTTTGTGCCCCCATTCAATAACCTTGACCTGAGCCCCAACTGCGGAGCGGACCGCGGAAACGGTATCGTCCCCGCCCCACACGGCCACACCGTCTGCGGCTTCGTACAAGGCGTTCATGACCACGGTCTCCTGCGAGGACACGGTCAGCCCGAAAAGCATGGAAGCGATAGTCCCGGTTAGGTCCGCGTCCGCCAGGGCCTTGAGCAATAAAAGAGGGAAGTCGCCGTTGCGGGCGGTATTTTTAAGGATATTTACATTCCCGGCCATAAGCCCCTCCAGAACGGAAAGCGGAGCCACCGTGGGCGAATTGCTGGGGACCACATGCAAAAGCACGCCCAGAGGAGCCCAGGCTTCCAGAATGGGCTCCCGAAAATCCGGACGCCGGGCGGTAAATGGTTCCAGACTGCCCAGTTCGCGCATGTATTTTTGCTCCAGAAAATCGGGATTGAAAACAGCGGCAATAGATTTGATAACCGCCTCAATCTTGTTCTCGGACATGCCCAGTGCCCTCAGGGCCGCCCTCAATTCGGGTATTCGTCCGTTTTCCAGGTCCCGGCCCAGGCTCTGGCAGGCATCCAGCACTGCCTTGGGCCGGACCTCCCGGCCCAGACTACCCGAAACCGCCCTCTCGAGCTCCCCTGCAATCTGCTCGGGGGTATCAAAATTTTTCCATTGTCCTTTCCAGAGGGTGCGGGTGCTCATCTATTCTGTCCTTTGGAGGTTCACTTGGCTCGTTTAAGGAGTTCTGTGGCGGATACGGCGCAGCTTTTATGCTCCGATGTCCCGGCCCGGCCGAGAATATTGAAGTACGGCGAGGAAATACCGCAACCGCAGGCCTCGCCCGGATACATGGAGGCCAAATCCCCCATAAGCACTCCTACCGCCGGGACCGAGGTCATATGCGGGGCGAAGAACCCCAGAAACCCCGGGGTACCGTAGGGTACCGCCCGGAGAGTACGCACATCACGGATGACTGCCCGGGACCAAACCGGCACGTGTTTATGATGGTTGGGACATTCTATATATGGAACTGAGTGCTCCACGGAGCCGAAACTGTCCCGTATACGCTCGCCGGGAATGCCCAGCATCTCTTCGGTCAAGCGTATAAGTTCCTCTCTGGGGATCTCTCGCGAGGCATATCCCTTCCATCCACCTGCGGTAAAGAGCAGGGATCGAGGTGAAAATTGCAGCGGTCCCAGTCCGCGGGCCTGCATGCGTTCCAAAATAAAGAACAAAAATGCAGGGAAACCTATAATGCGCACCGGAATATCTTGCGAGGCGAAGCGTTTCAGGGCCTCCACGCATCCGAATGCGTCGAATTCGTGCCGACCCTGACCAACAAAGCGCAAAGCGTAGAATATTTCCCGAGCCGGAGCGTAGCGGGTAAGGTATTTGCTAGTGTTGGCCGTTCCCCGGCTCATGCCCGGCACGGGCTCGTAGTTAAGCACCAGATAATTGGCTTCTTGTTCTGTATCCGTCAGGCCGAGGCGGTCATGCACATCATCCACCATACGCCGCCCGGCTTCAATCGACCAGCGGTCAAATAACATTCGACTCTTCTGACCCGTAGTTCCGGAAGAAGTCAGGGTCAGGGCTATTTCCTCCCGAGGCACGGAAAGGGTTTCATGGGTTTTGAAAAAATTGGCATGAATCAAAGGAAATTCTTCCAGTTCGTGCATATCCTTGAGCCGGCCTGGGGCCAGCTCCTTACTGTTCAGGAAAACGCGGAAAAAGTTATTACGTTCATAGTGCCAGGCAACGGCCTGATTCATCGCCTCCAGAAACAGGGTGTCCTCCAGGTCGTCCGGATAGGGATCTGCCGCGTTGCAGAGGCGTTGCACCGCGGAGAGGGCATTGGAATGAGGTGGAGTGATACTGGGGCGCATAGGATTCTCCTGGTGGTTATTACGGATTGAACACCTTAAACTGACGCAGGATCGTCGAACCGTTTGTCCAGGATGCGGATACGCTTACCGGTCCGGGGATTGATCTTTAGTTCCTTGAATGCACCCCATTTAACCCGGGGAGAATGTATATGCCCGGCCACATATTCATGAAGTAGATGCTCGCGCTGCTTGTACAAAGCCTGGATAATGCTCTCGGATAATTCCCGGGAGTTTGGCGGAATCGCGTCCACTCCCAAAACGAGGGTCAAACTGTCTTTTTGTTCCGAATGCTCAACCTTAAGCTGAAAATCATGAAGAAGGCCGGATAAAACATCATCTAGGACTCTGCGCACATCGTCCGGGTATAAAGTTACCGTGCCGATCCGGGCTCCGGCTTCGGTACGACCAAGGACTTTGAACCGACGAAAAGGCGTTCCCGGAGGGTCGACCCACACCCCCCTGTCGCCCACCGGATAGCGGATAACGGGCATGAGCAGACGGGAAAGATTGGTGGTGTACAAGATACCGGGCTGTCCGGCATCTTCAATTGGCTCTTTGGTCTGCTCATCCAGGATCTCGATAATGTTGTGCCCGTCAAAAGGACGGTGCTCATTTGCTTTGCAGGTCTGATCGCAAAACCCGAGCAGACCGGCGTCCACACTGGCGTAGCCTATGGAACAAATTCGCACTCCGGGGAATACGCTTTGGACGAAGTCTTTCTGGTCCGAATAAAACGATTCACCCCCGAAATAGATACGCTCGACCCGCAGATCATTAATCCCATTTTTGGTCACATACTCGGCAAAAACCACGATCTCAGTGGGGATACCCAGGATAACATTACCCTGGAAATCCAGCATGGTCCGGGTGATTAATTCCGGGGAGGCGTTTCCGGCCAGGGGTAGCAGGGTTACGCTCACTGGGCAGGCACGCATGGCCTCGTGCAGAAATAAAAAACTGCTGTACAGTTCTCCCGCGTAAAAGATATTGGCGACCACATCCCCGGGCTGAAAGCCATTGTGTTCCTGAAAACGTCCGAAACACCCGCTCATGGAGTCCCATTCCGCTTTTGAGTAATAGGAGTGTTTGGGACTGCCAGTGGTCCCTCCACTTTTAAAGATGATCCCGTCGCGGACGGCTCCAGTCAGCACACGGTTTTCCGAGCCAGTACAATTGGCTTCCCAGAAAGATTTCGACTCCACTACCGGAAGGTCCGGCAGAGAGAACTCCGCGGGATCAATGATGGTGTAAAGATCCCTGTAATATGGGGAAAGGGATTTGGCGGTTGCCACCACGGCCTTCAACGGATGAGTCTGCATACACGCTTCCTTTTCGGGCCCTCGACATTGGAAGTGGAATTCCTCCGCCTAATCCCTTTGGACGTCAAACCATCGACGCAATCCTTAACATGAATAACATATCATGATCATAATTATGATATCTTTTACTTTACCTGCATACGGCGGTCAACTCAATCTTGGCCATGTCCAGAACTCATGCCTTTCCACCTATTGCTCCTTATAATATCCACAAGTAAAAAACATTCGCGCTTCAAAGCAGGCCGTCGCAGGGAACTGATATCACTCCGGATGTAAAAGAACAAAAAATTCCTCGACCTGCCTCAGGGAGAGGCGGATATATTGGGGATCAAAATCGTAATTCTGCCAGTAAAGCTGCAGATATCCGCGCAAGGGACGGAAAGCAGGCGGGCAGCTCTTCCAGAAGTCCGTATCCGGAATATCCTTTTTGGCAATGAGAAAATTCATCTGGGAGAGAAGTCTTTTAACCTCCCGCTCCAGAACCGCGTGTACCCGGGGGAAGCTGTTTCTCAAGCCTTCCGAGGCCTGTATCAACCCCTTTTTCCCACTCACCCCGAACCAGTACATCCAGTATGCCTGCCAGAAGGAGGACAAGACTTCCCCGGCCCGAGGCTGTTTTCTGTCCCCCAGATACTTAAGGTCATACAAACCTTTTTTGCGCTCGGTTTTGAACAAATCCACGCCGGGAACATCCGGGACGCCCTCCTTTCCATTTATCCAGGCCCGGGCCAGTCCGGCCACCCGAACCGGGTCCGGGTCATCGCGGCAGAACGGATACTTGAACCGGCACTCCCAGCAGCGCCGGCAGCTGCGGCTGCTCCCAAGGACCAGATGTCCGGGCTGATACGGCCCGGTCTCCC
>CAZTKE010000009.1:20128-27722 GCA_964614055.1 uncultured Desulfovibrionales bacterium | reverse complement strand
TGCCGGACAAGGGAACCGGCCCCGGGACGGCGGGGGCGCTTGTTGCCAATCCCTTCAGGATGTTTTATTCACAATCTTTGTTTTTGAAGATTTTAACATTGCTTTTCCAGCATAAACAAAGAGCAGACCCCAATACCCAATTTGGACATCCCGGCCCGAAATGAAAGTAATTCGTTATATCCGTTTATTCAGCGCAGGCAGCCTTGTTTTTCTGCTTTCGGCCTGCACCATGTTCGATCCCGCTCCGCCCTCCGACCGGGGAGAAAACCTTCCGGATTCCTTTGTCGAGGCCCGCGGGGGAAACGGGACCGCCCCGGATATGTGGTGGAAGGAGCTAAAAAGCCCGGAACTGAACAGGCTTATTGACGAGGCCCTTTCTTCCAACCTGAACCTGAAGCAGGCCTGGGCCCGGCTGAAGCAGGCCCGGGCTTCCGCGGTCATTGCCGGGGCGGACCAGTGGCCGGACCTGGAGCTGTCCGGGGATGTCTCCCACGCGCATAGACACGAAAACACTCCGGGCGGGGACACGGAAATCATCGAAAAAAACCGTGCCCTGGGTCTGGTCAGTCAGTACGAACTGGACCTGTGGGGTCGGATCCGGGCGGGCAGGAAAAGCGGGGAGCTCGGTGCAAAAGCCACCCGGGAGGATCTTAAGAGCGCGGGCATGACCGTTTCCGCGGAAGTGGCCCGCAATTGGGTGCGCCTGGTCTATGAGAAAAAAAGGCAGAATCTGCTTCAAAGCCAGATCGAAACCAACAAGAAGTATCTGCAGCTGACCCGGATGCGGTTTTTTAATGGCATGAACACCGCTCTGGACATCCTGCAGCAAAAGGAAAACCTGGACGGGACCAGGTCCCGCCTGCCTCTGACCAAGTCCGCGCAAAGAGAGTACACGCACAAACTGGCCTTTCTCCTGGCCCGGCCGAAAAGCAGGCTTCCGGAATGCACCCGGCAGGACCTGCCCCTTCCCGGCCCTGCACCGCAAGCCGGTCTTCCGGCCGAACTTTTGCGGCAGCGCCCGGACATCCGGGCCGCCCGGAACAGGTTGCGGGAAGCAAAGTGGGACCTGACCGCGGCCAAGGCCGACCTATTGCCGCGCATAACCCTGACCGCCAAGCACGAATATTCCTCGGACCAATTCAACACCTTGTTCCAGAACTGGGTCACGTCCCTGGCCGGGGGGCTTACCGCCCCGCTTTTCGACGGCAAAAGACGGGCGGCCGAGGTGGACCGGAACATTGCACGGGTGGAGGAACACCTGCACAGCTACCGGGAAACCGTGCTAACGGCCATAAATGAAGTCGAGGACGCCCTCAGCAACGAACGCTGGCAAAGGCAGTACATAAAAAGTCTTGAAAAAAAGCTTGAATCGGCCCGCACCGCCCTGGAGCAGGCCAGATCCCAGTATGTAAACGGAATGAGCGGCTATCTTCCGGTTTTGACCGAACTCATATCCGTACAGGAACTTGAACTCGATCTACTGGCGGCGCGAAAAGACCTCCTCTTGTCCCGCATCGCCTTGTACCGCGCCCTGGGCGGGACCTGGACCGAAAACCTGGAGGAGAAAGGGCTCTCGCGCCCGGCCGAGGACGGAAAATGAACAGCACAAGAAAAAAAATTAGTTTAAAAACGGTACTGAAGATCATTTTGCCCCTGCTCATAATCGGTCTGGGGCTTGCCGGGAGCAGATGGATGTACAAGACCCGGCCCAAGGCACACAAAGCCAAGCCCCCGCAGATGGCCCCACTGGTCCGGACCCAAAAACTCAAGGCGGTGGACTACGAGGTGCGCATCCCGGCCATGGGCAAGGTGGTCCCGGCCCGGGAAATCACTCTGAGTGCCCGGGTCTCCGGGGAAGTAATCTCGGTTTCCCCGGGATTTGTTCCCGGCGGAACCCTGGAAAAAGGCGAGGAAATCCTGCGCATCGATCCCAGCGACTACCGCCTGGAGCTCACCCAGGCCGAGTCCGATGTGGTGGAGGCGGAGTACGCCCTGGAAGTGGAAAAAGGCAAACAGAACGTGGCCCGGCGGGAATGGGAGCTCATGAAAAAGGAAGACGCCACCGGAAAATTCAACCCGGATCTGGCCTTGCGCAAGCCGCACCTGCGCAAGGCCAGGGCGGATATAGACCGGGCCAGGGCCAAACTAAAGCAGGCCGAACTCAATCTTCAGCGCACCCGAATAAAAGCCCCGTTCAACGCCATAGTCAAAAGCAAAAATGTGGACATGGGCTCCCAGGTGGCCGCGCGAGGAGAGCTTGCCGCACTCGTGGATACGGACCGCTTCTGGATCCGGGCCGCAGTCCCCTCGGATCGCCTTAAATGGTTCGATATACCCGTAAAAAGCTCCGGGACGGGAGCGGTTGTGGACGTAAACAAAATAAACGGCAGTCCGGCCGGGGACAGGCAGGGCCAGGTGGTTCGCCTCCTGCCCGATTTGGAGGAGGAAGGCCGCATGGCCCGCATTCTGGTACGGGTTAAAGACCCCCTTAATCTGGAGAACTCCTCTTCCGCCCCGCCTCTTCTTTTGGGCAGTTTCGTGCGCTTGAATATCCACGGCCGGACACTGGAGAACGTGCTGGCCATCCCCCGGGATGCCTGGCGGGACCGGGGCCGGATATGGCTGGCCACTCCGGACGGCAAACTGGAAATCCGCTCTCCCCGGCCGCTGTGGAAAGGAATGCAAAACATATACATAAAAGACAATATAGACAAGAAACTCCGGCTGATAAGCAGTGATATACCCGCCCCGGTGCAGGGGATGGAACTTAAAATCGCATCCGAAGAAAACTAAAGCATGACCAAAAACAACTCCCAGTACCCTTCCCGGTCCGAGTCCCGGGGACCGATCGGCTGGATGGCCGGCAACTCGGTGGCCGCCAACCTGCTCATGGTGGTCCTTTTGGTCGGGGGACTCATCCTGGGCCTGAACATAAAGCAGGAAGTCTTCCCGGAATTCACTCCGGATGTGGTCAGTGTGAATATTTCCTATCCCGGAGCCAGCCCGGAGGAGGTGGAGGAAGGGATCATCCTGGCCGTCGAGGAATCAGTGCAGGGACTGGAGGACGTCAAGGAAATAACCTCCACCGCCGGGGAGGGCTCGGCCAGCATAACCGTGGAGATGATCGAGGACGGAGACCTGCAGCAGCTGGCCCAGGACATAAAAAACGAGGTGGACCGGATAACCTCTTTCCCGGAAGAGGCCGAGGAACCGCAGGTAAGCATCGTTTCCAGGCGCAGGGAGGTCATAAACCTGGCCCTGCACGGCGACCAGGACCGCCTGGTCCTGCGGGAGACAGCGGAGTCCATCCGGGACATCCTGCTCCAGGACCCGGAAATAACCCAGGTGGACCTGGAAGGAACCCGGCCCCTGGAAATCAAGGTGGAGATCCCCCAGGAGACTCTGCGCGCTTACGGTCTCACCCTGCAGGAAGTGGCCTCGCGCATTGACCAATCCTCGGTGGACTTCCCCTGCGGGGAACTGGAGACCGACAGCGGGGACATCCTCATCCGGATCAAGGAACGCAAGGATTTCGGCCGGGAGTTCGCCAGAATACCGATCATAAACTCCAAAAGCGGGACGAGGCTGCGCCTGGAGGACCTGGGGACCGTAACCGACGGATTCCGGGACACGGACACCCAGGCCACTTACGACGGCCAACCGGCCATACTCATAAGCGTTTATCGCATAGGCGAACAGACTCCAATTTCCGTGGCCGAAGCGGTCAAGAACCAGCTGAGCGGGTTTAGAGAATCCCTGCCTCCGGGCCTGAAACTGTCCATACTCCGGGACATGTCCGACATATACAGCCAACGCATGGATCTCCTGCTGAATAACGCCTATATAGGACTAGGATTGGTATTCATCTTCCTGGCCATTTTTCTGGAGACCCGCCTGGCTTTCTGGGTAAGCTTGGGCATTCCTATCTCCTTTCTGGGCTCCATGTTCTTTTTGCCCTGGTTCGGAGTGAGCATAAACATGGTTTCCATGTTCGCCTTTATCATCACCTTGGGCATAGTGGTCGACGACGCCATCGTGGTCGGGGAAAACGTGTATGCCTATCACCAGCGGGGAATGTCCCTGCGCAGATCGGCGGTGCTGGGGGCGAGGGAAATCGCCATGCCGGTCATATTCAGCGTGACCACCAATATTGTCGCCTTTTTGCCCATGTTTTTCATTCCCGGGGTCATGGGCAAGATATTCAAGACCATCCCGGCGGTTGTGGCCAGTGTATTTTTGATCTCCCTGATAGAAAGCCTGCTCATTCTCCCCGCCCATCTGGGACATCAGAAAAAAAAGACCCTGCGCGGGCCGAAAAAATGGCTGCACGAAATACAGCAGGGATTCAGCCGCAAATTCATGGCCTTTGTCCGGAACGGATACCGTCCTTTTCTGGCTCGGGCGATTCAGTGGCGCTACCTGACCCTGGCTTTGGGAATAGCTATCCTGGCAGTAACCATAGGTTATATCCAAAGCGGGCGACTGGGCATGACCATGTTCCCCAAAGTGGAATCCCGGTTCGCTTACGCCACCGCCACCTTTCCCTACGGAACAGCCATGCACAAGGTTGAGGAAGTAAACAAAAAACTGGTGGACACCGCGGCTTTGATCGGGAGGGAAAACGGTGGGGACAAACTTTTAAAGGGCATCTACTCCCAGATAAGCGGCAATGAAATCAAGATCCGGGCCTTTCTGACCCCGGCCGGGGTCAGACCCCTGAGCACCGAACAGTTCACCCGCAAATGGCGCTCGCGCACCGGGAGCATTCCCGGACTGGAGACCTTGGTCTTTGAATCCGACCGCGGGGGGCCGGGATCGGGAAAAGCCCTGAATATCGAACTCTCCCACCGCAACCTGGAAAAACTGCGCCGGGCCGGGGAAGAACTGGCCGCGCACATGAAGGAATATCCCAATGTCACTGACGTCTACGACGGATATTCCCCGGGCAAAAAACAGTTTGATCTTACCGTCCTGCCCGAGGGCAGGAGCATGGGACTCGAGGCCGCGGGAATCGCCCGCAAGGTACGTTCCAGGTACTATGGAGCGGAAGCCCTGCGCCAGCAGCGGGGAAGAAATGAACTCAAGGTCATGGTTCGGCTGCCGGACAGGGAACGGGAGCACGAGTACTTCCTGGAGGAAATGATCATCAAGAACGACGCGGGCAGGGAAATCCTGCTCCGGGATGCCGTGCGCATGCACCCGGGAAGGGCGTATACCAAGATCGATCGCAGGGACGGACGAAGGGTGATAAACGTTACCGCGGACGTGGTCCCCCGCAGCCGGGCCGGACAGGTCCTGGGCAGCGTGCAGAAAAGCTTTTTGCCTGAACTCAAGAAAAGATATCCCGGTCTGGATTTCGGGCTGCAGGGCAAGCAGGCGGACATAAAGGAAAGCATGGGCAGCCTGTATCGCGGACTTTTTTTAGCCCTCTTGGGTGTATACGCCCTGTTGGCCGTTCCCTTCCGCAGCTATCTGCAGCCGCTTATCATAATGGTCGGCATCCCCTTCGGAATAGTCGGGGCGATTCTGGGACATATCATTATGGGCTACAGCCTGAGCGTGATGAGCATGTTCGGGATTTTGGCCCTGTCCGGGGTGGTGGTCAACAACTCCCTGGTCCTGATCGACCTGGCCAACCGCCATTTGCGAAAAGGCAAAAACCCGCTGCAGTCTATTGTTGATGCCGGCACGGAGCGTTTCCGTCCCATCCTGCTGACCACCCTGACCACCTCCGGTGGTCTGGCCCCGATGATCCTGGAGACTTCCAGGCAGGCCAGGTTCATGATCCCCATGGCCATTTCCCTTGGATTCGGCATCCTGGTCGCCACCCTGATCATCCTCTTTCTGGTTCCCTGTTTGTATATTATAATCAACGACATGCATAACGCCTGGGCCTGGATGTATAAGCCGGAAGCCCTCGCTCCGGCGGGAAATTCCGGGACTCCGGGTCCGGAGGATAAAGGTGGACGGACATGAATTTTGAATTCATAGAAAAAATCGCCGAGGAAAAAATCCGGGAAGCCGAGCAGCGCGGGGAATTCAAGAACCTGCCCGGAGCGGGCAAACCGCTTGCCCTGGAGGACGATTCCATGATCCCGGAACAGTTGAGGATGGCCTACAAAATCCTAAAAAATTCCAATTTCGTTCCCCCGGAAGTGGAGGACAAAAAAGAGATAAAAAACATCCGGGATATGCTGGAAAAAACCAGTGATGAATCGGAAAGATACAGGCAGATCCAGAAACTGAACCTGATCATAACCAGGATGAACATGCGCAAAAGCCGCCCGGTCTTTCTGGATGAGGATCAGGTCTATTATCAAAAAGTCCTGGCACGGGTCCGGGTTAAATAGCCGCATTTCGGCTGCTCTAAAAACTTCGGCCCCGGACCCGTGCCCGCCGGCTTTCAGCCCCACAGGAGCAAACGGGGCATGGGACCGCATCAATTGCATCCCGGACGGTTAACAGGTAAAATGCATGCATCATGAAACACGTTTGCCCGTCCCCAGAGTCGCCGCTTTCAAGAATTCCGCTCCGGTTCCGGGAAAAAGGAGCGGACAAAAGCCAAAAAGCCCCCCTTTCCCTGATCCGGGAACAGCCGGAGCACGGCGGCAGGTACGTCTATCTGTGCCGGGACTGTTATTGTCTTATTACCAGCCAGGCGCAGGAAACCGCGGTAAACGCGAAACACGTGCACGTATTTCCCAATCCGCACGGCCTGGTTTTTGAAATCGGCTGCTTCTCGGACGCGGTGTGCTTTACCCTGGGGCAACCGACCACCGAGTTCACCTGGTTTCCGGGTTACGCCTGGGATATTGCCATGTGTATCTCCTGCAAAAAGCATCTGGGCTGGCTGTACACCGGGCGGGACAACAGCTTTTACGGCCTCATCCTGCAGGCCATGGTCCAAGAAAAAACATAAGTGTCTGTGCATACCATAAGGGTCCTTGACGCTTGCGGCCTTGTCCGAAAGCGTATCCCGGTTTTGCAGCGCGTTGGCGGTTTAATTTTACTTTTTTACAATTTTTCCGGAATGAGTCACTAACAAAACGAAATTTTAAACTCGCAAAGATTTAACGGGTATTTACAGATATTGAAAACAAAAAGGACAAAATAATATGAAAACAGCTATCTTCGGTTTTGCCGGCAGCGGGAAAACCGAACTCTTTTTGGCCCTGGCCGGACCGGTTCATGCAAGTCAGGACCAGGCCATGGTCAAGGTGCCCGAGCCCAGGCTGGACCCGCTTGTGGAACAATTCAAGCCCAAAAAAGTCACCCAGAGCGAAATAGAATACCTGGACATTCCCGGCGGGGGATCCAAGGGACAGGGCCTGGGGGCCCGGGTTTTAAACGCCATAAGGCCGCACGATTGCCTCCTGGCGGTTTTGGATGCCTTTTCCGGGGCCCACGACCCCGGGGAGCAATGGCAGGCCATAGAGACCGACTTTATTGTCGCCGACCTGGATGTGGTGGAGAAAAAACTGGAAAAAATGCAGGCGGACCAGAGAAAGTCCAAAAACTTGGTGGACGAAGCGGAGCAAAAACTGCTTTTGCAGGTAAAAGAGGCCCTGGAGTCGGAGACCCCGCTGCGGCGGAT
>CAZTKE010000009.1:5636-20028 GCA_964614055.1 uncultured Desulfovibrionales bacterium | reverse complement strand
CGAGTCCGCCCTGGACCGGGTCATAGCCAAAACCTACGATCTTTTGGGGCTTATTACCTTTCTCACCGCCGGGGAAAAGGAGGTTCGCTCCTGGCCGGTGCGCAAGGGGGCTACCGCCCCGGAAGCGGCCGGGGTCATCCACTCCGATTTGCAAAAGGGATTCATCCGGGCCGAGGTGCTGGGCTGGTCCGACTTTGAGCAGGTAAAGACGTTCAAGGCGGCCAAGGAAAAGGGGCTTCTGCGCCTGGAAGGCAAGAACTATATTGTCCGGGACGGGGACATCATAACCTTCAGATTCAATGTCTGATCCGGTTTAGGCATGGCAATCACCCCCTGGCTTGCAGCCGTTACAGCAATAGTTCTGGCCGGGCAGATCCTTCAGACATGGGCCGCTTTTTTAAATCTCGGCCGCATGGATGGAGAACTCCCCGCGGAATTCACGGACATATTCAGCCCGAGGGACTACACCCGCTCCCAGAATTACACCCGGGCCCAGACCCGGTTCGAGCTTTTGCAGGGCTGGTTCTGGACCTTGGTGATCCTGGCCGCGCTCTGGGGCAATGCCTTTAATCATCTGGATATTGCCGTGCGCGGGCTGAATCTCTCCGAAACCGCTACCGGGCTGATCTTTTTGGCCGGGATATTTCTTATAGTGGAAATGCTTGAGCTGCCTTTTGACGTCTACCATACCTTTCGCCTGGAGGAGCGCTTCGGTATGAATAGGACCACTGCGGCCACATTTGTCGCGGACAAAATAAAGGGCGCCCTATTGACCCTTATCTTGTGCGGAGTCCTTGCCTGGCCCGTACTGGCCCTGCTTAAGGCCGCCGGATATCTGGCCTGGCTTTACTGCACCCTGGCCTTCGGGATATTCATGCTTTTAATGCAATATATCGGCCCCAGCATCATCCTTCCCTTGTTCAACAAGTTCGAACCCATAGAAGACAGGGACTTGAGGGAGGACATCTTTGATTTGGCCGCAGCAGCCGAATTTCCCTTAAAGGATATCTACATAGTGGACGGGTCCAAAAGATCGAGCAAGGGGAACGCCTTTTTCGCCGGCTTTGGCAAATCCAGGCGCATCGGCCTCTTCGACACCCTGATAAACAGGCTGACCCGCTCGGAAATCCTGGCCGTTCTCGCGCATGAAATGGGCCATTTTCGGCTGCGGCACGTGCACAAGGGGTTTGTCTCCCTGCTGGTAAAGGCCGGGCTGATGTTTATCCTCTTAAACATTTTTATAAACTATCCCCAGATAACCAAATCCTTGGGGATGAAACACCATTCCGTGCACGCCTCGCTCGTATTTTTCGGCCTTTTGTATTTTCCCCTGGTCATGCTACTCAGTATCTACGGGAAGTGGAAATCGCGCGGGAACGAATACGAGGCGGACACTTTCGCTGCCGGTCTGCGCCCGCCCGGATCGCTTGTAAGCGCGCTTAAAAAGCTGTCCAGAAACAATCTGGGCAATCTTACCCCACATCCGGTGTTTGTCTTTCTGCACTTTTCCCATCCCCCGGTGCTGCAGAGGATAAGGAATCTGGAGGGGATGAACAATCAGACTCAAGGGAGAGGGGACGAATGACCCACATAGAGGTAAAAACCGATTCCGCCCGGGACATGGTGGATATCACCTCCCGGGTGAAACAGGCTGTTCAGGAATCCGGCATCCGCGATGGACTGGCGTTTATCTACTGCCCGCACACCACCGGGGCGATCACCGTAAACGAGGGCGCGGATCCGGATGTGTGCCGGGATATAAACGTCAATTTAAGCCATCTCATCCCCAGGGCCGGGGACTACCGCCACGCCGAGGGCAACAGCGACGCGCACATAAAATCAAGCCTTGTCGGATGCTCGGAAACAGTGATCATTGAAAACGGTGCCTTGGTACTGGGCACATGGCAGAAAATATTTTTTGCCGAATTCGACGGCCCCAGGCGCAGAAAGGCTTACATAAAAATCATCCCGGGCTGATTGGTGGAAGTGGCTCTTAGCCGGATACATACCAAAAGACGGGCCGTAAAAAACAAAACTGCGGGGCTGATTCTGGAGGGAAATAAATCCGGTCCTCAAATAGGGCACGGGGTTTTATACCTTGTGCAGTAGCTCAAAATACTCCTCTCTACTCATCCCGGCGGTTCTCATGTTATTTTTTATAATATCCACATCGATCTCCTCATATTCAGGGATTACCACGGCCCGTTTTGCACCGGGACAAGTGAGTATATGGTGAGACCCCTTTTTACGTTTATAGACGCATCCAAAGGCTTCAAATATCCTCACCTGAATTTTCCAGGAGGTCGGAGATAGTCTGGACATTACTGGATATGCATATCAAATTTTTCCAGACTGATCATTTCAGTCCGGGGAACGGCGAATCCTTCACTAAGGTCAAAACCACATTCTTCCAAATATTCTTCCAAAGTGCCCATCTCGGACATCTCCTGGAATTGAATCTCGATTACCTCCACTAAATTCTTTTGGGCCTCGTCCTTTGTTCTTCCCTGAGAAATAAAATCCAACTCCGGACACTTTGCCACGAACCAGGAACCTTTTTTCCATATCTGGACCGAAAATTTAAGCTGCATGCCAAGTCTCCCTCAAAATTATATTTTGTAACAGTATAACAAATTATGCCCAAAAACAAAACCACACAATCCCGCTTTTGTATGCTGCATTCAGACTCCGGTCCTTTTTGTCTTTGTCAAAAAGAAAGCGCCGCCTGCAAATCTCACAGATTTGCTGCTCCCAGCCACTTTTGCATGGCCTCGTCCGCCCTTTCCGCGTGCAGTTCTTTGCGTCTGGCCTTTTTGGCCCTAACATTCAGGGGAGGGAACAGGCCGAAATGCACATTGGAGGGCTGAAATTTCTTCACCTCGGTCCGCAGGTGGCCCATGAGTGCGCCCAGGGCGGTCTCCGGCGGGATGTCCGGCAGGGGCTCGCCGTTCAGTTCCCGGCCCAGCTTAAGGCCCAGCCACAATCCGCAGGCCGCGGACTCCACATATCCTTCCACTCCGGTTATCTGCCCGGCCAGATACACCTCCGGGCGGTTTTTAAGCTCCAGACTGCTATTTAATACCCGGGGGGCGTTCACGTAGGTATTCCTGTGGATGCTGCCCAGGCGCAGAAATTCTGCTTTTTCCAGACCGGGGATCATCCGAAAGACCCTTTTTTGCTCCGGGTAGGTCAGCTTGGTCTGAAAACCGACCAGGTTGAGCGCGGATTTTTCCGCATTCTCCGATCTTAGCTGCAAAACGGCAAACGGTTCCCCGCCGGTGCTGGGATCGGCGAGGCCCACCGGCTTGAGCGGGCCGAAGGCCAGGGTCATGTCCCCCCGGGAAGCCATGGTTTCAATAGGCAGGCAGCCCTCAAAATGGATTTCCTTTTCAAATTCCCGGGGCGCGACCTGTTCGGCCTGCAAAAGCTCCCGTAAAAAGCGGAAATACTCCTGTTCGGTAAACGGGCAGTTCAGGTAGTCCTTTTCCTCCGGGGCATAGCGCGAGGCCCAGAACGCCTTTTGCATATCCACCGAGTCCGTGCTCACTATGGGGGCGATGGCGTCATAAAAATAAAGGGCCTCTTCACCCACGGCCCGCATCAGGCTTTTGCTCATATCCGCGGAAGCAAGCGGCCCTGCGGCGACTATGACCCGGTCGAATCCGGCCAGCCCGGGATCGTCCGGGCCGGATATCTCCTTGCGGAGAACGCGGATTCTCTTTTCTTCCTCGAGAGCCCCGGAGATAAAGGCGCTGAATCGCTCCCGGTCCACGGCCAGGGCCTTTCCGGCCGGGACCCGGGTCTTCTCCGCAGCGTGCATGAAAAGACTTCCAAGCTGGCGCATCTCCCGCTTCAAAACCCCGACACCGGTCGTGGGCTCATCGGAGCGAAAGGAGTTGGAGCACACCAGCTCGGCCAGGGACTCGGATTCATGCGCCGGGGAGAAATTTTCCGGCTTCATTTCAAACACGGTCACGGAAACACCCTGCCGGGCGAGCTGCCAGGCGGCCTCGCACCCGGCCAGCCCCCCGCCGACTATGGCCACTTTATTCTTTTCCACTATTTTTTCACCTTGCCTTGTCTTTTCAATCTTTGTCTGTGTTCAAACCAAAGTCCTCCGCCCCCGAGCAAAAAGAGAGCACTCAATAAGGCATCAAATACAAGAATGATGACATAGCTCACCGGACTTTGCTCGTATGAGACCGAACCGAAAGGCAGCGGTGCGGAAGCGACTCCGGTAGCAATAAAATAAATCAACAACCCCGGGAACCCTAAGCCCAAAAAAACGAGGAATATGGCTTGAGCCTTTTTGGACTTGGATCATGTTTTGCTCCTGTTCATTTTTTCCTCCCGGCCGATTAAATCCAAGGACTACGCGCCTTTCAGAAGCCACTATAGACTAAACTTTAGTTTTTGCATGGACAGGCCGCCGCATTGACGCCCTGTTTCATCACCTGTATTCAATGTTAATTCGGAACAACCCCCTGCGAGCGCCCGATGCAAACTCTCCTTAACATAAAAGACCTGGACATAGCATTCAACCTGGACCAGGGCCGAATAAACGCCCTGGACGGGATCAACCTGCATATCCATGCCGGAGAAACAGTCGGGCTTGTCGGCGAGTCCGGCTGCGGGAAGACCATGCTCGCCCTGTCCGTTCTGGGGCTCTTGCCCCGGCCGCCAGCGGAAATAACCGGGGGAGAGATCCTGTTCAAGGGCAGAGATCTGGCCCGGGCCGGAGAGGAAGAGTTGCGCCGCATCCGGGGCAATGACATCTCCATGATCTTTCAGGATCCCATGAGTTCGCTTAACCCGGTGCTCAAGACCGGGGAACAGGTGGCCGAGGTCCTGCGCCTGCACCGGCAGCTTCCCCCCAGCCGGGCCAGGAAGAAAGTTCTGGAGCTGTTTCGCGAAGTGGGCATTGCCGAGCCGGAAAAACGCTACAATTTTTACCCGCATCAGATGAGCGGGGGCATGCGCCAGCGGGTGGGAATCGCCATGGCCCTGGCCTGCGAGCCGGAACTCATCCTGGCGGACGAGCCGACCACCGCCCTGGATGTGACAATTCAGGCCCATATCCTGGATCTGATGCGCCGCCTGCAGGATGAAACCAACACCGCGATTCTGTTCATAACCCACGACCTGGGGCTGGTTGCCGGCAACTGCTCCCGGGTGGCGGTCATGTACTCCGGATGGATAGTGGAAGAGGCCGAAGTCGCGGATATCTTTTCCAACCCCCTGCACCCCTACACCCGGGGCCTCCTGGGATCGCTGCCCGGCCTGGAGCAAAAAGAGCACCCGGAACTGACCCCGATTCCCGGCAGTGTCCCCGACCTGGACAAACTGCCCCGGGGCTGTCTTTTTCATCCCCGTTGCCCGGAAAAAAGGCCGCAATGCGAAAATACGGTTCCCGGGGATAGTTTCCCTGATTCCGGACATATGGTCAAATGCTGGCTTTACGGGAAAAACGCATGAACGCATCCATTCTGCGCGCGGAAAACATAAAAAAGTCCTATCCGGTATCCCGGGGGATGTTTCAAAAAAGCAGGGATATGCATGCGGTGCGCGACGTCTCTCTGCATCTGGAACCGGGAAAGACCCTGGGCCTTGTCGGTGAATCCGGGTGCGGCAAGTCCACCCTGGGCCGGGTTTTGGTCGGGCTGGAACCTGCTTCGGACGGGAAAATCTTCTACAAAGACAGGCAAATCTGGAACGGCTCCAAGACGGAGTTCAACCTGCGGCAAAAAATACAGATGATCTTTCAGGACCCTTTTTCCTCCTTAAATCCGAGATTAAAAATAAAAAACATCATTGCCGAGGGGCTCCAGGTACGGGCAAGAAAACAAAACTCCCGGGAGGACATAGACAGCCGGGTGGCCGCTATAATGGAAAAAACCGGCCTTTCCCCGGAATACCGCAATCGATATCCGCATGAATTCAGCGGAGGGCAGCGCCAGAGAGTGGCCATTGCCCGGGTTCTGGCCATGGACCCGGAGGTGATTGTCTGCGACGAGCCGGTTTCCGCCCTGGACGTATCCATCCAGGCCCAGATAATAAACCTGCTCAGGCGCATGCAAAAAGAGATGCAGCTGTCCATGCTCTTTATCTCCCACGATCTCTCGGTAATAAACAACATAAGCCATTTTGTGGCGGTCATGTACATGGGAGAGATCCTGGAAACCGGGCCGCGCTTCAATCTATTTTCCTCTCCGGCCCACCCTTACACCCGGGCCCTTTTGAGCGCGGTCCCGGTGGCTGACCCGGGGCATAAAAGCGGCCGCATCCTGCTAAAAGGCGAACCTCCCAGCCCCCTGGACCCGCCGCAGGGCTGCCTGTTCCATCCCCGCTGTCCACGAAGCGCGGACAAATGCACGCAAAACGAGCCCCACTGGAGCAAAGTCGGAGATAGCCACTTTGTTCGCTGTTTTTTCCCCACCAACATATAAAATATAAAAGCAAGGACTTATGCATAACTCAGATATAATACATACAAACGAACTCCCGGAGCTTTTGGCCCCGGCCGGAGACGCGGACAGCTTTCTGGCGGCGATCGCTGCGGGCGCGGACGCGGTTTACTGCGGACTGAAGCATTTTTCCGCCCGCATGGAGGCCCAAAACTTTTCCATTGCCGAACTCGGATCCCTGGCCGATCTGGCCCGGGAAAAAGGCAAAAAGACGTATATCGCCCTGAACACGCTGATAAAACCGGGCGAAGACATAAAGGCGGCCAGCCTGCTGGCCCGGCTGGAAAAGGAAGTCCGCCCGGAAGGGATAATAGCCTCGGATCTTTCCCTGCCCGGGATCGCCCGGGACGCCGGGTTCAGCGGGGAAATCCATCTCTCCACCCTGGGTGCGCTTACAAACGCCTCCGGACTGATGGCGGCGCAAAGAGCCGGCTTTCACCGGGCGGTCCTGCCCCGGGAAATGAACGTGGATGAAATAAAGGACACGGCGGCCAACTCCCCCATTGATCTGGAAGTATTCATCCACGGCGCCCTTTGCTATGCCATTTCCGGCCGCTGCTACTGGAGCAGTCTGCTCGGGGGGAAGAGCGGCTTAAGAGGCAGGTGCGTGCAGCCCTGTCGACGCATGTACGAATACAAGAGGCAAAAGGGACGCTTTTTTTCCTGCCTGGATCTGGGGCTGGATATGCTGGCCAAGGCCCTTTTAAACACCCCGAAGATAAGGGCACTTAAGATCGAGGGCCGCAAAAAGGGAGCGCATTATGTATATTACACCACCTCGGCCTACCGCCTGCTCCTGGACAAACCGGATGACCCGGCCACCAAAAAGGACGTTTTGAGCCTGCTTAAAATGGCCCTGGGCCGCCCGGCCACCCATTTTTTCTTTCTCCCCCAGCGACCTTTCAACCCCACGGAACCCGGGGAGGAGAGGACATCCGGCATGTTCGCCGGCATATCCCGAAAAAAGGGCAAATCCTCTTTTTTCTCCCCGCGCATGCCCCTTATAAAGAACGACCTTTTGCGCATTGGATCCGAAGAGGACAAATCGCATAAGACCCTGGGGATGAAAAAATCGGTCCCGGCCAAAGGGCACTATAATCTGCCTCCCTCTGTACCCGGAGGTACGCCCATTTTTCTCATTGATCGCAAGGAGCCGGAACTCCTGCAGATATTAAGCAAAATGAAACAGGAACTAAAACCCCGGAAAGAGGCGCAAAAGCGGCCGTCCCCTCAACTATCCCCGATTACCCCGGGGGAAAAAAACGAAAAGAGTTTTGATCTGCATATCCAGCGGCTGAAGCCGGGCAAACCCTCCGGCCGCAAGCCGACCGCCTTCTGGGCGGATACGCCCCGGCTTTTTTTGGACAATCTGGACCGCAAGTCCGGCAAACAGTGGATATGGCTGCCTCCGGCCGTGTGGCCGGATGAAGAAAGGGAGTGGATAAAGGCCCTCTCCCACCTGGAGACCCAACCCCGGGCCAGGATAGTCCTCGGATCTCCCTGGCAGATAAATCTGCTCCCGGAAAACCGCAAACTGCACGTCTGGGCCGGACCGTTCTGCAATATCTCCAATGAGCGGGCGCTTAAGGCCGTGCAGGATATCGGCTGCTGCGGGGCATTCGTCTCTCCGGAACTCGGGCAAACGGACTTGACCGCCTTGGGGCAGAACTCACCCATCCAGCTTGGCTTGGTACTGAAAGGCCTGTGGCCGGCCTGCGTTTCCAGGATCCCGGCTTCGGGAATTAAACCGGCCAGCGCGGTCAAGAGTCCCAAAAACGAAACCTTCTGGGCCATGCGCTACGGGCAGAACTTTTGGATATTTCCCAATTGGGAAGTGGATCTGACGGAAAAGAAGGAAGAACTGGTCCGGGCGGGCTTTTCCGTTTTCGCCAAGCTGAACGACCACCCTCCGGGAAAAATTGAGCTGAAAAACAGACCCGGTCTGTGGAACTATGAGCACGGTCTATTGTAGTCCGGCGCAAGCTCCCTGATTTTGGCATCGATTTTGAATGTCATCCCGGCAAGGAGCAAATATGTTCAAAAAATTGGTTTTCCTGCTTATAACAAGTTTTGTCCTTGCCGGGTGCGCGCACATCGAATCCAATGTGGAACAAAGGGTGGAGCCGCACCCGGACCATGTGGACGTGTATCAGACTCCCCCGGTGGAACATTCCAGGCGGGCGGTTTACGTAAGGCCGGACTTCCCCTCCCCTCCCAAATTAAAGGCGGTTATATATCCGTTGTGGATAACCCGGGATGTCCAGGACAGAATGGACCTGGGCCGGGGCATGGGCAGGATAGTCTGGGAGACCTGGAGCGAAATGGGCATATTCAACAGCTTGAGATACGAAAGCAGGGACGGCTGGCCCGGCCGCAGTGAAGCGCGGCAAGTAGCCCTTGAAAACGGGGCCCAGCTCTATGTCTTGGGCCAGATCACCAAATATCTGCCGGGCGGATCCCAGGGAAGCACCAACATAGGCATGCGCCTGGATATATATTCGGCCAGGGAGGACAGATTGATCTGGTCCATGCAGCAGTCGGCGAGGATAGATCCCCGGCCGGACATGGATTTCATCCTTTTCAAACGCAAGAACTGGATGCCGGACTCCCCCATCTACGTAATAGTCAATTCCCTGGCCAAAAGAATGGGGCAGCCCATTTACAACTGGACCCACCCGGAACTGTTAAGGAGAAAGAAAAAGAAATAGTCCTGGGAAGTTAATTCGGGTCTCCTTCTCCTGATCCTCTTGTGGAAAAGTCAAAAAAACAAGTCTCCTCCTCCGGAAATCCGGGACTCCGATCAGGAAAGGAACTCCCCGGATATGACCCGGGAGAGACTGAGTTCGTGGAACTCTTCCTTCCAATAAAATGACACCCGGCGGGCATCGGTTTCAAGCCTGCGCAGGACATCCTCCTTTATCTCCAGACCGATAAGCCTTGCCGCAAGCGCGGCCCCGATCAGGATATGGATATCCTCCTCGTTTTCCAGGGCAAAGGCGATTTTACTCCCGGCCGCCGCGACCAACTGCGGGTAGGCCTGGGCCAGGCGGGCGGCTCCCCAGAACGCCCCGCGGCGAAGCGGGGCGTATTCCAGATAATTATCCTTGCCTCCGGCATCATGCAGAAAGGAAAGCAAGATGGAATTAAACTCCCGGGCCAGAGATTCCTGATTGGCCATGACTTCGGCCATGCCCTCGGGGACTCCCCAGCCGATTCCTCCGGACTCATCGTTCAGCATCCACATAAAGCGGCGCATGACCACCCGGCCCCGCTCCAGACCGTACTGGCGGCAAATAAGCGGCACGGCCCGGCCGAAACAGCTCACGCCGTGCCACTTTACTCGGGAAGAAGAATTGAGAAGGGAGGTAAAAAGGGGGTTTATCACCTGCAGGGGGTCAAATCCCCGCAGCTTCTCCCAGGCCTTCTCCGGGGGATCATCCTCCAGAATGGACAGAACCAGTTTTTTCAGCTTGCGTCCGGACATGCGCTCATCAGTCATTTTATTCCTTCCCCGGTATTTTTGTCCTTCCCGACTCTTAACGCGGACTTAACCCGCCTTGCAGGAAGGTCCGGTTGTGCCGGCGGGATAACTATTTCTCGGCCGCGGCCGCCGCAAGGCTTTTACCCAATTCCTTGCACGCAGCCAGATCCTCGTGCGTGGGGACATGCTTGACCCGCACCGGGTCGGCCGGGGTATCGAATTTGGCCTCCTGTAGGACCTTGTGGATATCCTTGGCCGCTTCCCCGCTCCAGCCATAGGAACCAAAGGCCGCACCAATTCGCCCCACAGGCTTGAGCCCTTTCATGTAGGTCAAAAAATCCGCCACCAGCGGCAGCATGCCGTTATTGTGCGTGGGCGAACCGCAGACCAGGATACTGGAGTCGGCCAATTCCCCGATAACGTCGCTGTGATGAAAAGTCTTCAGCGACATCAGCCTGTAGTCCATGCCCGCCTCCAAAAGGCCCTCGCCCACGGCCTTGGCCATTTTTTCCGTGCTCTGCCACATGCTGTCGTAGACAATCACCGCCTTTTTTTTGGTTACCTGCCGGCTGTATTCGTCATAGGCCTGGATTATCTCCGGGACGTAAGAGCGCCAGATAAAGCCGTGATCCGGGGCGATCATATCTATCTCCATCCCCGATTCCTTGACCTTGGCCAGGACCTTTTGCACCAGCTGGGAATAGGGCAGGATTATATTGGCGTAATAGTGCCTGGCTTCGGCAAAAAGGGCGTTTTTATCTGTTTCGTCGTCAAACCGCCTGGAGCTGGCGATATTCTGCCCGAAAGCGTCATTGGAAATAAGGAGTTTATCCTCCGGGATATAGGAGAACATGCTGTCCGGCCAGTGCAGCATCCGGGTCTCCATGAATTGTACCCGCTTTTTGCCCAGGCTTATTTCGTCACCGCTGCCCACCACCTGCAAAGGGAAATCATCGCGGTGGAAATGACCGGCAATCGCCTTTTGTCCCATGGTCGAACAAAACACCTTTTCCGGCTTTATGCGGTCGTACATGAAAGGAAAGGCCCCGGAATGGTCCAATTCCACATGATTGACCACCATGTAGTCGATATCTTCCAGCTTAACCAGGCTGCGCACCTGGTGATACAGATCCCATTTGAATTTTTCCGGCACCGTGTCGAACAGGGTTATCTTGTCGTCCAGCACCAGGTAGGCATTATAGGTTGTGCCCCGCCTGGCCAGGGAGTAGCCGTGAAAACTGCGGATATTCCAGTCCACGGTTCCCACCCAGTAAACATTCTTTTTTATCTCCTGCACCGCCATATTCATTTATCCTTTGTTCATTTTTACCGCCCGGCACTCAAAATATATTTTGAGTGCCGGGCGAAATTAAATCAGGAACAAAATAAAAAAACAGTATCCCCTCCGGGCAAAAACCAGGAGGGGATACTGTTATTTCTAGGCCTCTTTGCTGAAGCTTTCCTTGCCCGCGCCGCATACCGGGCAGACCCAGTCCTCGGGCAGGTCCTCGAATTTGGTGCCCGCGGGGATATCGCTTTCCGGGTCGCCTTCGGCCGGGTCATAGATATAACCACAGATAGAGCAAATCCATCTTTCCATTTTTGCTACTCCTTTTTTTCCTGGGGTTCAAACCGGCTCTTTTCCGCGCCGCATTGCGGGCAGCGCCAGTCCTCCGGCAAGTCGGCAAAACAGGTATTCTTGGGCACATCATCCCTGGTCCTGTCCCCGAGCGCCGGACTGTACAAGTATCCGCATATGGTGCAGACGTATTTATCCATAATTTCCTTGCCTATTTTACCGCGTCCGGACCACCCAAGGGCTTAAACGCCTTTTTGGTCGCCCCGCACACCGGGCAGCGCCATGTGTCCGGGATGTCTTCAAAGCGGGTGCCCTTGGGAATCTTGCCCTTGCGGTCACCGCGGTCCGGATCATAGATATAGCCGCAGTTGACTGTTTGACACTGCCACATTTCTTCCGGGTTGGCCATTTGAACTCCTTAATTTCTGTCCGGTATTCCGGAGTTTAAAGCAATCAGCTTTCAGCTTTCCACAGACCATGAATATTGCAGTACTCCCTGGCCGCGACCTTATCGCCCTGAATGCAGAATTCCGCCTCCGGTTTCTGCCCCGGAGACAAAAACTCCCGATAGGCCTTGCCGTCGACCACCAATTCAATCCATTCGATATAGTGTTTCTCCTCCATGGGATGAAGCACATCGCCCACGGTTACCTTATAGCCTTCGGAGGTTTTCTCTATGACCGGAACATGCTTTTCCTTGGCCGCGTCCACGGTTCCGGCCTCCATGAGGTTCATGGGCTGACCGCAGCAGACCAGTTCACCGGCCCCGGCATGCAACACCTCGACAATATTTCCGCACACTTCACATTTGTAAATTTCCAATTGCTTGGTCATCTCTTGACTCCTCCTTGGGTTACCAGTTCTCGGCCAAAAGCTCGAAATAATCCCTGGGATGGGCGCACGCCGGGCACTCCTCGGGCGGCTCGTATCCGCTATGCAAATACCCGCAGTTCAGGCAGCGCCAGACCTGCTTTTCATCCCTCTTAAACACCTTTTTACTTTCTATATTGGCTGCAAAATCAAGATAACGCTTCTCGTGCTGTTTTTCAGCCACGGCAATGGAGCGCAGGGCCGCGGCGATATCCGAAAAACCCTCTTCATCGGCAACCCTGGCAAACTCCGGGTACATGTCCGAATGCTCGTAATTCTCGCCCTCGGCCGACGCCTTTAGATTTTCCAGGGTGCTGCCTATCCGACCGGCCGGAAAAGAGGCCTGTATCTCCACTTCGCCGCCCTCCAGAAATTTGAAGATGCGCTTGGCGTGCTCCTTTTCCTGGGCCGCGGTTTCTTCAAAAGCCTTGGATATCTGCACGTAGCCATCTTTCTTGGCCTGCTTGGCAAAAAATTCGTATCTGTTTCTGGCCTGAGATTCTCCGGCAAAAGCGGTTAAAAGATTTTTTTCCGTTTTTGTTCCCTTGACAGACTTCATTATGTTCCTCCTTCATCATTTGTCCAAAAGTCAGACTTTGCTTTATTGTATGCTACCATTACCAAAAAAACAAACAAAACATCAACCGCAAAATACGAGTTGTTTTCCTTTTAAGGCACCGCCGCAGGGACATAGTGGGGAAAAAGGATATGCCCCCTACTGATCCGGTCCATTTTGTTCCTTCTGACACCGCGGACAGACACCCTTAAGCTGGATATCATACCCGGAAAGCCGATAGTCGGTATTTTCCTGCAGCTTCTCCCAGTCTACTCCCAGCTCCCCGGGCAAGTCGTCCACCCGATCGCAATATACGCATCGAACATGCAGATGCGGTTCCGGGTTGCCGTCGAAACGTTTTTGCATCCCGGGTATGTTCAGGGTCTGTATTTCGCCGCATTCGGAGAGGACCTCCAGATTGCGATACACGGTCCCCAGACTTACCCGGGGCAATTTTTCCTTTACCCGCATGTAGACCTCGTCCGCCGTGGGATGGGTCTTGACTTTGCGCAATTCTTGCAAAATAATTGAACGTTGCTTGGTTGATCTCAGCTTTTTACTCATCTCTATAACCACCTTATTAATAATTATTACTATTAACCTTTAAGCCTAATCTGTCAAGAGGGAATATGCCCGATAAAAACAATCATACCCACAAGCTCAGTTTAAGAACGCTCAAAATAGACGACTTCCCTGACCTGCAGGAAATAATGGAAAAGGTATACCGGGTCATGGGCATGCACTGGACCCAGGCCGAATTCGCCGAGCACCTGAAAAGGTTCCCGGAAGGCCAGATCTGTATCGAGGACAAGGGCAAGGTGGTTGCCGCAGCCTTCAGCCTGATTGTGGACTACAAAAAATTCGGGGACAACCATACCTATGACCAGATAACCGCCGGGAATCTGGCCAATCATAACCCGGACGGGGACTATCTCTACGGGATCGAGGTTTTCGTCCACCCCGACTATCAGGGCATGCGCCTGGGGCGCCGCCTGTACGACGCGCGCAAGGAAATATGCGAAAGCCTGAACCTCAAGGGAATCCTGGTGGGCGGCAGAATCCCCGGCTACCGCAAATACACCGAGGAAATGACCCCTCAGAAATACGTGCGCAAGGTGGTCAACCGGGAAATACGCGACCCGGTTTTGACCTTTCAGCTTTCCAATGACTTCCATATAAAAAAGCTTGTCCCGGGTTATCTCCCGGAAGACAAGGACTCGCACGGTTTTGCGGTCCTTTTGGCCTGGAACAATATCTACTATGAAGAACGTGTCCAGCTCATGGGCGGACAGAAAAGCTATGTCCGCCTGGGCGTTGTCCAGTGGCAGATGCGGCTTTTCCCCTCTTTTGAGTCCTTTATCCAGCAGGCCGAATTCTTTGTGGACACCCTGGCCAGGTACAACTCGGATATAGTACTCTTCCCGGAGCTGTTCAACGCTCCC
>CAZTKE010000009.1:4278-5536 GCA_964614055.1 uncultured Desulfovibrionales bacterium | reverse complement strand
GACAGCAGCTGGGGACTCAAGGGCGGGGGAGAGCTGAAGACGTTTGACACGGACGTGGGCAAGATCGGGATACTCATCTGCTACGATGTGGAATTCCCGGAACTGCCCAGGCTGCTGGCGGATCAGGGCATGGAGATCCTTTTGGTCCCCTTCTGGACGGATACCAAGAACTCCTACCTCCGGGTGCGGCGCTGCGCCCAGTCCCGGGCCATTGAAAACGAATGTTACGTGGCCATCTCCGGGAGCGTGGGCAACATACCCAAGGTGGAAAACATGGACATCCAGTATTCCCAGGCGGCCATATTCACCCCGTCCGACTTCGCCTTTCCCCATGATTCGGTCGCGGCCGAGGCCACTCCGAACACGGAAATGACCCTGGTGGCCGATCTGGACATGGAGATGCTCAAGAACCTGAGGCGGCAGGGAAGCGTTCAGAACCTGCGCAACCGCAGGACCGATCTATACCAGCTGCGGATGTCCCCCGGACAAAAGGGCTCCTAGCCGCTCCGGGCGGTTGGTGAACATCCCGGATATCCCCAGCTCGAGGCATCTGCTCATTTCCGCCGCATCGTCCACGGTATAGGCGTATGTCCGGATCCCCTGTTCTTTCAGATATCGGACCAATTCGAAAGTGATCATTCCCGGGGGTACATGGCAGGAAGCGGGGCCGATGCCTCTCCATTTATCCGCCTGCACAACCTCCCCGACATCAAACAGAACCCCGATGCGGATATTGGGATCCTGTTCCCGCAAGAAGCGAAGAACATCAAAGTCGAACGAGGAGACAAGGACACTGGCATACAGGTTTTTTTTGCATATATAATCCGCAAGAGTGCGGGCAATCGTGCGGTTTATTTCCGGACCGCAGTCCTTTATCTCCGCATTGGCCAAAAGACCTGTCTCCCGGCTAAGGACAAGCGCCTCATCCAGGGTTAAAATCCTCTCCGGGCCCGATTTCATCCCGCACCCGGAAAAACCGGGGCCAAAAGCCCCAAAATCCAGACGCCTCAATTCGGGCAAAGACAAAGATCGTATGTCCGGATCGGCCTCCGAAGGGAAAACCCGGTAAAAATCGCTGGTCCGAAGAACATCGGGATCATGGATTACTACCACCCGCCCGTCCGCGCTCAGGCGCAGGTCGAACTCCCAGGCGTCCGCCCCGGCAAGTTTGGCCGCCCGGCACGCGGCAGCGGTATTCTCCGGACAGACCGAACTGGCTCCGCGATGAGCGATATTTAAACATCCTTGTTGATCAAAA
>CAZTKE010000009.1:0-4178 GCA_964614055.1 uncultured Desulfovibrionales bacterium | reverse complement strand
AACACGCTTGGGGAGGTTTTATGAAAGAACTGCAAAAAAGCCTGGGTTGGCAATATTGGCAAAAAACCAATTTTTCCGCCGCCGGTCTGGGAAGTCTCCCGGAGGTGCGCATCAGTCCGGCGGAAAAATTCAAAATCGACCCTTCCTGCGAGCCAATTTACCTTCCGGACCCAAAACCCGAAGAGTGTGAAGCGAATTTGTGGGAGGTACTGGGTAAAAGACGCTCCGAGCGGCGTTTCAGCGGAGAGGAAATCTTGTCTTTACGCACTGTTTCCAAGCTCCTGTGGGCGGCCCAGGGCACAACATCCTACCGGGGCGGAATTCCCCTGCGCACCGCCCCCTCAGCCGGAGCCCTGTATCCGGTGGAAACCTATGTGTTTGCCTTGCGGGTGGAAGGGCTGAGTGCCGGTGTCTACCACCTGAACGTAAAAGACTTCTGCCTGGAAAGGCACCGCGAGTTGGACGGAAAAACCGACCTGGCCGGAGCGGCCATGGGCCAACGATTCGTGGGCCGGGCCCCGCTGGTGTTTGCCTTTACCGCGATTTTCCGCAGAAACATGCACAAATACGGCCACCGCGGGCTACGCTACATCCTTTTGGACGCCGGACACATATGCCAGAACCTGGTACTTGGGGCAACCGCCCTGGAACTCAAGAGCTGCCCGGTGGCCGCCTTTTTTGACGAATCCATGAACGAACTGTTGGGAGTGGACGGGGAGGAAGAAGTGGTTTTGTACCTCATACCCGTGGGCTAGACGACTTTCAAAAAAAGCCCGGGATAAACCGCAGATCCGGTAGATTATCCCGGGCCAACCCCGCCGGATCAGACAAGATCCATTTCCTTTTCCAGCCAGGAGCGGATTTCCGGGGTAATGGAGAAAACCCCCTTGTTACCACCCACTTCCTGCATAAAATTCCTGGACATATCCCGGGGCAGCTTCATTTCCAAAAGCTCGCGGGCCTCCTCTGAATTTCGCTGTATGAGATACAGCTTGGGCCTGCCTTCCCAGGTATTGACCACGAAATAGTTGGAGTAGTCGTCCTTGGAACGCACCGGAGGCCGGGTTCCCTTCCTCCAATTGTTTCCCCATTCCAGATAAAGAGTAACCGCCTCTTCCGGGGTCATTTCCCAATCAATGGACAAATTGCTGTAGTCTTTTAAGCTGGCCATAAGCCCTCCTTGTTTTATGCTTTAATTTATTAATAGTAATCGTTATTAATATTGTCAAGCAAATTTTAGAACCTCTTTAACACTGCTCATGGTTTTTAACTTTCTCCCCTTAAGCCCACATCCCAGTTAAGTCCCAATACGTTTCAAGAAGTCCCAGAAATTTTGTCCACATATGTTTCATTAACGCCCAAAGGCCCGGCCATAGATTCCAGCCCGGAAAACAGACTTGGCTTTTTCAATAAAAGGCCTTCGAATACAACTAGTTATGCACAGAGAAAAATACGGGGCGGATTGGTATGCCCTGTGCAACTAAGGAATTAAATCGGAATTTAAAATTTTTTCAAAAAAATATTTCGGGCCGGTGTTAGCGGCTCTTGGCACGGGCAAACAAAGCAATAAACAATTCAAAATTTAGAAAATCAGGAGGGAAAAATGAAAACCAAGGTTTTGTTAGTCGATGACGAACAGGAATTTGTCGAGTCTTTGTCCGAACGGATAAACATGCGTAAGCTGGATGTGGACAAGGCTTACAATGGGGAAGAGGCCTTCCAAAAACTCCAGCAGGAAGTGCCGGATGTGGTGGTTCTTGACCTGCGCATGCCCGGAATCGACGGCATGGAGGTCCTGAAACGGCTAAAGGAGGAATACCCCAAGGTGCAGGTAATCATCCTCACCGGGCACGGATCGGAAGAGGACGAAAGGCTGTCCAAGGAGCTGGGTGCTTTTGAATACTTCCAAAAGCCAGCCAGCATCAACAATCTGGTCAAGTCCATTAAAAAGGCTTCCAGCTATCTGGAAGACAGCATGGACATAGCTACCTACGCGGAAGCCGGAGACATGAAATCCGTGCAGGAATTAATGGACAAGAGAAAGAAAAAATAGGGCTGGATAAATTGGTGGCTAAGGAGGCTGAAGGTGGGCATGCGAGTTCTACTTGCCGGTTCGGACCACGCATTCATAAGACACGTGGCGGAAATGCTGCCGGAGAATGTCCGGAAGTTGGTCATGGTCCACAGCGCACAAGAGCTTGAAGCCCACCTCAGTCAAAACATGGATATAGCACTGATCAGTCTTTTGGAAAACAAGTCCCGGGACGCAAAGCAGGTATACGCCCCGCAGTATTCATGGGTCGCCTGTATTGGCATAATCAAAAAAAGGCAGCCTTTAACCCAGGTGGTTTGCCTGGTCCCGGAAAACAATATCGCGCTTTCCATCGCAGTCATGAAAAACGGCGCGTTCGCAGAAATAAATCCCCCTTTTTCCCGGGGCGTAATCAACAAAAATATCGAGGCCGCTTACCGGGAAAAAAAACGGCAGAGGAAACAAAACAAGCTCCGGGCCAACAACAGGGGGGCATCAATATACTGGATGTCCAGCCCGTCGCAGCGCATTATAAACGCCCAGAAGGTGCTTAGAAAAAAGAAAAAAAGCACAAGTTAATTTGGAGATTATGGACAGGCGGGATTTACAACCCGCCTGCTTAAATAAGCAAAATATTTATACGGCAGATTTATATCAATGCATAAAAAAACGGAGGTCCAAATGTCTTTAGGACGCAAGATTTATAACGGGATGTACGCGGCCGCCCAGCACCAGGCCAGCTGGGACTATCAAACCTCTATGACCATCTTACGCAGCAGGAAGAGACTTTTCATCCTCTGCCTGCTGCTCATACCGGCACTTCTGGTTTCGGTTTCCCTGGCGGCGGACCTCGGCCCGCTC
The DNA here is from genome assembly GCA_964614055.1 of uncultured Desulfovibrionales bacterium. Classification (GTDB taxonomy): domain Bacteria; phylum Desulfobacterota; class Desulfovibrionia; order Desulfovibrionales; family Desulfonatronovibrionaceae; genus CAYNNQ01. The sequence continues at coordinate 1,285 of CAZTKE010000009.1, read as the reverse complement.
CCGGATATCATAGGCGGGCACAAGGCATACGCCCCGGCTTTTTACACCCCGACAATCTTTGCGGTTTCCATTCTGATCGGGCTGGCTGCCGGATTGATAACCGGGTGCATAGGGGCCGGCGGAGGGTTCATAATTACTCCCGCCCTTATGAGTGCCGGGGTAAAGGGGATCCTGGCCGTGGGAACGGATCTTTTCCATATATTCGCCAAGGCGATTATGGGCACAACTGTGCACAAAAAACTGGGCAATGTCTCCGGCAAGCTGGCCCTGGCCTTTCTGGTGGGTTCGTTTCTGGGAGTAATCGGCGGAGGAGTGCTCAACCGGCTCATTTATGACATAAATCCGGTCATGAGCGATGTGTTCATAAGCATTGTCTATGTCGTGCTTTTGGGATTTTTGGGCGGGTATGCCCTTTTGGACTTTCTCAAGATGCGCAAGGCGGACGGAGGCGGGACGTCTTCCGCTCACGGCGGCTCTTCCGGGTCCGGGTCCACCCCCCTGGCCAACAAGCTGCAGTCCATGCATATCCCTCCGACCATTACCTTTGACCAGGACCTGATCCCGGGCGGGAAAAAGATACCCGCAGTGTTTGTTGTCCTCTGCGGCGCGGTGGTCGGATTCTTGGCGGCGATAATGGGCGTTGGCGGCGGTTTCGCCACATTCCCCATGTTCGTTTACATCCTGGGAGTCTCTTCCTTTACCACCGTGGGCACGGACATCCTGCAGATAATCTTCACCGCAGGCTTTGCCTCCATAACCCAGTACGCGATTTACGGGTTCATATTCTATACCCTGGCCATGGGCATGCTCGTAGGCTCGCTTTTGGGCATTCAGATCGGTGCCCTGACAACCAAGGTGGTCAAGGGAATCTATATCCGGGGTTTTTATGCCACGGCCATTCTGGGCGGCTTTATAAACCGCGTCTTCGCCCTGCCCGGAAAATTGGGGGAAATGGACATAATCGCTATCTCTCCGGGAGCGACCAGCCTGCTGAATAACATCGGAAACCTCATCTTTTTCGTGGTTATCGGTTTCTTCGGGGTCTGGGTGATCGGCAAGTTTTTGGTCAACATACCCTTTTTGCGCGGAGAGGAAACGTCTGATCCCACAAAGAGCGCTTAAATAAAAAACCATGCAAACCGGATATAAGAAGCATAAATCGCACATGGAAAAATCAGGAGGAAAAAATGCTTATACAAGATAAGAAACACATGACCTGGGGGGTAATCTTGACACTTATTTTCGTCATTATCCTCGGATTCATGTTCAGCAAAAACTTTAGAGG
>CAZTKE010000008.1:20326-29641 GCA_964614055.1 uncultured Desulfovibrionales bacterium | reverse complement strand
TTCCAGGGTGATTAAATTCAGTGGTGCCGAAGGAGGGACTCGAACCCTCACAGGCGTTGCCCACAGCGCCCTCAACACTGCGTGTCTACCAGTTCCACCACTTCGGCATTTTTGTCATATACCCGGGGTAGGATACCGGTCTATTCCCCGGTCTGTTCCCCGCTTTTTTGCGGAGAAGCACCCGGTGTCTTGCTTTGCCCGGCTGCTCCGTTTTCGCCCGGGGAAGCCGGCGCATCAAGCACTACCGATTCCTGCTGACCTGAATCCTTATTGGCACTTATATAAGTGAAAGTAAGGGAAGTGCACAAAAAAACCGCGGCTACTCCCGCAGTCAGCTTTGTCAGCAGGCCTCCGGCACCGCCGCCCCCGAAAAGGCTTTGGCCGCCGCCTCCGAAAATAACTCCCATGCCCTCCTTGCCGGACTGCAAAAGGACCAGGACAACCAGGGCGATACAAGCGATAATATGAATAGTGATTACTAATGTCTGCAATGCATTTCCTCCATGCTTAAGCCAGAGCGATCTGGGAAAAACTGTCACCCCTTAAGCTTGCGCCACCTACCAATACTCCGTTGACATTGTCAAGGGAAATAATCTCGGCGCAGTTTTCCGGCTTGACGCTCCCCCCGTATAAAATGCGCATTTCATCGGCTTTTTCGAGTAATTCGCGCATCTTTTCCCGGACCATTTTATGGGCTTCAAGTATATCTTTGTTTTCCGCCACCTCGCCGGTGCCTATGGCCCAGACCGGCTCATAGGCCACCACCAGGTTTTCCGGGGTAAGTTTTTTGTCCACCCCGGCCAGGCAATTTTCCAGCTGGGCATCAAGGACCTCCCGCACCCGGCCGTCCTTGCGCTCCTCCAGGGTCTCGCCTATGCACAGGATCACGCGCAGGCCGGAATCCAGCCCGAAGCGGACCTTGGAATTCAAAAACTCGTCATCCTCGCCCAGGACATGCCTGCGCTCGGAATGGCCCACAAGGGCAAAATCCGCTCCCAGGTCAGCCAGCTGCTCCGGGCAGATCTCCCCGGTGAACGCGCCCTGTTCCGAGGGATAAAAATTCTGGGCCCCCAGAAAATAATTGTCAGCGCCGGCCATGACCTCGCCCACGGATTTGAGCGCGGTAAAGGGAGGAATGATTAAAACCTCGCGATCCTCGGGCAGCCTGCCCGCGCCGGTAACAATCTCCCGGGCCGTATTCATCGCGTCTTCCAGGGTCTTGAACATCTTCCAGTTGGCAGCCATCAGTTTTTTCATGATCCGCTCTCCTTCAAGGCCTTGAATGCGGGCAGTTCCCTGCCCTCCAAAAATTCCAGAAAAGATCCGCCGCCGGTGGAAATAAAGCTGAAACGGTCCGCGTAAGAAGTCCCGTACACCAGGGCATTGGTATCCCCGCCGCCGACTATGGTCAAGGCGTTTGCACTGGCAATGCTCCTGGCCATATTGATCGACCCCTGGGAAAACTGCTGATTTTCAAACGCGCCCATGGGCCCGTTCCAGACTATTGTCCCCGCCCGGCTGATCACCTCGGCAAAAAGGGTATACGAGGCCGGGCCGATGTCCAGGGCCATCTCTCCGGCCGGGACATTCTGATACGGGCGTACTCCGGAGCCCAGTTCATCCTCCGGGGACTTGCCGCAGATAAAATCCACGGGCAAATAAAATTCCACCTTTTTCTCCCGGGCCTGTTTGAGAATAATCCGGGCTTCATCCAAAAGATCGGACTCCACCAAAGATCCGCCCATGTCATAGTCCAGGGCGGTGAGAAAGGTATTGGCCATAGCCCCGCCGACTATCATGCAGTCCACTTTGGACAAGAGATTTTTCAGGATGCCCAGCTTGGAGGAGACCTTGGCCCCTCCGGACACGGCCACAAACGGACGATCCGGATTTTCCATGGCCTTGTTCAGATATTCCCATTCCTTTTGCAGAAGAATTCCGGCACAGGCCTGCCTGCTCTTCTCCACAACGCCGACCACCGAGGCGTGCGCGCGATGGGCCACACCAAAGGCGTCGTTAACGTATATGTCCGCCAGTTCGGCCAGTTTCCCGGAAAAATCAGGATCATTTTCCTTTTCCCCGGGATGGAAACGCAGGTTTTCCAGGAGCATGACCCCGCCGGGCTCAAGGGCCTCGGCCATTTCCAGCACTTCGGGTCCAATGCAGTCCGGGGCCATCTTTACCTCCCTGCCGAGCATCTCCGAGAGCCTTCCCGCCACCGGAGCCAGGGAAAGGGATTCCTCCCGCTTGCCCTTGGGCTTTCCCCTGTGGGAGCAAAGAATAATCGAGGCCCCGTTTTCCAGGGCGTATTCCAGAGTGGACAGCCCGGCCTTTATCCGGCTGTCGTCGGTTATAACCCCATCCTTTATGGGCACATTGTAGTCCACCCGGATAAGCAGACGCTTGCCGCGGACATCAATATCCTTTAAAAAACGCATACGCATTCTCCTTGTATTTTGTACATCGCAAAGAGCAATACTTTATCCTTGCGGCAATTTCAACAGGTTGAATCAATAAAAGACTAAAGGGCCCTGAGTGCAGGCGAAGAAAATGCGCATTAAACACACCAAGGCCGAAAGTCTCCCACGGAAAAAGACCGGTCCTTCCCTTGCCAACAGCCGGCAATTCTGATCAAATCCGCCACTTTGAACTGAAAATCAGATTGTCAGACATATTCAGCCCCAAACCAGCTAGAACTCTAAGGAGAAAATAATGCACAACCAAGGCTACAGCCTCATCCAGGAGGAATGGATACCGGAAATAAGCTCCAACGCCAGGCTCCTTGAACACGAAAAAACCGGCGCCCGGATCCTGTCCGTAAAAAACAACGATGAGAACAAGGTGTTCGGGATCGCCTTCCGCACCCCGCCACGGGACAACACCGGAGTAGCCCATATCCTGGAGCACTCGGTTTTATGCGGCTCGGAAAAATACCCCTCCAAGGAACCGTTTGTCGAGCTCTTGAAGGGGTCTTTGCAGACCTTCCTTAACGCCATGACCTTTCCGGACAAGACCTGCTACCCGGTGGCCAGCCAGAATCTCCAGGATTTTTACAACCTCATGGACGTATATCTGGACGCGGTGTTTTATCCGCGCATTACCCCGGAGATATTCGCCCAAGAGGGATGGCATCTGGAACTGGAGGACAAGGAGAGCCCGCTTAAGTACAAGGGGGTGGTGTACAATGAAATGAAAGGCGCCTACTCCTCTCCGGACAGCCTCCTCGGGGAATACACTCAGCAATCCCTTTTCCCGGACAGCACATACGGCCTGGATTCCGGCGGAGACCCGGAAAAGATCCCGGAACTGACCTACGAGGATTTTCTGGATTTCCATCGCCGCTTCTATCACCCCAGCAATTCCTGGATATTCATCTACGGTGATGACCCGGAAGAAGAGCGCCTGAAAAAACTCAGCCAATACCTGGACCGGTTCGACAGGCTCGAGGTGGACTCCGAAGTCCGTGCCCAGCCCGCAAAAGAACTCAATAACAGGGTGGTCAAGTACTACAGTGCCAGCCCGGACCAGGCCCAGAAAGGGAGCATGGCCACGGTCAACTGGCTCCTGCCGGATACAGAGGACATCTTTACCAACATCTCCCTGCGCATCCTGAACTATATCCTGATCGGCATGCCGGCCTCGCCTTTGCGCAAAAAGCTGATTGATTCCGGTCTGGGCGAGGACCTGGCCGGATTCGGTCTGGAAACCGAACTCAAGCAGATGTTCTATTCCACCGGGCTGAGAGGAATATCCGCCCGGGATACGGACAAGGTGGAGGACATGGTCCTTTCCACCCTGGAGGATCTGGCCTCCTCCGGACTGGATCCGGACATAGTCGAGGCGGCAATGAATACCGTGGAATTCCATCTGCGGGAGAACAACACCGGTTCATTCCCCCGCGGGCTGGCGGTCATGCTGCGCAGCCTGACCACCTGGCTCTATGACGGCGCTCCCTTTGACATCCTGCACTTTGAACCCCAGCTAAAGGAAATAAGAAAGCGCCTGGAAAACGGAGAAACCCTGTTTGAGGACCTCATCCGGAAGCATTTTCTGGATAATCCGCACCGGACCACCCTGGAGTTGCATCCGGACACTGAACTGGAAGAAAGGATGCAAAAGAGGGAAGAAGAGCGGCTTAAAGAGATCAAGAAGGATATGGACGACTCCGAACTGGGCCGGGTGCTGACCCAAACCAGGACACTCCGGGATATGCAGGCCGCTCCGGACAAACCGGAAGATCTGGCCAAAATACCCAGGCTGAACCGCGAGGACCTGGATAAAGAGATTAAAAAGATACCCATGCAAAAGACAGAGGTGAACGGAGTCCCGGTCCTTACCCACGAACAGCCCGCCTCGGGCATTGTCTATCTGGACCTGGGTCTGAACACGCATCTTCTGCCCCAGAAATATGTCCCGTATATCCCGCTCTTCGGCCGGGCCCTGCTGGAGACCGGAACGGACAGGGAGGATTTCGTCCAGCTGACCACCCGCATTCGGCGCGAATGCGGCGGCCTGGACCCGGTACCGTTCTCCCACCAGGTGCGCGGGCAAAAGGACAGTTCCTCCTGGCTTTTCCTGCGGGGCAAGGCACTCGCAGACCACACGGACAAACTGCTGGGTATCCTCACCGATGTTTTGACCTCTGCCAGGCTGGATAACCGGGAGAGATTCCGGCAGATAGTCCTGGAGGAAAAGGCCGGACTGGAGCAGATGCTTATCCCGGCCGGGCATCAGGTGGTGGGGATGCGCCTGAAAGCCAGGTTCACCGAGGCCGGATGGGTGCAGGAACACATGAGCGGCATAAGCCATCTGATATTTCTGCGCCACCTTCTGACCAGAATAGATTCCGATTGGGAGGAGGTCCTGCACTGCCTGCGGGACATCCGGCACATCCTGGTGAACAAGAATGCGTTTATCCTCAATCTGACCGCGGAAAAAAAGGACCTGGAAAAAACAATGTCCGGGCTGCCCGGATTCATTTCCGGATTCGAGGACAGGGAGATTTCGCATACAAACTGGATTCCCGGCTGTCTCCCCGGCCACGAGGGAATCACCCTCCCCGCCCAGGTCAACTACGTGGGCAAGGCGGTCAACCTGTACGACGGAGGATACGAGTTTCACGGCGCGGCGCTGGCGGCCTCCAAATACCTGCGCACCGGATATCTGTGGGAGAAAATCCGGGTCATGGGCGGGGCCTACGGAGCTTTTTGCCACTTCGACCATCTGTCCGGGCTGATGACCTTTCTCTCCTACCGCGACCCCAATGTGACCGAAACCCTGGCCGCTTTTGATTCCAGCGGCAAGCAGCTCCTGCAAACGGATATGTCCGGAGATGAGCTGGAAAAGGCGGTGGTGGGGACAATCGGGGCCATGGACGCGTATCAGTTCCCGGACGCCAAGGGATTTACCAGCATGACCCGATATCTGGCCGGCATAGACGAAGAACTCAGACAGGAAATCCGGGATCAGGTCCTTTCCTGCACCCGGGAGGACATCCAGACCTTTGCCTCGGCCCTGGACAAGGTCATGGACAAGGAAATGATCTCCATAATGGGCTCGGAGGCCAAGATCGAGCAGGCGCAAAAGGACGGAGTGGATCTTGAAAACGTGTTCCCGGTCCTCTGATCCGGGGGCTATACGTCTGAAACCCGCTTTTGCATTTGAACCGCCCGCTTCGCTCAAGGCGCCAGGTTGGCCAGGGGAAGATATTGCTGTCCGCGGGATTAAACCGCGGACAAAAGATTCACCCCATCATTATGGGGATCATTGTTAGACAGGCAGCAGATTCAGCCATCCGGCGCACATGACCCCGGCGGCCCCGGCCAGTCCGCAGAAAAAAAGCGCGTAAGCCCTGCGCAGCCTGAGGGACATGATCCCGCCGATTGCCGCAGCCAGCCAGGCCATGGGCCAGGTGAAAAATTCCGCCGCCGGGAGGTAAGGCAAGAGCTTCTGCCCGGCGAAAAGCAGCAGATACAGAGTGGCCGCGCCAAATACAAAATTCAGGATAAATTGCTGGGATATGGAGGTCAAAACCATCTTTTGCGGATGTGAGTGCCCCTGCTTGTTGGAGGCCCAGCGCAAAAGCAGATTGTAGTTCTTGTTCTGCCATTCCCTTTGCCGGTTTTCAAACCAGCTCCCCAGAAAGGCAAAGGGAATGCAAACGAGCATGATCAGAAATATCTCTTCCGGGCGAACCGCACTCAGACTCCGAACCAGGACTGTACTGGCAAAGACCGCAAATACGGACTGCGGGGGGATGAATGTCCCGGCCGGGAAAAGATCCAGCCACAATAGCTCGAAAAAAACGCCGATGTTAAATCCGATCATCGGCTGACCGGTAATCGCCCCCCAGATAACCCCCTGGACCAGGGGACGTTCAATAAAACCTATGTTGATTGAATATCTAAAAAGGGGGAAAAAGGCGTAAAGCAGGGACAAAAGCAAAACAGCCCACTGCGTACTCCAGAGACTCAATGCCATTTGTTTACCTGTACGGATTTATGCGGAACGCACCTGAAATCCAGGGTTACTCCTTTGTTCACAAATGAATTAAGACAGGAGATATCCTCCGGACCAAGCGCGATATGGGCGCAGACCTGCTTCTTGCCCGGTCCATAGTGCAGATTGCCCACATTAAGGACACTGAAATTAAGACCGCATTCAAAGGCCAGTTTGGCGTCCGGGCAGGTGGCGAACAGGACAAAGGTTTCGTCGCGCACGTCCGAGGTTATCCACTTCGGCAGTTCCCTGATTGCGGAATAATGCACGGTGATACCAGCGGGAATGGCCAGTCCCATTATCTCCTGGCGGACCGGGTCCGCGGCCAGTTCATCGTTGGCCACGAACAGATGTCCCGCCCTGGTATACGGAAGCCAGGTCTCTATGACCTGGCCGTGAATCAGGCGGTTATCTATCCTGACCCACATCATGATCCGATTCCTTTCCCTTGCCTTTAACCGGTCTTTTAAGCACCTCGCCGGCGACCAGGATACCCTGTTTCCCGGCCGACTTGACCTCGGAGGCGAGATTCTCGAATGGTTCGTTGCGGGCGGTCAGGGCCTTTATCACCATGGGCAGGTTAACTCCGGTAACCACTTCCAGCCTGCCGCTGCCCAGAAAAGACAGACTGATATTGGTCGGGGTTCCCCCGAACATGTCGGTTAAAACCAGCACTCCCTCGCTCGCATCAGTACTGTCCACCGCCTCCCGAAGCTCTTCCAGAATATCGTCCATGGGCCGGGAAACATCCACACCTATAAAACGGGCCTCGGCTTCCTCTCCGACAATACTTTGGGCGGCTTGCAAAAGACTTTGTCCAAAATTGCCGTGGGTAACCAGAACAATTTCGGTCATTTTACCTCCGTTATTTCCGGGGTCTATCCTAGATGGATATGCCTGTGTTCAAGGGAAAGGGCATAGCCCTTTTCCCGCAAAAACCCGGTTATGCTCCGGGCCACAGCCACGGAGCGGTGCATCCCGCCTGTGCATCCCAGGGCCAGGGTCAGACGGTATCTGCCCTCATCAGCATACAGGGGAATCAGAAACTCCAAAAACTCTTTAAATCTGCAAAGAAAGGATATCCCCGGCTCCCTGTTCAGGGTATAGGCATAGACCTGTTCATCGTCTCCTGTCAAAGGCCGGAGTTCGGGAACAAAGAATGGGTTGGGCAAGAACCTGAGGTCCAGGACCATATCAGCTTCCAGGGGGACCCCGTGCTTGAAACCAAAGGAAATTACATGCAGGCGCATCCCGGAATCGGCGTGCCGGATTGCTTCCCATTTGGATTGCAGCCTGCGGCGCAGGTCATGGATGGAAAAGGAAGTGGTGTCCAGGACCAGGCCGGACTCTTCCCGGACCCGGGAGAGACGCTCCTTTTCCCGGACCAGGGCCTGCTCCAGGCCGAGTTCTCCGGATTCAAGGGGATGGGGACGCCTGGTCTGGGCGTAGCGGTGGACCAATTCCTGAAGATCGGCTTCCAGAAAAACAATGCTGAGATCAATGTCCAAAACCTGAAGCCGGTTGCGGACTTCATCCCATTTCTTGTCAAAATTCTTCTGCCTCAGATCCAGGCCCACAGCCAGACCGTGGTATTGCCGGGCTCCGGAATCCACCAGTTCGCGGACCACATCCGGCAATAACCCCAAAGGCAGGCCGTCCACGCAGTAAAACCCCATGTCCTCGAACACGTTTATGGCCGTGCTCTTGCCCGCCCCGGAAAGCCCGGAAACAACCACGACCGGGAAATTTTCCCCGCCCGAATCACTGCCCATATACATCGCCTACATGGATTTTAAAAATTCCAGCATCTCCTGCTTGTCCGAAGCCTCATTAAACCCCCGCCTGAATTCACTGTCCAGAAGGAGCTTGGAGATAAAGGCCAAAACCTTTAGATGCTGTCCAGCACTCTTTTCCGGGGCCATGACCAGGAAAAAGACATGCACCGGCTTGTGGTCCAGGGCGGCAAAATCCACCCCCTGGTTGCTGCGTCCGACCACCATGTGCAAATCAGTCAGAAAGTCCGCCTTGCCGTGGGGGATGGCCACCCCCTCCCCGATACCGGTAGTTCCCAGCTTTTCCCGGCTAAGCAAAATTTCAAAGAGCGTTTCCCCGTCCCTGCCCAGCTTATCCGCCAGAGGCCGGACCAATTCAGCCAGGACTTCTTCCTTGTTCCCGGCTGAAAGGTCCGGCAGCACCAAGTCATCATCAATATAGCTTGCCAACTTCATTTTCGGTTATATCCCCGGATCAATCAGTCCAAAATCCCCGTTCTTTCTTCTGTATATGACATTTACCCTCTCTCCGGCCTCGGCGTTTATGAACACCAGAAACTCGTAATTCAGGGTATCCAACTGCATTGCGGCCTCATCCACGGACATGGGCTTGGGCTCGTAGTGATCGGTTTTCTCCACCACCGGCTCCCTTTCTCCGGCCTCGGATTCGCTGAAGCTGATCACGTCCATGCGTACGGACTTGCCCTTACCCTTCTTGCGCTTGTCCTTGATCTTGTCCCGGACCTTGCGCAGCTGGGCCTCGAGCTTGTCCTGGCTCAAATCCACCGAGCTGTACATGTCCTCGCTTTCCTCGGTGGCGGAAAGATGCACGTCCTTGCCTGTAAGGGTTACATCGGCAATATGCCTGAATTTCTCCACTTCCATATTTATCTGAAGCTCGGCATTCTCGCTGTCCGGAAGATATTTGGACAGCTTCATAAAGCGCTCGTGCGCGTATTCCTTCAGGTGATTCGAAGGTTCGAAATTCTTGAAATTGAATTTGATTTTCATTGAATCCCCCTTCATTTAAAGGATATTTAACTGC